>NZ_JBIWFN010000007.1:0-463953 GCF_044763085.1 Streptomyces sp. NPDC096311
GAACGACAGCGGCCCCACCGCGGTCGTACCCCCGCGCTCCTGACTGCGGGACACCGTCTCGTCCGCACTCGCCACCGCGAAATACGGCGTCCACGCGACGGCCGTGTTCACCCCGAAGTTCACCTCCGAGATCCCTGCGACCGGGACCCGCTGCACGCTCGCGACCCGGTACTGGTCTCCCAGCGTGCGGCCCATGCGCCACTCCCAGCCCAGCACGGCGCGGTAGAAGTCCTCCGCCGCCTGCAGATCGCGTGTGGCCAGGCTGACCCAGCAGGGTGCTCCGAACACCGAGTGACTGGCGGTGACCTCACCGTGCAGTACTGCGTCGCTCTTCATCGTCGTACCGCCTGACCTGCCTGACACCACTGTCATCATGGGGCATGGGTCGGCTCCGGACTCGGTGGTCGCCCAAGAGCCGGGTGCCCCTTCGAACGAGCGGCAACCGCTGTTCCGCGCGCACCGCGCAGCGACCGACGCCAGACGAGTCGAACTGCCTGCCGTGGCGCGCAACAGACCGAGGCGGTCGGGGCTGTCCGACCGCCTCGATTCGGCTCACGCAGCCGAACCACAGGTGGTGCCGACCGACGAGATCTTCGGACTCGGCGTTCGCTCGGCTCGGTGCGTCCCGTCGAATGTGTCGCCGGAGCGAGCAGTCCTACCGGCCGGTCCTCTTCACACGGTCCGCCGCCTTTTCCGCGGTCTCCTGCGTCTTACCGACGATCTGCTCACCACGGCCTTCGGCCTGCATGCCCTCGTCGTCCACGGCCTTGCCAGTGGTCTCTTTCATCTTTCCTTTGACCTGCTTGGCCTTTGCCTTCGCCTTGCTCATGACTCGTTGCCCTCCAATGAGGCTCGAATTGTTGCTTAAACCATGCGCTGGGCACGACGGCTCCGCAACCGAGCCACAAGGCGGTGGCGCAGCCGTGTCCGCGAAATGCGGCAGCACCAAGAAATGCCAGGACGAAACAGATCGAGGGCGAGATGAGGGAGGCCTCTCGGTAAAGTCCTGGGCTACCAACCCATGCAGCGGCCAGGCCGGCGAACAGCTTCGCGGCAAGGCCCGAGAGGGACAGGGTGGAAGCAATCCCGCCCGGCGGAGATGGGGCACGTCCGCTGGAGTGGTGGATCCACGGCCACTCGGTGAGCTCACTTGTGGGCTGTGCGGTGAGTTCGGCGGGTAGGGCAGTCTCGTCTGTTTCTGACCCGATCGGGTGGAGGCGGGCCTTGGTCAGCAGGTCGAGTCCCCTGCAGCGGCGAGCCTCGGTCCATGCGGTGCGCAGCCCGTCCTTGTCGCACTCCCATGGCGCACACCGTGTCTCGACCACCCGGTCGGCGGTGTCGGAGTGCGGCCTGAGCTGCCGTGTGCGCCGACATGGCGGCCCGGCCACGCGCCGGCCGATCGGCTCCGGTCAGCTGTCGGCTCCTCGTGGATCGGATCGGTGACCTGACGCTCCAGCACCGCCCGGTAGGAACGCAGGGTGCTGCGCGGTCGGCGGCAGGTGACGCGCATCCTGTGCACCGAGTCCGGCAGGCCGCGGCGTACCGCGGGATCGAGGTCCACCAGGGCGTGCACATGTCCGTCCACATACCGGAGGACCTCTTCGGCGGCCGAGCCGGATACGACGACCTCGGCACGTGCGTCCGGCAGACGCCACGCTCCCGTTCCTGTTTCCTCCAGGGCCCGGCTCAGCTTGGACGGACTACTCGCACGGTCGATGCCCTTCTTGCGCAGCACCTCGTCCACGAGGTCGAGCAGCAAGGGATCGGCGTCCTCGGCGAGTTCGACCTCCACCTCAGTCCATGAGGCCGGTGTGGCCGTGGCCAGAAGGGACTCCGCGCGGACTTTGTCGAGGCTCAGCTCGGCGAGGACCGCGCCTTCGGAATCGACGAGGTGCTGCGTGCTGCGTGTGGACCGGATACGGACCACTGGCCTCAGCTCCACCCCTCGGGTGCGACAGAGCGCCAGGTCACGCCGCATATGCAGCCTCCGACAGGAGGCCTGGCCGAGGACCGCACCGGAGGCCATGGTCGTGAAGGGCCTTCGCCGGTGCTCTGGGCACTCATACCGTGGCGGCTCGGGCGGCGATACGCGTCACCGTGACCGTGACGGTGACCGGCTCCGCGACGCCGTGGGTGGCGAGGTGGGAGGTGACGGCGGTCCGTACCCGGTCGTGGACGTTCTTGGCGGTGTCCAGGGCTCGGTGGTCCTCGGCCAGGACACAGCGCACCTCGATGCGCCATCCCGAACCGGCCGGCGCCCGGTCGGCGCGGATGCCCGCCTCGGGCGGCATGCGGTGTGGCATGGTGTCCGTCCGGGTGGGCGCGGCGGCTGCCGCGAGACAGTGGGCCAGGCGGGGTTGCAGGCCATTCACGCCGGGAACCGCGAGGGCTGCCTCGGCCGCGACGCCGAGGAGCATGGTCGTGCCGGAGGCGGTCATCACGTGCCCCCGCCCGTAGGGTCGCCGGCGCTCAGGGGTGGCCACAGCTCCAGAACGTCGACCACGGTGATGTCGACGGCCGTCACTGCCAGACCCAGATCCCGTCCGGCCGAGTCGAGGACCGATTGGCGTACCTGATCAACCCGGTCGGGCAGCGGGCGGTCGAGGGCAGCGGCCAGGGCCATGGTCACCCGCACCTCGGTGCCATGGTCCGCGGGTACGAGCCGACAGGTCGCGGCCCTCACCCCGGGGACCGTGTCCGCGGCCTGCCGCAGTACCTTCGCGGCAGCGTTCTCGGCGATTCGCAGGTCCCGGTCCGGGTCGGCCAGGGGCAGCAGCCGTCCGAGCCGGATCTCTGCCCTGACGACGTTCATGACACGGTCGGCGAGTGCCTGCAGGCCGGGAGGGTCTTTCTCACGCAGCGCCCGGGCAGCCGCGTTCACTGTGGCCAGTCCCTCGGCCGCCTCGCGGCAGTGGGGACAGGACACCGTGTGCGGGTCCGCGGCCGGCGCGGCGTCCTGCACCTGTTCCCAGACCCGGCTGAGCAGTCGGCCGCAGGGCAGTACCTCATCATCCGCGAACGGGGGCACGTCGGCGTCCATGGGGCTGGTGCGAGGCCCGTCCGCATGGGGCGGTCCGGACGGCCGGGCCTGCGGGTCGTCTAGCGCCATGGGCCCATCGCCTCCTGCAGGGATCGGCGTGCTCTGAACAGTCTGCCGCGCACCGTCTGCTCACTGGTCCGTGTCACGTGGGCGATCTCGTTGTAGGGCAGGCCCTGCAGTTCACGCAGGATCCAGCAGGTCCGCTGGTCGGCGTCCAGCTCGGCAAGCGCGCGGGACAGGGCCTCGGTGGCCGCGTCCTGCTCGGCGGACCGGGCGGGCTGGCTCCTCGCGTCGCCCGTCGCGGGTTCGGCGACGGTGTCCAGGGGGAGGGGCGGCGGTCGGCGCCGCCGTCGCATGGTCAAGCAGCGGTTGATGGTGATCCGGTACATCCAGGTGCTGAACTCCGCGTTGTGACGGTACTCCGGTAGACGCCGCCAGGCGCTGACGAAGGCGTCCTGAACGGCCTCTTCGGCGTCCTGGGGGTTGCCGAGCAGGCCACGGGCCAGGGCCAGGAGGGACCGGTTGTGCCGCTGGACGAGAACGGCGAAGGAGTCTTCGTCTCCCTCGGCCGCCCGCACGGCAAGCACTCCGTCCGGCAGGTCGCATCCCAGCCGTGGGAAAGCAATACGTTGAATCATGACGCTCTCGCAGGGGGCTCGGAAAGAGCGTGTACCCCTGCCACACCCGTGTGATGCACATCACACGTCACGTCTGTGAGAGGTACGCCGCCCCGGGTGTCCAACCTCTTGAGAGACACCACGCGGGTGTCACACCGAGCCACTCGAGGCGACCGCCATGACGGACAACATCACCAGCGTCAGCGGGGGCAGCCGGCCCGACACAGGCGTGAGCGCCCTGAAGGGCCGTACCGGGGCCGGAGCACCGGCCGAGACACGGGGGAAGACCACCATCGCGGACGGTGTGGTGGCCAAGATCGCGGGCATGGCCACACGCGAGGTACCGGGCATCCACAGCATGGGAGCGGGGATGGCCCGCGCCTTCGGCGCGATGCGGGAACGTGTCCCCGGCGGAGGCGGAGGCGTCACGCGCGGAGTGAAGGTCGAGGTCGGCGAGCGCCAGGCCGCGGTGGACCTGGACGTCGTCGTCGAGTACGGCGTCTCCATCGTCGACGTCGCCGGCGCCGTACGCACCAACGTGATCAGCGCCCTGGAACGAATGACGGGACTGGAGGTCGTCGAGGTGAACATCGCCGTCGACGACGTCCACCTCCCCGACGAGGAGGAAGAGGCCGAGCGGGACGAGGGCCGCGTGCGGTGACCGACCGCCGTGACCACGGCCATGCCCTGGGCATGAGCGGGTGCTCACACGGACGATCACGTTCGCGAGACGGGTGAGTGGATGATGAACGCAGCGACGACGGGCCTCGCGGCCGGCGTGGCTCTGGGCTTCGCCGGATACTTCGGAGGCTTCTGGGCATTCCTGCTGGTTCTGGTTCTGGGTGCGGTGGGACTGATCGTCGGCCTCGTCGTGCAGGGCGAC
Source organism: Streptomyces sp. NPDC096311 (assembly GCF_044763085.1). Lineage (NCBI taxonomy): Bacteria > Bacillati > Actinomycetota > Actinomycetes > Kitasatosporales > Streptomycetaceae > Streptomyces > Streptomyces sp. NPDC096311. The sequence continues at coordinate 4,541 of NZ_JBIWFN010000007.1, forward strand.
CTCGACCTCCATATGCGGAGGCAGCGGTGAGTACCCGGCCCGGTTCCCAACCCCCTGGCGAAGAGGCTGGCCCACCCAGGCGATCCCCCGAGCTGCCGCCTCCGGCCGAACGGGGCGCCACCGTCATCCCGGAAAGGGTGGTCGCCCGTATCGCCGCCAGGGCCGCACGCACAGCCCAGTCCCGGCGCGCCGCCATACCGCCCGACCGGAGCGGGCCGGCGGCACCCAGCGCCTCCGCAGCTGTCCGTACCGGATCGGTGCGCCTGCACCTGGCCATGGACCTGCCCTACCCCACCGACATCCCCCACGTCTGCGTGCGGATCCAGCGCGACGTCGCCGAACGGGTGACTCAGCTGACCGGCTTGGAGGTGGGAGAAGTCACCCTCACCGTCCGGCGGCTGGTGACCGCCGCCGACGCTAACCGGGGACGGGTCCGATGAGGCGCCTCGCGGCCCGGGCCGCATGGCACACCGCGAAGAAAGGAGGACCGGAATGACACCCGACCCGGACCCTCCCGCATGCAGCTCCACGCCATCCGCGCGCCGTGCCACCGCACCGATGACGAAGGAGCTTGAGGAGCCGGAGGAGCCGAGAGAGCCCGGTCCACCCGAACACGACGCGCCCCTTCCGCCGGACTTGGCGACGGGCGAGCACGACAGACGACACCGGACCCACCGCCCGTGGTCCGCGCGCCGCATTCCGGCCGCACTGGTCGCCTCGGTGATTCTCGTGGCGGCGGCCGCGGCGCTGTTCGACGTCGTCGCCGTACAGGCAGGACGCCCCGCGGGCGCCTGGCGACGGCACCTGGCCGACGAACTGGCCACCCGCCCCTTGGACGACGTGTGGGTGCTCACGGGGGCCGCCGTGGCCGCCGCGCTCGGCATCTGGCTGATCGTTCTGGCCCTCACCCCCGGCCTACGTCACTGGCTGCCCCTGCACTCCCCCGCGCCCGGGCTGCGGGCCTCCCTGGACCGCGACGGCGCCGCCGACCTGCTGCGCGACGCCGCCATGCGGGTCCCGGGAGTCAGCACTGCTCGCATCCGGGTGCGCCGCCACCGCGTCAAGGCCCGCGCGGACGTCCGCTTCCGCGACCCCCAGCAGGTGAAGGACGACCTCACCGCGGTCCTCGACGAGGAGCGCGACCGGTTCGCGCTCTCCCGACCTCCCCGCGTCGTCGTACGAGTGCGGCGACGCACCGACTGAGCGAAATCCCCCAACACCGGAGCCCACATCATGACGCCGCGAACCGTACTCAACCGCGGTCTGCTGGCCCTCGCCGGACTGGTACTGCTCGGCGGCGGTCTGCTGATTCTCTTCGCCGGGCTCGACGTCTACCGGCGACACGATCTGGTCCCGCCCGTCGGCTGGCCCCTGACCACCCCGCACGACGTCCTGCTCGGGTCCGCCGACCGGGCCCGCTGGAGCGGTCAGGGCTGGTGGTGGTGGCCCGCCGTCATCGCCGCCCTCACGATCGTCGCCCTGCTCGCCCTTTGGTGGCTGCTCGTCCAACTGCACCGACGCCACCCCGGAGCGCTGCCCGTCGGCGGCACACCCCCGCAGGAAGGCGTCGAACTGCGCGACCACGCGCTCAGCGACGCGATCGCCGCCGAATCCGGTGCCCTGCCCGGGGTTGAGCAGGCGGCCGTACACATCACTGGCCGCGCTGCCCACCCCCGCACCCACATCGTGCTTGCTCTCACCCCCCAAGGTGCACCCGGCGCCACCCTCGACGCCCTGTGCGAAGGCCCGCTCCGTACCGCTCGTCGGTCCACCGGCTCTCCCCACATGCACACCGAGGTCCGGCTACAGGTCGCCCACCACAAACCGCACCGCGCGCAGTAAGGCAGGAGACCGACCATCCATCCTGTGGACCATCCGAGAACTCCTTTCGATGCAGGGCTTGTTGGCCCGCGATATCCGCGACCAGTGAGACCTCGATCCCCGGAAGAAGGAATGGTCGACGTCGACGCTGCCGACGCAGGCACCGAAGCGCTCCCAGTTGCCGGGCCCCGCGGGCAGGCGCACGGTGAACAAGGATGTGTCGGTCCTGGACGGGCCGCGTTTCCCAGCGTCTTCGAGAGGACGGCGATTCTGATGGCCAAGGCCCATGCGAAGGTGCACCAGATCAGGGGCAAGATGAAGGAGACTCTCGGCAAGGCCCTGGGGGACTCATCGATGCAGCAGGCTGGGCGTGGGGAACAGCTGCGCGCCAAAGCACATGAGGTGACGGAAAGGGCGACGGGCCACCTTCGTAAGCGGAGCGGGCACTGATCGCGGGCGTACGGCCGGCCCGTACGCCTTGGGGCTCAGTACTGGCGCCCGCCGGTACTGGTCAGACCGTACGAGCCCGCCCATGAGCCGAACGCCAGCCGACTCCCGAAGCAGGTCCGGGGAATCGCTCGGCTCGGGCCGTTTCAGGCCTCGCCCTCCTCGTCGTACTCGTCCTCTGGCTCCTCCTCGTCGTACTCCTCTTCTTCCCCTTCTTCGTCGGGCGTCTCCTCGTCTTCTTCTTCGTACGCCTCCTGCTCCTCGTCCTCCCCTGCCGCTTCCTCCTCTTCCAGGGCTTCCTCGTGGCTGCGGATCACCTCGCCGTCGCGGATCTCTCCGCGCCAGCCCTCGACTTCCTCGTCCGCGAACGTGACGTAGCGCTGGAAGTTCTTGAAGTCCAGCCGCAAACGGCGTCCTTGGGCACGCCACAGGTTGCCCGTCTTCTCGAAGAGACCTGATGGGTAGTACTCGACGACAAGCACGATCCGCGTCAGGTCGGGCGTGAGTTCGTGGAAACTGACACAGCCGTGAGTAGTGCCCTTCGCGCCCTCGGAGCTCCACACGATGCGCTCGTCCGGCACCTGTTCCTGAACTGTCGCCTTCCAACCGCGAGTCGAGGGACCAACCTTCACCTTCCAGTCACTGGCGGTCTCGTCGTTCCGGGACACACTCCGTACGCCTTTGGTGAAGTCGCTGAACTCCTCGTACTGGGTCCAGTAGTTGTACACCACGCGGATCGGCACACCCACGTCCAGCACTTCAATGATGTTCATCACCTTGGTGCTGCCGGACTTGCCTCCGCGTCCTCCGCCGAAAACGTTCTTGACCTTGTCCATCACATTGTCTTTGAGGCCCTTGGCCTTCTCACCGACGAACGCCTTCAAGGGGGAGTCACCTTGGAGGATGCGTCCGCCGATGCCGACAAGAGATCCGCCGTTCTCGGCCGTATCAAGGAGTTGGTCGGTGACATCCCCCAACTTCTCCCCGGCCTTGTCGACGAGATGTTCGACCTGAGCACCGAGGAAGTCGGTCAGTTCGTCGCGCAACATTTCGAGGCCGGAACCCTCTCCCCGGCTGGAGTCACGCTCTTTGTCGGCCATGACCTACCTCCGCCGCGTGGGAGTCTTCTTGGCAGTCGCCTTCTTCGCGGGAGCCGCCTTCTTGGACGGAGCCTTCTTCGCGGACGCGCTCTTCGCCGGTGCCCTCTTCGCCGCCGCCTTCTTGGCAGGGGGCGCAGACTTCTTCGCGGTCCGCTTCGCCGGCGCGGACTTCTTGGCGGCGGTCTTCTTGGCCGCGGGCCTCTGCGCTGCCGACTTCTTGGCCGGGGGCCTGTGCGCCGCGGTCTTCTTCACGGGAGCCTTCTTCTCGGGAGGCCTCCTCGCAGGAGTCCTCTTCCTCGCCGGAGCAGCTTCCTTGGCGGCCGCCCTACGTGGAGAGGGTGTGGCCGGGTGCTTCTGTCCCGCTACGCGGTGGCGACGACGCCGTGGCGGCTCCTCCTCAGCCTCTTCCTCTGGCTCTTCCTCCTCTTCTTCTTCCTCCTCCGCTTCTGCCTCTGGTTCTTCTTCCTCTGGTTCTTCTTCCTCTTCTTCGAATTCCCCCTCAGGCTCTTCCTCGCCCTCTTCCTCCTCCGGTTCCTCCTCGTCTTCGTAGCGGTCCTCGCCCTCCTCCGGCTCTTCCTCGCCCTCTTCCTCCTCGCCCTTCTCCTCGCCGATGCGCAGCGTGCGCTCATGGAGAGAGTCGGCGAGGTCGGCGAGGCGCCGGTCGGCGGTGGCGGCCAGGGCTTTGCGTCCGGCGTCCAGTAGTTCGCCGCGCACCTGCTCGTTCAGCTCGGCGACCCCAGGAACGTCACCGAGTTTCTGCAGACCGGCCGTCATCAGCTGCTGCGGATCGAGCCCAAATCGGCGACCTGCGAGATAGGTTGCCAGCCCGAAGGCGACGCGGGCTTTCTTCGTACGTCCGAGCACATAGCCAGCTGCGACCGCGGCTGCGAGGCCGATCTTGGTCGTGTCGTTCATGAGCCGGTTCCCTTCGGAAAGGGGAGGTGAACACACTCGAATACGGGCCAACGTCCCCTGCTCAACCAGTGATTGAGACAGAAGCGGATCGCACGCGACGCGTCTCTCGGCCCGCTGAGAGCACCCCGAACACGCCATGCGGCCCCACCGGGGCAGGTCGTGACCCCACCGGGCAGGTTCGCTCAAAGCCATCCATGCCCGACCATATGTACCCCTATATGATGGAATTATAGTGTTCGTGCGTGGAGTCTGGCGCGCGCTCCGACCATCGGAGAGACCATGGCCGCAGCAGAACCCCGGCGACGATCCAGCAGCGGTGGCCGCAGCACGGACCGGGGGACCACAGGTGGCCCCCGGCGACGCTCCGGCAAGGGCAACGCAGCCTGGGCCATTCGTTCCGCAGTCGAACAACTTCAGGAGTTGCTCGGCCGGGCCCCCGAGTCCGTCTCGGCACTGAAATCCACCGAGGCCGGTTGGGAGGCCGACGTGGAGGTACTCGAACTGGAACGCGTCCCCGAAACCACGAGCGTGATGGCTACCTACCGAGTGACGCTGGATAAGGAAGGCGACCTGGTGGAGTACCGAAGGACGCGTCGCTACAGCCGCGGCCAGATCGACCGGCTGGGCTGAGGCCGCAACGGCCATGAAGGGAGGCGCCATGACGGTGGTGCCGCAGAGTGGAGGCGTTGTCGCGCGCGGTGGTGGCGGTGGCACCAGCCTCTACGACGTCTTGGAACTCATTCTGGATCGCGGGCTTGTCATCGACGTCTTCGTCCGCGTGTCACTGGTGGGGATCGAAATCCTCAAGATCGACGCTCGTATCGTCGTGGCCAGCGTCGACACCTATCTGCGTTTCGCCGAGGCATGCAACCGTCTCGACCTCGAGACCGGGAGGAAGGCACCCGCCCAGTTGACCGACATCGTCGGAGAGACGGTGGAGAGCGGGGCCAAGGGCAAATCCAAGGGGGCCCTCTCAGGCGCGGCGGAAGCGGTCACCGATTCCCTCAAGGGGATCACCGGTCGTGACGACGAGGAGGAAGAGGAGGAGGAAGAAGAAGAGGGCAAGGAAAAGGAACCCGTGGAGAGGCGACGGCGGCCGGCTCGGCGCACCTCCCGACGTGAGCGCGAATAAGGCTCACCCGGCGAGAAGGAATGAGCCATGGCCGTATACATCTACTCCATCACCGGCAAGCAGCACCCGCTCCACCTCGACGGTCTCGGCGGAGTCGGTGAGTCACCGGCGGCCTTGCGGGCAGTGACGGCGGGACCGCTGTGCGCGGTGGTCAGCGATGCGCCGGAGGATCTACGCCCCAAGCGCCGCGACATCATCGCGCACCAGGAAGTACAGAAGCGCCTCATGGCTGACGGCACCGTGCTCCCCATGCGGTTCGGCCTCATCGCCGAGAACGACGAGGCCATCCTGCTGGCTCTGGAGCAGAATGCCGCGGACTATACGGACCGGCTTCAAGTACTGGAGGGGTGCACCGAGTACCACCTCAAGGCATCGCAGGACGAAGACGCGCTGCTGCGGCAGGTCCTGCAGGAGTCGGACATGGCGCGAGAACTCAATGAAGAGATCCGCGGCGGCACCGCCGACCCCGACGCATCGCTGCAACTCGGTGAGCTGGTCGCCCAAGAGGTGCAGGCACGGCAAGAGACGTTGGCGGCGGGTGTGATCGAAGCACTGCGCCCCTTCGCCCGGACGCTCGAAACATCCCAGCCGACGGGTTCGGACTTTCTCAACGTGTCGTTCCTGGTGACCGAGGACCAGGAAGAGGCATTCGTCACCTCGGAGTTGAGCTTCGCCCACCAGATGGGCGACGACTTCGACTTCCGGCTCAACGGCCCCCTGCCCCCCTACAGCTTCGTCTGAGGAGTTCTCATGGGCCTGCTCACACAGCTCGTCACCCTTCCCCTGGCGCCCGTGCGCGGCGTCGTATGGGTGGTGGAGCGCGTCCGGGAGGAAGCCGAGAACCAGTACTACGACCCCGCGCCGGTGCACCGCGAACTCGCCGAGCTCGAACGTCTCCTCATCGCAGGCGACATCGACGAGGAGACGTTCGACCGGCGTGAGGACGAACTGCTCGACCGGCTGGAGGAGATCCGTGCCTATCGGCAGGGCTGACACTCCTGATCCGGCGCGAGGGAATACGAGGCCGCAACCGTGACTGAACCCCTGGCCAACAGGCTTGGTTCCTATCCGTCCCGAGCAGCGCCCCCCTACGGGCAGGGCTCCTCCGCGAATCTCGCCGACATCCTTGAACGGGTTCTCGACAAGGGCATCGTCATCGCAGGCGACATACAGATCAACCTTCTCGACATCGAGTTGTTGACCATAAAGCTGCGCCTCCTGGTCGCCTCCGTCGACAAAGCGAAGGAGATGGGCATCGACTGGTGGGAGCACGACCCCTCGCTGTCCTCTCGGAGCAGGGGTGAACACTCACTGGCCGAGGAGAACCGCCGGTTGCGGGCCGAGATCGATGCCATCCGCCAGGGCAACGCCCTCCCCGCAAAGGAGGAAGTGACCCGGGACACGCGCAGCCGTCGCCGGGGAAGTGCTCGCGATGAGTGACTTGCTGACGTACGCGTATGCGGTGGTACGCAACGCCGAGGGACTGCGGGAGGCAGCCGCACCGCTCCGAGGCGTCGCCGACACCCCGGTCAGCCTCGTCACCGACTCCGGTGACGATCAACTGGGGCTCGTGGTGAGCCATGTGCCCGGACAGGACTTCCAAGAGGACGCGCTCAAGCAGCATCTCGAGGACCTGGAGTGGCTGGAGGCGGTGGCCCGCGCTCACCACGGCGTCATCGAAGTTCTGGGCGAGCACACCACCGTGCTTCCGCTGCGCCTGGCGACCGTCTATCTCGACGAGAACCGGGCTCGGGAGGTGCTGGAAGCCGGGCGGACCATGTTCGCGGAGCGCCTGGCCCAGCTCTCCGAACAGGTCGAATGGGGGGTCAAGATCTATGTCGAATCGTCTGCGGTCCCCGCGGCGCCGACTGTTCCCGCGGCAGACCTGACTCCCGGGCGCGCCTATCTGCGTAACCGCCGGCAACAGCAAAATGTTCGCGACACCGTGTACCAGGCGGCGCAGAAGGCCGCAGAGCGGATGGAGACCGCGGGCCGCAAGCACGCCTCCGACCGTGTCCGGCATCGCGCACAGCAGGGGCTTCTCGCCGACGCGGCCGGCGCCGTCGGCGAAAACGTCGTCAATGACGCCTACCTTGTGCCCCTGAAGCGTTGCGAAGCTTTCCTGGCCGACGTGACACATGCCGCTGACGGGCTGGACGGGGTGCGGGTCGAGGCCACCGGCCCCTGGGCTCCGTACTCCTTCGCCATGCCACTCGGTGAATCCGGCGGTGCTGAGGGAGCACCTCCGTGATCACGCCTGGCCCTGCGCCCGAGGCGGAGCGTCTGCCTCAGCGGCAGGTCGCTCTCATCGATCTGTTGGACCGACTTCTGAGCGGTGGGGTCGTCCTCACCGGTGACGTTGTGCTGTCCATCGCGGACATCGATCTGGTACGCGTCTCACTGCGTGCCCTGATCGTTTCCATCAGCGAGCAGAATCCCTCGCCATGGACGAGGACTGATCCGCTGCGAGGCGGCGACCATGACAACTGAGGGGGAGAGCCGGCGACCGCGCCGCGCCAACGAGGTCGCGGAGGCCGCCGCGCGCGCCTTCCGGCTGCTGCCCGCCGCCCCGCGCGACCTGGACTCGCCGGCCGGCAAGGGCTCGCGTTCCCCGGCCCGGCGGATCAGCTCCGACCGCGACACCGTCGAACGGGACCTCATGAAGCTCGTCCTCACTCTCGTGGAACTGCTGCGCCAGCTCATGGAACGACAGGCCCTGCACCGCGTCGACCAAGGAGACCTCACCGACGAACAGGAAGAACGCCTGGGAGCGACCCTCATGCTCCTCCACGACCGCATGAGCGACCTGTGCGCCCAGTACGGACTGACCATGGAGGACCTCAACCTCGACCTCGGGCCGCTGGGCACCCTGCTGCCGCCCTCCGACTGAACCCCGGCAACATGGCAGTTCCGAGAGCGAGTGCCCTCGGTCCAGCCGCACAAAAGAGCGGCCATGTGCGACGTTCTGGATCACGGGCACTCCGTCCACATGGATCTCTGGTCGAAGGAACCGCCACTGCCGCCGAGCCGGGGCCCGAGCGCCCCTTCCTCGAGGCCCTGCGCCACCAGGCGACACGGCATGAACGCGCCACCGAGGCGCTGGACGAACCGCTCGTCGAGCCCGTGGACGGCATCGGAGTCGGATTGACGGCGGCGACGCGACCACATCGGTTTCCTTCTTGCTCCGGAGGCGGCGGAGAACCTCGCCGACGACCGAACCACTCTGCTGTCGTTGAACGACGCGCGTGACATCACCCCGGGCCACCCAGCCGGCTGACCGTCCTCAGACCTGACACCGTCAAGCGTCGGTTTCCGATCCAACGCGGTTCAAGCCCTACGGGGAGAGTCCACCGGGCCACGGTTCCACCACCCGCACGGGCCGCTTCACGAGTATCAACCTGGGGTTCCCGCATCCGCCGCCCGCCGTCCCGCGGGCCCCGCACGGGACACGCCTGTCCATGGTGACCGACGGCCTCGTGGAGAAACTTCTGAGCTCATGGATCGCCTCCTCAGCAGTCTCCTCGTCGCCCTGATAGAGCGCCCTGATCAGCTCAGGCACGTCCTCGGCGGAGCCGTATGCGTGCGTCAGGGCGTGCCACTGCACGTTGTCCGGTTCGGCCGGATGTTTCATGCTCACACTCCTCAGCTGATCAAGTGCGCCGGCCATACCGATCACCACTGACAGCTCTGCAGCGAGAGGGCCCGGTGCGGATCTCCTGCATGGCCCAAGAGCTCCAACCGAGCTCGGCCCAGCCGATCAGCTCCTGGGCCGGAGGAGGCCGGGCAGGATTCTCAGAAGTCCGCGCGGATCACCCGACGGAGTCGGCGTACTCCTCGCCCCGGTCGGCTTCCGGTGTCACCGGCCCCTCCTGGCGGTGCTTGCCGGTAGCCCGGCGGCCGGGCAGGACCGCCAGGACGATCAGGGTTCCGGCCGCCATGATAACGCCGCCGATGAGGCTGGTGTGGGCGATGGCGTGGGCGAACGACTCGTGGACCGCGCCAATCAGGGTCTGGGCCTGCTGGGGTCCGCCGCCCGGGTTCTTCGCGACCTGTTCGGCGACCGCGAGGCCGCCGCCCACCGAGTCCTTGGCGGTGTCCATCGCGGCGGGCGGGAGGTGGCCGCCGAGCAGGTCGGTCAGCTTGTCCTTGTAGGACGTGGCGAGGAGCGAGCCGAGGATGGCGATGCCCAGGGAGGCGCCGAGTTCCAGCGCGGTGTCGTTGGCGCCGCCGCCGACGCCCAGCTCCGACTCGGGGAAGGAGCCCATGATGGTGTCGGTGGCCGGGGACAGGCTCAGACCGATCGCGAAGCCGAGCAGCAGCAAAGGCGCCAGGAAGTCGGTGTAGGCCGAGCCCGACTCGATCCGCGTGAGCAGGAAGACGCCTGCGGTGCCGACCACCATGCCGGTTCCCACCACCGGCTTCACGCCCAGCTTCGGGGCCAGTCGTCCGGTCACCGCGGCGCCCGCGAAGACGGCCCCGGCCAGCGGCAGCAGTCGTACGCCGGTGTCCAGCGCGTTGTAGCCGAGGACGAACTGGAGGAACTGGGTGGCGTAGTAGATCGAGCCGAAGGTGCCGAAGAAGAAGAACAGCACCGAGAGCATGGAGCCGCTGAAGGGGCGCTCCTTGAACTTGCGTACGTCGAGCATGGGGTGCGGGTGGCGCAGCTCCCACGCGACGAAGGCCGGCAGGCCGAGACCGGCGACCACGGCCGCGGTGATGGGGCCGGTGCCCCAGCCGAAGTGCGGGCCCTCGATGGTGGCGTAGACCAGGCTGCCGACGGTGGCGATCGAGAGCAGACCGCCGACGTAGTCGATCCCGCCCATCTTGTCCGCCTTCGACGGCGGCACCAGGAGCAGTGCGCCGACGACGCCGACCACCGCGATGGGGACGTTCATCAGGAAGGTCGAGCCCCAGGCGTGGTTCTCCAGCAGCCAGCCGGCCGCCAGCGGACCGGCGGCGATGGCGAGGCCGGAGGTCGCGCTCCAGGCCGTGATGGCCTTGGCGCGCTCCGCCCTCGGAAAGATCGCGACGAGCAGCGACAGGGTGGCCGGCATCACGACGGCGGCGCCGACACCCATGATCGCGCGGGCGGTGATGACCAAGCCGGTCTCGTCGACCAGGCCGCCCATCACCGAGCCGCCCGCGAAGATCAAAAGGCCCAGGATCAGCGCGCCGCGGCGGCTGTACTTGTCGCCGATCGAGCCCAGAACGAGCATCAGCGCGGCGTAGGGGACGGTGTAGCCGTCGATGACCCACTGCAGGTCACTGCTGGACAGGCCCAGGTCCCGGGTCATGGCGGGCGCGGCCACGATCAGCGATGTGTTCGCCATGACCACGATCAGCAGGCTCAGGCACAGCACCAGCAGGGCCCACCAGCGTCGTGGGTACGGCTCCGTCATCTTCTCGGCGGGCGTGTGGGCAAAGAGCGGCATCGGAAGCTCCTCAGGGCGAAGCGGCAGCTTCAAGGGGGTGGTGGGTCTGCAGGAGCAGTGCGGGCACGGCCACGGCACTGCTGGCAGATATTTGCTCAACGATGTGCAGACTAGTTTGTTGCCCATTGATGTGCAAGTATCGAAGTGCCCTCCCCCGTCGACCGGAGGTCCGACATGATCAGTCCACGCGTCACAGGCGGCGAGCGCCGCCAGACACAGCTCACCCGGGCCCGCATCCTCGAAGCGGCAAGGCAGCAGCTCGGCCGCGATCCCGACAGCAGCCTCAGCGACATCGCCGAGGCAGCCGGCGTGGTGCGTCGTACCGTCTACGACCACTTCGCCGGCCGGTCCGCGCTGGTCGAGGGGCTCGTCACGGACGCCGCGGAAGCGCTGCGACGGGCACTGGCGGCCGTGACGATCCGCGATCCCTGCGCCGCAACCGACATGGCCCGCTTCGTCCTGGCCCTGTGGCCCGTCGGCGACCGCTATCGCATGCTGCTGAGACTCGCGCCTCAGGACCTGGGAGCGGAACGCGTGAACGAAGTCCTCGCCCCTGCCCGTGACATGGCGGCGTCGATCATCGAGCGGGGGCAACGGCAGGGCGTCTTCCGGACCCGCGTCCCGCCCGGGCCGCTCAGTCGGGCACTCGAAGGGCATCTGCTGGCGCTCCTGGAGTGCGTGAACGCCGGAACCTGGCGCGACGACGGCACGCGCACCGCGACCGCCGCCCTGATCGCGGTGGGGGCGGACGTCGACCTCGCCGCGGCGCAGGTCCGCCGGCTCGGCCGTCCCGAGCCCGTCGGCGCCTAGAAAACCCGTCCGAGTCCGAGTCCCAGTCCGCCTCCGACTCCGGCGGCTTGGGCGCGCGTCCGGAGATCACTTCCCGAGAGGACCCGAGAGGAAAGCCATGTACCAGTCCCAGCATGACCCGGAGCCCGCGGGCGAGCCGTACTACGGTGACGCCGCCTTGTATGTGAGCTCCCCGGCACCGAGAAGGCGGCGCAGGATCATCGCCGTCGCCTCCCTGGCTGCGGTGCTGGCCGGCGCCGTCGCCGTCGACCGTGTTGCCGCGGCCCGCGCGGAGAGTCGTACGGCGGAGGCGTTCCAGGAGGGCATGGCGACCCCGCAGCGTCCTTCGGTGCACGTCAGCGGCTTTCCCGTACTCACACAGCTGGCCGAGGGCAGCCTGCGGCACGTCGACATCACCGCCCACGACATCCCGGCGAGCGGATCGACCCGGCCGCTACCGGTGACGGAACTGAGCGTCGGCCTCGACGGGTTGAAGACTTCGGGGAGCGCCGGCGAGGCCCGTGCGCGCAGCGTCGAGGCGACCGCCTTCCTGTCGTACGAGGACGTGTCGGGCGCGCTCGGCCTGGAGGTCTCGCAGGGCGACGAGCCGGGCCGGGTGGACGTGCGGGTCGGCCTGCCGCTCGTCGGCGACGTGACCGTGAGTACCGCCATCTCGGCAGTCGGCGCCAACCGCATCGCCTTCACGGACGTCCGTGTCACCCAGGGCGAGTTGATCCCTCCCGTGAAGGCTCTGCTCGACAAGGCCTTGGCCGAGCCCGTCCCCCTCCAGAACATGCCCGAGGGGCTGCACCTGCGGTCGGTCTCCGCGACGAAGAGCGGCATCAGCGCCCGCTTCACCGGCAAGGCGGTCACCTTCCACCCGAGTTCGTCGTCCGCGTGATCCCTCGGGGGTGTCAGGTCGCAGTGGCGGCGAGGACGCGCGCCCGGCCGGCACGCGCAATGTGTCGCATCGGTTCACGGACGGGCTTGGTCACGGCGCTTGTCCGTCGAGGTCGGGCAGCGGGCCCCGGGCGACGTCCTGGGCGTCCTCCGAGGGAACGCCCAGCATGCGCAGCAGCATCTCGGCCAGGTTCGAGGCCGCCTCGTCCCCGTCGAGTTCCGGACGGGCGAACCGCAGCTCCACCAGCGCCGGCAGGGAGCCGCCCAGGGCGGTCAGGGCGACGGTCGGATCGGCGATGGTGAAACGGCCGGAGGCGATGCCGACCCCCAGATCACGCACGGCGCGCGGAGCCAGTCCCGATGCGGAGTGGATGTGGCCGAGGCCGCGGTGGCGCAGCACCTGCATCAGTTCAGGCTGCGAGTCGGCCAGGCGGGCGCCGAGGCGGAAACCCGCCGCGACGAGTTCCGCAGGGTCGTCGATGCCCCGCAGGTGTTCGTCGAAGGTCTGGCCGAGCTCTTCGAGGGCGTCCATGACCGCCTCGTCGAACAGCTCCGTCTTCGATGCGAAGTGGCTGTAGAAGGAGCCGAAGCCGACATCGGCGCGCTCCGCGACAGCCTGGATGCTCGCACTGGTGTCCCCGGTCTCGGCGAGGATCTGCCGGGCCGCACGGACGAGCGCCTGACGGGTCTCGGCACGGCACCGTTCGAGGCGGTTGCGGGACGGGGCTGACCTCGACATACGCGCAGAGCCTACCCATGAGACCCCCATGCCACAGTTCTGATGAATCGATCAGAACATACCTGACGATTTCGTCACTCACCCCCGATCCAGCTCTTGACGATCGAAGAATCAAAGCTGATGATTTCCTCATTACAGCAATGTCGCTTGGAGGACACCATGTCCGAAACCCGCGTCGACGCGGTCGGCGTCACGGACGTCAGGACGGCCCACCAGGACCTCCACAGTGAGCAAGGGGCCCTGCGCGGCGAGCACCCGGGCCGGGCCCGAAATCCTGTGATCAAGGTGGCGGACCTGGCCTGGCTGGAGTTCGAGAAGCCCGACCTGGACCGGGCCGAGGTGTTCGCTCGCGACTTCGGCTTCGGGGTCGCCGCGCGCACCGACCGTGAGCTGTGGCTGCGCGGAACCTTCGCCGGCTCGCCGTGCATGGTGATCCGCAAGGGGCGCGCCAGCAGGTTCATCGGCCCGGCGTTCCGCGCGGCCGAGCGCGCCGACCTGGACCGGCTGGCCCGCGCCACCGGCTCGGACGTGGGCGACGCGGACGTCCCCGGCGGCGGAAGCGTCGTCGACCTGCTCGACCCCTCCGGCTTCCCGGTGCGGGTCGTACACTGTGGCGAGCAGTTGCCGAGGCTGCCCGAACAGCAGCCGCTGCTGCTCAACTTCGGTACGGACCATCGTCGTAGGAACGTCACGCAGCGGCCGCCCCGGGAGCCCTCCCGCATCCAGCGCCTGGGGCATGTGGTGCTGGAGACACGGGTGTTCGCCCGCGCTCTGGACTGGTATCTCGACACGCTCGGGATGATCGTGTCCGACTTCCTGTTCCTGGACGGGCAGCGCGACCGCGGTCCGACGATGGCGTTCATCCGCTGCGACCTGGGGAGTGCGCCGGCCGACCATCACACCCTGGCCATGCACCTGGGGCCGGGCAACGGCTACGTCCACTCCGCCTACCAGGTCACCGACCTCGACTCGATCGCCGCCGGCGGTGAGTACCTGGGTGAGCGTGGATACCAGCGCAGTTGGGGCATCGGCCGGCACATCCAGGGCAGCCAGCTGTTCGACTACTGGCGCGACCCGGACCACCTCATGCTGGAGCACTTCGCCGACGGCGACCTGTTCTCCTGCGACCTCGAACCCGGTTGGGCACCCATGTCGACCAGCGGCCTCGCCCAGTGGGGACCACCGGCGACCCGCGACTTCCTCGGTGCCGGCCCTTCCCCCGCAAGGGTCCGCGACGTCATCCAGGCCCTGCGCGGCGACAACGAAATGGACCCTGCGCGCCTCCTGGGCCTGCTGAAGGCCGCGAACTCCTGACCCCCGGCTTCCTGACCCCCGACCCCCTGACGAAAGCACTGACATGAGCACCAATGTCCTGCGTACCGCAGACGGCTGGTGGGTGGCGCGCGACGCGCGCGCCGTCCGTATCGACACCAAGGCCGTCACCACCGCCGAGCTGCTCGCCGACCGGACCGCCGTCCGGGAGGCCGCCGACTCCAGCGATCCGGGTACTCCGCTCGCCGATCTGGTGGCCCTCTCCCCTGTCACCACTCCGTGCCGCGTGGTCGCCCAGATGGTCAACTACCGCAGCCACGCCCGCGATTCGGGCTTCACCGGCGACATCCCGCCCGCCTTCTTCCGCAAGGCGTCCGGCTCGGTCAGCGGCCCGCAGGACAGCATCGTCCGGCCGCAGCATGTGAAGTTCCTGGACTACGAGATAGAGCTGGGCCTGGTCATGGGTGCGTCCCTCCCGGTCGGCACCGTCGTCGAGGAGCGGGACCTGCCCGCCTACGTCGCCGGTCTCGTGACCACCAACGACGTCAGCGCCCGAGACGTACAGCTGACGAAGACGCAGTTCTACGAGAGCAAGTCGTACCCGACCTTCACGCCCACCGGCCCCTACCTGGCCCTGCTTGAGCAGGAGGACTTCGCCCATCTCCTGGACCTGCGGCTGAAGTTGACCGTCAACGGTGATCTGCGCCAGGACCGCACCCTCGCCGACATGATCGTCCGCCCGGCGCAGGCGCTGACCCTGCTGGCCCGCTTCCAGGCCCTCGCTCCCGGGGACCTGCTGCTGACCGGAACCCCCGGCGGCACCGCGCTCAAGGCCCCGCCCAAGGCCGTCGAGAAGATCGGCTCGCTGCTGCCGCCCGCCATGAAGTGGAAGGCGTTCTTCAAGAGCCAGGCGAAGAACGCTCGCTACCTCCGGCACGGCGATGTGGTGACCGGGACGATCTCCACGCCGGACGGGCGGATCGACCTCGGTGAACAGCGCACCCCCGTGACCGACGCGAACTGACCGACACGAACCGTGACCCGAAGTGAGCCGCACATGACCGTCGAGCACAACTCGGCAGACGTACCCGTGGTGATTGTCGGAGCGGGGCCCGTGGGCGTGACCGCCGCCCTGTTGCTGGCCCGGCGTGGTGTGAGGTCCGTCGTCCTCGAACGCCACCACGACGTCTACCCGCTGCCGCGCGCCGTCGCCACTGACGACGAGGTGCGCCGCATCCTCCAGGCCGCAGGGGTCCAGGAGGAGTTCGCCGCGATCGCCCGCCCCGCGCGGGGGCTGCGACTACTGGACGCCGAGCACCGCGTGATGGCCGAGTTCCCGCGCGTCGCGCAGGGACCCCACGGCTTCCCGCAGACCAGCATGTTCGACCAGCCCGAGCTGGAACGGCTGCTGCGCGACACCCTCGCTCGCACCCCGGCGTGCGAACTGCGCGGCGGGGTGGAGGTCGTCGGCGTCGAACAGGACGGCCACGGTCCGGTCCGCGTGACCTATCGCGACGACAAGAGTGAACACCTTCTGCGGGCGGACGCCGTCCTCGGCTGCGACGGCGCGGGCAGCCTGATCCGCGACGCCATCGGCGCCGCATGGGAGGACTTGCGCTTCGAGGAACGCTGGACGGTCATCGACGTGCGCACCAGCCTCCCGGTCCGCTGCTGGGAAGGTGTCGAACAGGTCTGCGATCCGCAGCGGCCGGCGACGTTCATGCGCGTCAGCGAGGACCGCTACCGCTGGGAGTTCCGGCTCCGGGACGACTCGGCACTGAGTCACGAGCGGCTGCGGGAGCTGATCGCTCCCTGGGTGGATCTCACGTACGGCGCCGACTTCGAGGTGATGCGGCAGGCGCAGTACACCTTCCGGGCACGGGTCGCCGACCGTTGGCGCCTGGGGCGTGTCTTCCTCCTCGGCGACGCCGCCCACCTCACCCCGCCGTTCATCGGGCAGGGGCTGTGCGCGGGCCTGCGTGACGCATACAACCTCACCTGGAAACTCGCCCGGGTTCTCCAACAGGGCGCTGCCGAACGGCTGTTGGAGACCTACGAGAGCGAACGCAAGCCGCACACGCGCCGCATGGTACGGCTCGCGGTCGCCATGGGCTGGGCCATGACCGGCGGCCAGGACGGTGCAGCAGCCGTTCGGCGCGGTGTCCTGAGCGCGGCCGTCCGTATCCCTGGCCTGAGTACGGCGGCCGCACGCGACCTCAGTCCCGCCCTGACCGCGGGGCCGCTCGTACGCCGTCGTACCCGCTGGAGCGGCCGCGGTCTCGTGGGCACCCTCTGCCCCCAGCCGTGGGTGGCCGTCGACGGACGGCGCGCCCGCCTCGACGAACTGCTCGGCGACTCCTTCGCCCTGCTGACCGCCGTACCGCTCTCACCCTCGCTGAAGGCGGTCGCCGACGGCCTCGGTGCCAGGACCGTTCCCGTGGCCGACCTGGGTGACGACGACCACCTCGCCGCCTGGCTGCGCGAGGGGCGGGCGGACGCCGTGCTGCTGCGGCCCGACCGTGTCGTGATGGACGTCGTCCCGCCCGGCGGCGGCGACTTCACGGACACCGCCGCCTGGGCGTCCCTTCTGCACACCACACGAAGCCCTGTCCCTTCCCAACGGACCGTTGAGAAAAGCCTGTTGAGGAGCACAACGCGATGAACACGCCGTACCCGGACCCCTTCTTCACTCCTGATCCGCAGGCCGCAGCCGCCAGTCGCATCGTGGACTTCGCCCACGGGGCGGCCGGGCACCGGGGTGTTGCCGTGGACTCGGACTACGCCTCCCTGCACCACTGGTCGGTCACCGATCTCGAAGGATTCTGGGGCGCGGTGTGGGAGTACTTCGACATCGACGCGGCCACGCCCCATCAGCGGGTGCTGGAGGACGAGCGGATGCCCGGCGCCCGCTGGTTCCCCGGCGCCACCCTCAATTACACCCACCACGCCCTGCGCGGCCTCGCGGACGACGACGTGGCGATCGTCGCCCTCGACGAGACCGGTTCCAGCCACGAGGTGACCGGGCAGCGGTTGCGTGCCCAGGTCGCCTCCGTCGCCGCGACCCTGCGCGACCTCGGCGTGGGCCGGGGCGACCGGGTCGTCGGCTACCTTCCCAACACCCCCCACGCGATCGTGGCGTTCCTGGCCGCCGCGAGCCTGGGCGCCGTCTGGTCGGTGTGCGGGCAGGACTACGCCCCGCAGGCCGCCGCCGACCGCTTCGCGCAGCTCGAACCCACCGTCATGATCACGGCCGACGGCTACCTCTTCAACGGCACCACCCATGACCGCCGGGAGGCCGCCCTCGAACTGGCCCATGCGCTGCCGACGTTGAAGGCGACCCTCCTGGTCGACCACGTCGGTCTGCCCTGGCCCTCGCGGAGCTGTCCCTCGCTGGTCATCCCGTGGGAGGACGCCTCCACCCGCATCGAGCAACTCGACTGCACGCCCGTGCCGTTCGACCACCCCCTGTGGGTCGTCTTCTCCTCCGGCGCCACCGGCCTGCCCAAGGGCATCGTCCACGGTCACGGCGGCGTCCTGCTCGAACATCTCAAGACCCTCGGCCTGCACTCCGACCTCGGCCTCGGCGACCGCCTCCTCTGGTACACCACCACCCACTGGATGATGTGGAACCTGGTCGTCTCCACCTTGCTGACCGGCGCGACCACCTGCACGTACGACGGCAGTCCCGCCCCGCTGACCCGCCCGGACGTTCTGTGGGAACTGGCGTCCCGCCACCGCGTCACCGTCTTCGGCACCAGCCCGCAATACCTCCTGGCCATGGCCAAGTTCGGCATCGACCCGTCCGTGCACGACCTGTCCTCGATCCGCGTCGTCGGCTGCACCGGCTCCGCGCTGCCCGCCTCCGCCTACCCCTGGGTCCGCGACCACGTCGGCGGTCACGTTCTGCTCGCCTCCATCAGCGGAGGTACCGACATCGTCTCCGGCTTCGCCGGCAGCGCGCCCACGATCCCGGTCTGGGCGGGGGAACTGTCGGCTCCGCACCTGGGTGTGGCACTCGCCGCGTACGACACCGAGGGTCTTCCGGTCGTCGACCAGGTCGGCGAGCTGGTCGTCACTCGCCCCATGCCGTCGATGCCGCTGTCCTTCTGGAACGACCCCGACGGCGCCCGCTACCACGACGCCTACTTCTCCGCGTACCCCGGCGTGTGGCGGCACGGCGACTGGATCACCCATACGGCCCACGGCTCGGTGATCGTGCACGGCCGCTCCGACTCCACCCTCAACCGCAACGGCGTACGCCTGGGCAGCGCCGACATCCACGACGTCGTCGAACGCCTCCCGGAGATCACCGAAGCGCTCGTCATCGGCGCGGAGGAGCCCGACGGCGGCTACTGGATGCCGCTGTTCGTCGTCCCGGCGCCCGGCGTCGCCCTCGACGACGCTCTGCGCGACCGCATCCGCGACGCCGTCCGCACCGGCGCTTCACCCCGCCACGTCCCCGACGAGATCCTCGAGGTCCCGGCCATTCCCCACACCCGCACCGGCAAGAAGCTCGAGGTCCCGGTCAAACGCCTGCTCCAAGGTGCCTCCGCCGAGCAGGTCGTCAACCTCGCCGCCGTGGACGCTCCCGAACTCGTCGACTACTACGCCCGTCTGGGCGCCGAACGCCGCAGCCTACGGACCACACGCTCCTGATGAACGGCGTCGACGGGCCCGGCATCAGCGACGGCGTTCACACGGCGACCCAGCCGGCCACGCGCCAATTCCCCTACCTCATGGCCTCCAACCCGGACCCGCCGGACCTCGTGACCGTGTTCACCGCGCCGCTGGCGCCGCCGGCGCGAGAGGAGGGAGCGGCATGACGACCCAGCCTGTCCGGGGCGACCACGAACCGGTCGCGATGAACGGCACCATAGCCCTGGAGAACCTGTCGGCCCAGACCGACGGCCTGTCGTCACGGGTACAGCGGGCGGGTTTCGCCGACCCCTTCGCCTTCGCACAACAGGCGGCCCTGGTCGGCCTGCTCGCGCTGCGCGGTCATCTCCTGGGCCGCGTCACCGACTACGAGCAGGCCGCACAGCTGGCCGAACGGCTGATGCGCGACGCACCCGGAGACAGCATCGCCCTGCTGCCCCAACCCGCACGCGGGCGACCCTGCACCGCTTCGCCGAAGCCATGGCCGACCTCGACGCCGCGGGTCGAGCCGGCGCCGGGCAGGCCACCCTGGACAGGCAACGGGCGGCAGCCCTGCAGGCGGTCGGCTGTTTCACCGAAGCCCAGTCCCTGCTCAGGAAAGCAGCCCTCCACTCGTCCGACTTCGCGATGCTGGGAGCTCTGGCCGTGTTCCAGGCGGAGCGGGGCGAGACCGCCGAGTCGGAGCACGTGTTCGACGAGGCCCGGCGCCGGGTGCCGGGATACGCCCCCGACCGGCCACCTCGCCGAGGTCGAACTCCTCCTGGGAGACCCGGAGTCAGCCGTCGCTCGTCCGCGCCCACTGGCGCAGCCGAGCGACGATCCCGAGTACGCCTCTCCTCTCGCGCTCGCCCTGCGGGCCGCCGACCGCCACCAGGAGGCACAGCCGTGGCGGGACCGGGCGGCGGAGCGCTCTGACGAACTGGTGCTGCGCCACACGGAGGCGTACGCCGATCACGCCGCAGACTTCTGGCTGATGCCTCATGTCGGAGGAGTGAGCCGATCCGCGCCTGGTGCGCAGCCGTGAGGCCATGGTGTCCGCTGCCACCGAGCTGCTCACCAAGGGCGGCCTCGATGCCGTGACGCATCAGACGGTGGCCGTCTGCGCCCGAGGACGTGCGTGCCGCATCCGGCGCCGGCTCCGCGACGACGTCACCGCCGGGAGGTTCGCCATCGCGGCCGTCGGGGCCCCCGTCCACCAGCGTCTTCTCGTGGGCACCACGCTCGGCCACGACCCGGTGGAGGCGGTGGTCGACGCGGCGCTGCGGGCGTGGGCGCCGTAGCCATCAGCTCGGTGCGCGGCGGCCTCGGGGGCCACGGCGAAACCGATGGACTTGATGCTCGAGTCGCCACCGGGACCGCCTCACGTACGGATGACCGGCACGCTCCGTTCCACGGTGTAGGCCTGTACGGCGGTCAGGGCCGTGTGCTGGTCGGCGACGATCCCGGCGACCTGCTCGGACTTCAGCAACTCGTCCACGGCGGCACGGCTGTCGGCTCCGAAGACGACGCTTCCGTGGTACCGGCGGAAGGTCGGGTTGTCGTGACAGACACCTGGCGTGGGGTGCACGATCCGCGACCAGGGCAGGAACGTGTACGTGCGCAGGTCGCGCGCACCGGCCTCGTGGAGCGCGGAACCGATGCGGTCGTGGACGTATGCCCGGAACACACGGCCGCGCACCCCGCGGCGCCGACGCAGGAGCAGGACCGTGCGGTGGCCTACGGCGTCGTCGTGGCCGTCGGTCCACCGGCGGCCTCCGCCGGGACCGGTGACCTGTCCGAGGACCCGTTCGAAGAGGTTCTGTTCGTCCAGGTAGACCTCCCGCATGTGCATCGGCATGGCGAGCGCGGCGACCGTGCTCCCGAACCGGACCTCGGCCACGCCGTCGCAGCGCCAGTTCGCGGGAACGGTGGTGCCCACGGTGGGAGACGACGGCCAGTAGCCGTGATCGGTGGGCGAGAAGTGCCGTTGGACGCACTCGGCCATGTTGGGCAGCCGCCCGGCGATCTGCGCATGCGGTCCCGCCCAGTACTCGATGGCGCTCTCCCTGGGCAGGTCCGCGCGGAACCAGACCGGGGACATGAAGGAGGTGAGCGCCCCGGATGCGGTCGATGACGTGCGGAGGATCGGCGGGTGGTGTGTCGCCTCGCCAGGCGACATGCTGGTCACCACCGCGATCGCAGAGCGGTGTGGATCGCAGAGCGGTGTGGATCGAGCGCGGCTCGGCCGGCGACTCGCGTCCGGGACGCGATGCCCGGGAAGCCCTTGCCGGCCGGTGGTCCCCACCGCGCATGACCGGAGGGCGTCATGCGCGCCCCGGCGTGCCGACCAGCGACGGGCGCGAACGCGAGCCTCCCTGGTGTGCGCGGCACAACGCCTGCCGGCCGAGGGACGCACCGACGTCGTGGTCCTGGAGATCACGGAGCTCGCGGATGTCGGGGTCGGTTCGTTCTACAACCACTTCGACACCAAGGAAGACCTCTTCCGCGCCGCGGTCGAGGACGCGCTGGAGTGGTTCGGCGGTCTCATGGACCAGCTCACCGCCGACATCGACGACCCGGCGGTCGCGTACGCCCAGAGCTTCCGGATGACTGGCCGCCTGCACCGCCGCTACCCGCAGCTCAGCCGGGTTCTCCTGAATCACGGGCTCGAAGTGGCCTACTCCGCCCGCGGGTTGGCGCCACGCGCGTTGCGCGACATCCGTACCGCGGCGGCCGCCGGGCGCTTCGAGGTGGAGGATCTGGACCTCGCCCTCGCCATGACGGTCGGCGCCCAACTGGCCCTCGGCTCGCTCCTGCACGCGCAGCCCGACCGTGACGATGCGAACTCCTCGGACCTGGTCGTCCGTGGACTGCTGCGCCAGTTCGGCATGACCGCCGACGAGGCCGCGCGGATCAGCTCGCCGGACCTGCCCGACCTGGACATGGTTGACGCCGCCGTCATGTGAGCGCCCTCGGCCGGTCCACGCGACGCAGGCTTTCGGCGAAGCCCTTGTCCCGGTCGATCGGTGGCCGTACGGCGGCTCACGCGTCGGCGGCAGCCTTCGCGACCGCCGCGGACGCGACGTCGTCGACCACCGCACCCGCCTGTTCCTCCGGCACACCGGCCGCGATGAGCGTGGCGACGGCGACCCGGGTTCCGTCGTCGTCCAGCGCCCCGGTGTTGACGGCTTCCAGCAGCGCGAGCGTCATGGCCTCCAGTCCGGCGCTCAGCACAGCGGGCGGCAGATGGGTGTGAAAGACGCCGTCACGCTGCCCTCGTTCCAGGATGGCCGTGGCCTCGTCACGGGCCGGTGCCAGGATCTCGGCCACGCGTTCCATACCCAGGTCCTTGCGCGCCAGCGCCACGAGCATCCGATAGCGGTCACCTACCGGCCACACGGAGAGCACGAAGTACGCGAGGGCCCGCTCGGCCGGCTCCGTCGAGTCCGCTCCGGCCGAGACGACGCTCCGAATCGCCTCGGACGCCTCCTCGGCGAGAGCCTCCAGCAACGCCGCGCGTCCGGGAAAGTGCCCGAAGAGGGTGCGCCGCACGACACCGGCGGCTCGCGCGAGTTCCTCCAGGGTGACGTCAGGGTTGCGCCCCAGTTCCTGGCGGGCCGTGGCCAGGATGCGCGCCCGGTTGGACCGTGAATTACGTCGCATTGGCTCGCGGGCCATGGGCTTGGGCACGGAAACAACCTCGGTGGATCAGTATGGGGTGAATGACGGACCGGGACGAGCCGCCCGCCCAGTCTGCCACGGGTTCTTCAGCGTGATCCGGAACCGGACCTGTTCCAGCTCGAGGCCGGCGGGGTCCGGCCCGGCGGTCAGTCGTCGGGCATGCCGGTTCCGCTGAGGGCGGGGACGGTGGCTTCCGGGTCGCCGGTGACGAATCCCGAGGCGAGCATGCGCAGGGGCTCCGCCGACTTCACCGGCGTGGTGCAGATCTCCTGCGTGATGCCTTTGAGCCCCGGGAAGCGCAGGAGGCGTTCGACCCCGCGCAGGGCGGCTTCTTCGGCGGTGCCCTGGACGAGGGGGACGCCGTGGGCGCGTACGCGGGCCTCGATCCGTTCGAACGTGGTGTGGTCGGCGATGTGCCAGCCGGTGGCCACGACGTCCTCGGCCGGGCCTCGCCTCAGCAGGAAGCGGCATTCCTGGTCGTCGAGGCGGAACCGCATCAGCCCGGTGTCGGGGGCGTCGTGATGCATGCCGATGGCGTCGGTGCCGAAGCGGCGCCAGTCGGTGAAGCGGTTCGTCTCGATGACGATGTAGCCGAGGTGGACGGCACCGAAGACGGACTGCTGCGCAGGCGGTGTTCATCGGCGCCCGGCCAGGAAGTCGGCGCACAGGCGATTGAGGAGTTCGGCGCGTTCGTACTGGACCCGGTGCCCAGTGTTCGCTGCCAGGTACAGGTCGCAGTTGGGCATGCGATCGGCCAGCATGCGCCCGCCCTCGGGCCGGTTGACCTTGTCCTTCGCACCCCACAGCACCAGCGTGGGCACGGGCAGACGGGCCAGGCGTCGTTCGCGGGTGAAGTCCATTCCCCACAGGGTGCGCAGGGCGTTCGGGCCGGACGGGCGGCGCAGCGGCGGAGCGGCGATGACCTCCGGATCGATGCTGTCCCGGTAGCGCGCGTCGATGACCTCGTCGGGCACGTCGGCGGCGTTGAACACGAGGTGGTCACGGATGAACTTCTCCAGCTTCAGCCGCGAAGGCCCGCCATCGGAGTAGTAGTTCAGCAAGCTGTTCAAACCCGGGGTGGGGAGGGCGCGAGTGGTGCCGATGCCGCCCGGGCCCATCAGGACCATACGGTCGACCCGGTCGGGCGTGTCCAGAGCCAGGCGTAGGGCGCAGGCACCGCCGTAGGAGTTGCCGACCATGTGGGCACGCTCCAGGCCGAGTCGGTCGAGCACGCCACGGATACCGTCGGCGAGATGACCGAAGGGGTCCGCGCCGTCGACACCCTTGGTGCTGCGTCCGTAACCGGGCAGGTCGGGAACAACGACCCGGTACTCCCTGGCCAACTCCCCAGTATCGCGGGCGTAGTTGGCGACGCCGGAGGCACCGGGACCGTCGCCGTGCAGCAGCAGGACGGGAGGGCCGTCACCGGTCTCCGCAACGAAGATCTTCTTGTCCCCGACGTCGAGCGGGCGCTCCCGCATCGGTGGCAGTTCGGTATGCGTGGTCATGTCGGTCCTCACAGAGCGGTGGTCGGGATCGGGTGCGGCACGGGAGCGAATCCGGTCAGGGGCGGCGGGAGTTGAGCACCCGCGGGGGCGGCGGCGTAGACGTACGCGTCCGGTCGCAGGGCGACGGTGGCCGCGCGGTGTTCCGCCAACCAGGCGAGCAGTACGTCGTCGCTGTCGACGAGGGTGCCCTCCGCCGGGCGGGGTCGGGCGGGCGTGATGGTGAGCGAGGGGATGCCGAGGCGGTCCCATGCGGGCTGGGGCGGGGCCGATCCGGTGCGCAGGAGCAGCCAGCGGCGAGTGCGTCGTCCAGCCGTACGCGTTCGCCGTCGGCCCCGGTCACCCAGGGCCGGGGTATCTGACGGCCGGACGCGCGGGCCCGGGGGCGGGCCTGCAGACCCTCGGCGTAGCGAGCCACGGGGATCCAGTTCGAGTCCTGCAGCCAGTCACCGAAGCCAGGCACGCGGTTCAGGGCCCGTAGCCCCGAGTCGCGGACTCTCGCCACCAGGCGTCGCCGTTCGGTGATCATCCGCCCGACGAACACCGCCCGCTTGGTGACCTCTTTGACATGCGGCTTTCGCTCCGTCTCGTAGCTGTCGAGCACGGTCTCGGGCAGCTCGCCCCGGAGGACGGCGTCGAGTTTCCAGCACAGGTTCGCGACGTCGCGCACGCCGGCGGCCATGCCCTGGCCGATCCAGGGCGGCATGGCATGGGCGGCGTCACCCGCGAGGAAGACCCGGCCCGCCCGGAAGCGGGCGGCGAAGCGCACGTGGTGGCTGTAGACGGTGGTCCGCAGGATCTTGACGCTGTCCCGGCTGATCCCGTACCGGGCCACCAGTTCGTACACCGCCTCGTCGCCGGTCAGGTACTTCTCGTCGTCACCCGGCAGGATCGGGAACTCCCAGCGGTGGTGACCGAGCGGGGTGGGGCAGTCCACTGCGGGCCGCGCGGGGTCGCAGCGGAAGCGCAGCCGGTCGTGGTCCGGCCAGGGCACCTGCGGCGGCCAGGCCACCGTCCCCATGGCCGCCGCCGTCGCCCAGGTCGCCCCCGTCGCCTACGCGGAGATCGTCTCCTCCATCGCCGCCCGGTCCGCCGGGCCCGGCACCCGCGCCAACATCGACGAGTTCACCGAGACCACGTCACGAGCGCTGCGCGAGGTCGCCGGGGCCCGGCGCAGCAAGGCCGTGATCATCCTCAACCCGGCCGAGCCTCCGATGCTGATGCGCAACACCGTGTACTGCCTGGTCGAGGACGACTGCGACCACATCGCCATCGAGAACAGCGTCCTGGCCATGGCCGAGAGGGTGCACGCCTATGTACCCGGCTACCGGCTCAAGCAGCGGGTCCAGTTCGACACATACGGTCCGGACGACCCCCTGCACATCCCGCAGACAGGGAAGTTCACCGGCACCAAGGTGACCGTGATGCTCGAAGTCACCGGCGCCGCAGACCATCTGCCCGCCTACGCCGGAAACCTCGACATCATGACCTCCGCGGCCGTCGCCGCAGCCGAGCGCATCGCCCAGCGCACCCAGCACGTCCAGCAATCCTCGTACGCCCAGCACTCCCCGTACGCCCAGTACGCGCAGACCACCGCCGGAGTCGCCCGATGAACCGGCTCTACATCAGCGATGTCACCCTGCGGGACGGTATGCACGCCGTCCGCCACCAGTACACCGTCGACCAGGCCGTCGCCATCGCCACCGCCCTGGACGCGGCCGGCGTGGACTCCATCGAGGTCGCCCACGGCGACGGCCTGGCGGGCTCGTCCTGCGTGTACGGCTTCGGGGCCCACACCGACCTGGAGTGGATCGAGGCCGTCGCCTCCGCCGCCACCCGGGCCGAGGTCGCCACTCTCCTCCTGCCCGGCATCGGTTCCGTCCACGACCTGCACGACGCCCACAGCGCGGGCGCGACAGTCGTCCGGGTGGCCACGCACTGCACCGAGGCCGACATCTGCGCCCAACACATCGCGGCGGCACGGGAGCTGGGCATGGACACCGTCGGCTTCCTGATGATGAGTCACATAAGGCCCCCAAGACCTCCCCACCCGGAGTCCGAGGAAGCCGAGGACGGCTGGGTTGTGAACGCTGGGTTGGGAAACCCGGCACCGGCCGCGACCTCAGGAGCTACGACCGGACCACCAGCGGCGCGCCACGCCCCGCGTCCGGTTCCACGCCCCGGAGGTCGACCGCAGCAGGCCCTCGCCGGAGACGTGGCCGACCGCCGGATCCTGGACGCCGGTTGCGGCTCGGGCCCCCTGTCCGCCGCACTGCGCGATCGCGGTGCCGTCGTCACCGGCATCGACGCCAGCGCCGGGATGCCGGCGTCGGCGAGGCGGCGGCTCGGTGACGACGTAGCCCTGCACGTGGTCGACCTGAGCGACCGCCTACCGTTCGCCGACGGTGCGTTCGACGACGTGGTCGCGTCGCTGGTGCTGCACTACCTGGAGGACTGGGGGCCGACACTGGCCGAGTTGCGGCGGGTGCTCAGGCCCGGCGGCCGGCTGATCGCGTCGGTGGACCACCCTTTCGTGGCCTACACGTTCCAGGAGCCTCGGCCCGACTACTTCGCGACCACCAGCTACACCTTCGACTGGACGTTCAACGGGCAGTCCGTCCCGATGAGGTTCTGGCGCAAGCCGCTGCACGCGATGACCGATGCCTTCACCACCGCCGGTTTCCGCCTTTCCGTCATCAGCGAGCCGCAGCCCGACCCGGCCGCCCGTGAACTGTTCCCCGACGACTTCCATGACCTCTCGACCAGAACCTGCTTCCTATTCTCGCTTTATCCGAGTCGCGGAACCCCTTTCCAGCAGCGCATTGGTAACAGCGGCACTTGGGATGTCACCGAGGAAGCCGGTCAGCCACTCCTTCCCCTTGGCGAAGAACTCCTCGACTGGAAGTAGGAGCACAACCGCTCGCCCCTACAGGTCCGCGCTCGCGTTGAGCGAACCTCACCCGCACGAAGACCCGGAAGATCCTCCGCGACTGCCGCCTCAGGGGCGACGGCGTCCACCATGCCCTGCTCGACATCGCCCGCATGCACAACGTCATCCTCGCGGGACAAGTGAACGGGTCTCACGGCGGCGGAGCCGCTGGGCAACCCGTGACGCCCTCGATGTCCGCCGGGTGTCGAGAGTTTCATGGTCATTCCCGAGACGCTGGACCAGCGAGCGCCGATCGAACGACCTTCGCGTCATCCGTTAACCAGAGGAACCCACCCGCATCACTCCGATAGCATGATCGATCTACTTAGCCAACATCTAACAAATCGGCCAAAACAGTTGATATCGAGATCATCGCGGGTGTTTTCGCGAATAAACTGCAGAATTGCGTTCGCTGCGTGGCGCCAACCGCGGGCGATGCTGTGGGTCATGGCGGGCGTGACGGCCTTCGGGTTCCTCGTCGCCCTGGAGATCGCCGCGCGTCGTTACGGCCTGCCGGGGCCGATCACCAACCAGGCGCGCGAGGTGATATTCGCTCCCAAGTCGGGTTTCCTGCTGTACGCCGGTATGGCGTTGATGATGGTGGTCCTCACCTGGCGGCAACGGTTCATCGCGGCTGGTGCCGCAGTGGGTATCGATGTCGCCATCTTGCTGGTGCGGTGGGCGGTCGACGCCGAGGTGACCGAAGGCCACCCTTTCGGCAACGGCGCATTGTGGGTGATTCTGGGCCATGCGGTGATCGCCATCACGCGCCGCACCGGCCGGGAACGTGTCCTGCTGCTGAAGGGCGTCGGCCTCGGCCTGCTGCTGGTGACCGGGCGCAAGACTGGCGACACCTGGCTCCTCATCACGTCGAAGACCCGCCCGACGACGCTCGACCAGTACGTGGCAACCGCCGACCACGCGCTGGGCAACCCGTCGTGGCTGGTGGGCCGGATGGTCACAGCCACCGGACCGATCGGCGCCCATGTTCTCGGTTTCGTCTACATTCAGCTTGCGGTGGCCGCGGTCATCGTGGCGCTGTACCAGCTGCGTAGCGTGGCGGTCGAGCGCCGCTTCCCGCGCCATCATCTGGTGCGCACCTTTCTGGTCATCGGCCTCCTCGGGCCGGCCATCTACATGATCTTCCCGGTGGTCGGACCGGTCTTCGCCTTCGGCGCGGACGGCGGGCACTGGGCGGTGGCCAACCTGTGGCCGAACACGCCGCCGCCGATCAATACCCCGCACCAGATGCCATTCGACGAGATCACCCCACGCAACTGCATGCCCAGCCTGCACACAGCGTGGGCCACCGCGATTTTCATTCATTCCCGTAGGGGCCCACGGATTCTGCGATTCGCAGGCACGTTCTGGCTGATTGCCACGCTCAGCGCAACGCTGGGATTCGGCTACCACTACGGCGTGGATCTCGTTGCCGGTGTGGTGTTTGCATTCACGATCGAGGCAGCGCTGCGCTCGCTCGACCGTGGCTGGGACCGGTCGGGAATCCAGCTGGTCACCTACAGTGCCACGGTCTTCGCCGCGCTCTTGGTGTCATATCGCTATCTGCCGGTGGAGATGGCCAAATATCCGTGGCTATTTGGGCCACTTCTCATTCTGGCAATGGCCTCAGTGGTCCGCGGCTACATGCAGACCGCCAGGCTGTGGGATCCGAAGACCGCACCAGCGCGGCTACCGGAACCGCAACCCGAACTAGTGTGAGTTACAGGCCATTTCACTTGGGGAGTATGCGGTAACAGATGAGTGTGGCCGCGACATTTGCTTCCGTGTGCAGCCGGTCGTGGCCACGAACACAATCACGGCCCCGACCTCCCTGCCACCGCGAGATCGACGACAGCCTCGCTCGCCGCACAAGAGGCATCCCTCACGATCACACCAAAGGAAGTGAATGGTTAGCCTCGCGCTTTCACGGGATGGACGGCCCGAGGCCTGATCAGGGAGTGGCCAGGTTCCATGGAAGTACCGCGCCCTACCGCGGGACGCACGACGAAACTGACCGAATGCGGCCTGCATGCCGCGGAGTTGTCAGATCGGCATGGCGCACGGACCGCGCTCGACGCGCACGTAGGTATAGAGCTCTTCGAATGGGCTTGCACACTCTACGTGCACCTACGCGCGGAATTCGGGTGCGCAAAGGCCGTCCGCATGCGCCCGTTCAGTCATGCGCCTAGGCTGAGATGGGGGAGTACGTCACGTGAGATGCGGAGGCGACGTGCGATGGCGAAGGTACTTTTCATCGTCAGCGGAGCGACGTATTGGGTGCTCAAGGACGGGACCAGGTATGCGACCGGCTACTGGGCCGAAGAGTTCGCGATGCCGTACAAGAAAATCACGGAGGCCGGCCACGAGGTGGTGGTGGCAACTCCGGGCGGTGTGATCCCGAACGTCGACATGATGAGCCTGCGCCCCTCCATGACGGGCGGTGAGGACGTGGCCCTGGAGCTGGAGGCCATCATCCGTTCCGCGGAGGCGATGCGGCGGCCCCTCAAGCTGTCGGACGTCCGCCTCGAAGACTACGACG
The DNA here is from genome assembly GCF_044763085.1 of Streptomyces sp. NPDC096311. Taxonomy (NCBI): domain Bacteria; kingdom Bacillati; phylum Actinomycetota; class Actinomycetes; order Kitasatosporales; family Streptomycetaceae; genus Streptomyces; species Streptomyces sp. NPDC096311. The sequence continues at coordinate 34,377 of NZ_JBIWFN010000007.1, forward strand.
CGGTCTACCTGCCCGGTGGCCACGGTCCGATGGCGGATCTGGCTTTCGACGCCGACGTCGGCCGACTGCTGACGGCGCAGCTCGCCTCGGGCAGGCCGCTCTTCATCGTGTGCCACGGCCCCGCCGCGATGCTGGCCACCAGGATCCACGGCGAGTCGCCCTTCAAGGGCTACCGGGTCACGGGTTTCACCAACGACGAGGAAGAAGGCGTCGGACTGGCACCCCGGGCGACATGGCTGCTGGAGACCGATCTGAAGGAGAAGGTCGGTGTCGACTACAGCCGCGGCCCGATATGGGAGCCGTACATGGTGGAAGACCGCAACCTCGTCACAGGGCAGAACCCCAGCTCGGCGACGGTTCTGGCCGACCGGCTCCTGGAAATCATCAAGTGAGTCGGCTTGGGCTCAAACGCCGCTATTCGAAATTGGCCTCGGGCGGGCGCGGGAAGGACCAGGGACAGTGGCTGCCCCCACGTTGTAGGAAGCGGTGAACCGCGCAGAGGCCAGGAGGACGCTTGGCTGGGATCCATCGACATCGCGATCAAGAAGGCGAAGACCGCAGCCCTGTTCACGATGCCCTCGGCCGCGATCGGAGAGCTCTCCCCACCAGGTGGTGACCTCTACAACGTGGAGGTCACCGACGGCGGTCTGGTGACCTTCGGTGGCGGACTGCCCCTCACCAGTGCGAACGGCCGTGTGATCGGCCCGGTTGGGACCTCTGGTGGTCAGGTATCCGAAGAAGCAGAAGGCCGGCGAGGCTGTCCGCGTCAGCATGCAGAGAGCCTTCCGCTTGGGCCCGCGCGATGCGGCTCCGTAGCTCGCCACCCACTCCGCGGAAACCGCGGCGATTCGCCCCGCAACGCCCTCATGAACGGCCGACAGTTCCGCTGCGATCTTGGCCATCATTCAGCCGCGCCGTTCCGCGTCTTCGATGATGCCTTCCGCGCGGGCCGGCGGGAGCACTCACGCCACTGCTCCCCTGGCGAAGGTGTCGGCCCTCGAACGGCCGGTCGGGGCGGGTCACGACGTTGTTGACGTGGCGTCGGTCAGCGGTTTCGGCGGGTAGGCGCGGAGCACGAGTGACGTGGTGGCAGGGCCGTAGCGGGCAAGTGCGTCGACGACTTCCTCGAGTCGTCCTGCTTGCGGGCAACGGACGTCGAAGATGAGGCAGTCCTCTCCGGTGACTCTCAGGGTGGAGACGACCTCGGGGATCCGGGAAGCCACGTCCAGGGCGCGGGAGAGCTGGGCATGCGTAGTGCGCAGGCGAATGATCGCGTGAATGTTCAGACCGAGTGCCGCGGGGTCGACATCGGCCCGGTAGCCGGTGATGACGCCGTTCTTCTCCAGCCGCTGGATGCGGGCACTGGCCGCGGGCTGCGACAGTCCGACGCGGCGTCCTACCTCCGCTCCGGTCAACCGGCCTTCGGCCTGGAGCAAGGCGAGGATGTCCCGGTCGATCCGGTCAAGTGATTCCATCGTTGTCCGCACCATCTTCTTAGAGATCGCTTGCGTCGCTGTCGCTGTTCTGTCACTTCCAACAGAATCGGCGCCAGACGTCCCCAGGATCGCAGGGGGCAACGAGTGAAACGGTGGCAGCAGTGGTCACGTACGTCATCATCCCCGGCATCGACGGCTCCGACGAGCAGCACTGGCAGACCTTGTGGGAGCAACAATGGGGAACCTCAGCGGTGAGAATCTCCCCTGCCTCGTGGTCCGCCCCCGACCTGGATGACTGGGTCGACGCTGTCCAGAGGGCATACGACGATGCTTGCCGTGAGGACAGCCACGTTGTGCTGGTAGCCCACAGCTTGGGCTGTTGGGCGGCCTCCGCCTGGCTGGACAAGAACCCGGCGAGCCCGATACACGGCGCATTCCTGGTCGCGCCTCCCGACCCACAGGGGCCGGCGTTCCCACGCCAGAAGGCCCCGACGTTCATCGAACTGTCCGCACGACCGTTGCCGTGCCCGGCCCTGGTGGTGGGCAGCACCAACGACCCGTACTGCACCCCCGAGGCAGCCATGGACTTCGCGGAGCGATGGGCGGCGCGATGGCATCAGGCGGGCGCGTGCGGACACATCAACTCCGCCAGCGGCCTGGGCCCGTGGCCGCATGGCCGCGAACTCCTGGACTCACTGACCCAGCTGTGATCAACCACCGCAACTGAGGTGGCGTCACATCCCGTTCAGGGGACCTCAGTTGCTTCCGCCCACAAGATCACTGAGCTTGCACCGCAAACAGAATGACTGTTCTGTTAGTGTGCTTCACAAGCAGAATGCCAGATCCTTTTGTGGGGGGTGCGGTGCCGCGACTCACCGACGCGCGCAAGGAGCTCCGGCGCGCCCAGATCACCGAGGCCGCCGTACGCTGCTTCGGCCGCAACGGCCTGGAGCACACCTCGATCGCCGACATCACCGCCGAGTCCGGCCTCTCGACCGGCTCGATCTACGCCCACTACGACAACAAGGCCGACCTGGTCCAAGCCGCAGCCCGCGAGGTGCTCGCCCAGCGCGCCGCGGTCCTCGACGAGTACGCGGGCAGCGACACCCCGCCCGACCCGGAGGAACTGCTGGCCCGCCTGATCGCCGCCATCGACGTCGTCGACGCCCGGGTCGGCGTGCAGACCTGGGGTGAGGCGACGACCGACCCGGCCATCCGCGACATTGTCGTCGACATGACAGACCGGCTGCGCGCACTGCTGCACGACTGCGTCACGGCCTGGCTGGTCAAGGTCGAGCGCCAGGAGCCGGCCGAGGCCCGCGAGCGCGCCACCCCGATCGCTCACCGGATCGCGGCGCTCTACCTGGCCGAACTACTGTACGCCGCCTTGCGATCACCGACCGAGGAGACAGCCTTATGACCGCCCTGACCGCTTCGTTCGCCGGCCGCACCGTTCTACGGGTCGGCTACGGCGCACTACAGCTCGAACGCCTGCATGACCGCCGCGACGAGGCGGTCGAACTGCTGCGTCACGCGGTCGAGTTGGGCGTCGACCACGTGGACACCGCCGAGTTCTACGGCTTCGGTTTCGCCAACGACGTGATCCGCGAGACGCTGCGCCCCGAGGACGGCGTCCTGGTGGTCACGAAGGTCGGCGCCGACCCCGACCCGGGCGGGCGGTTGCCGCTGCGGCTGGCGCAGCGCCCCGAACAGCTGCGCGCCAGCGTCGAGGACAACCTGCGCAGCCTCGGCGTCGACCAGCTCCCGGTGGTCAACCTCCGCCGCCTGGACACCGGCCCCGGCCTGCGTCCCGAGGGCGACCAAGTGGTCGGCCTCGATGACCAGCTCGCGGTGATGACCGGCCTGCGCGACGAGGGCAAGATCGGTGCGATCGGTCTGAGCAGCGTCACCCTCGACGGCCTGCGCCGCGCTCTGCCGGCGGGCATCGCCTGCGTGCAGAACGCGTACAGCCTCGTCTCCCGCGACGACGAGGACATGCTGCAACTGTGTGCAGCCGAAGGCATCGCCTGGGTGCCGTTCTTCCCGCTCGGCGGGGCCTTCCCAGGTCTGCCCAAGATCACCGAGGAGCCGGTGGTGCACGCCGTGGCCGAGTCCCTGGGCGTCGCACCCTCCCAGGTCGGCCTCGCCTGGCTACTGCACCACGCCCCGAACGTGTTGCTCATCCCCGGCACCGCCGACGCCGCCCACCTCGAGGCCAACCTGGCGGCCGGCAAGATCACCTTCGAAGCCGCGACCCTCGCCACCCTCGATGCCATCGAGTCCCGTCCCAACGAGCTCCCCATCGGCTGACCGGAACCGTTCATAGGGCGGATCATGAAGGCCATCATCTGCCGCCACAACGGCGGCCCCGGCGTTCTTCGCCACGTGGACCGTGACCTGCCCGCGCTCGGCCCTGGCGAGGTTCGCGTCCGGGTTGCCGTGTCCGGGGTCAACCCGACCGACTGGCAGGCGCGCTCCGGCGTCGCCCACCCCAAGCGCTTCTCGGAGGTCACCCCTCACCGACGGCGCCGGCACGATCGACGCCGTCGGTGAGGGGATCGACCAGAGCCGGGCCGGTCAGCGGGTGTGGGTGTTCATGACCGCCGCCGGGCGGCCGGTGAAGGCACGCAGGGCCAGCTCGATCCTGATCTCCTCGCTGTCCAGGACCGCCTGCAGCCGGCGCAGGACGATGTCGTCAATGATGCGCTGGTCGCGCAGACGGATCAGGGCGCTGCGTTTGACGCCGATCAGGGCACGGCGCAGTTCAAGCCCGGTCCGCACGCCGGGCCCGGTGCCGGGCGGTCCTGCGTCCTGGGCAGCGTATTGGCGCAGTTCGCTCCGGATGGCGTCGGTGGTCTCCTGCGGCGTATCCAGGCGGTCGGCGTAGTCGGGAAGGACTGCCAGCGCGGCAGTGACGATCTGGCGATGGGCGCTGCGTTCCTCGCTGGTCTCGTCGGGATCTCCGCGCAGTCCGGACCAGCGGATCACCGCGGGCATGGTCGTGCCCTGGACGACCAGCGTGACCAGGATGACGGCCACGGCGGTGAAGACCACCAGGCCATGTCCTTCGAGCGGCCGACCCGCGGCCGTGGTGGCCGGGACACCGAGAGCGGCCGCCAGCGACACGGCCCCGCGCACCCCGCTCCAGGCCACCGGAAACCTTTCCCGGGCGCCGGAGCGCAGCGTGCGCTGAACCGGACGACGGTCGACGGCACGGAGCAGGTAGGGCACCGAGTACAGCCACAGCAGGCGCGTGGCGATCACCACGCCACCGACCAGCGACGCGGTGACCACGGCGTGTCCCAGGGAGGCGGAGCTGATCGCGCTCACGATGGCGGGTGTCTGGATGCCCACCAGAACGAACAGGGCGCTGTTGAGGATGAAGGTGCTCACCTCCCAGAAGCCGGTGATCTGCACTCTGACCCCCGCGCTGGTCACCTTGGGGCCCGCCTGGCTGAGGATGAGCCCGCAGGTGACCACCGCCAGGACGCCGGAGACACCCAGCACTTGAGCGGGCAGGTAGGTGGCGAACGGGGTGAGCACGGTCAGGGCGCTCTCCCACACGCGGTCGCGCAACCGTCTGCCCAGTGCCACCACGGCGGCGGCGCAGGCGGCGCCGATCGCGATACCGCCCGCGTAGGCCGGCAGAAAGCGTGCGGCGGTGCCCGTCCAGGTGACAGCCTGTCCCTGAACGGCGACCCCGACGACCACCGCGTAGAGGGCAAGTGCGGTGCCGTCGTTGATCAGGCTCTCCGCCCTCAGGACGGTCTGGATCCGGCGGGGCAGGAGCCGGGCGACCGACTGCACAGCGATGGCGTCGGTGGGGGCCACTACAGCGCCCAGGACGAGGGCGAGCGGCCAGGAGAGGCCCAGCGCGTGCCCCACCCCGGCCACGGCGGCAGCGGTGGCCAGCACCAGACCGGTCGCGAGCAGTACGATCCCGCGCAGATTCGTCCTGATCTCGCGGAGCGAGGTGGTCAGTGACTCCCAGTAGAGCAAGGGTGGCAAGAAGAGCAGCAGAACGACCGGGGGCGGCAGGACCAGCGTGCGGAACCCGGGGGTGAGACCGATCAGGCAGCCACCCGCCACCAGCAGGACCGGCTCGTTCCAGCGCAGGCGGCGAGCCAGCCACGTCATGGCCAGCACGGTCGCGAGAATTGCCGTGATGACTTCCAGGCCCCGCATGCGGCACCGCCTTCCCGATGGGTCAGGCACCCCCTTGCCTGGTTGTTCAGCCCTGGGCGAGTTCCGCCAGGGCGTCGAGACGGGTGGGCGTCCAGCCGAGCTCGCGGCGCGCCCGGGCGCCGCTGAACTGCTGGTCGAGGGCGAACGCCTCGGCGATCGGGCCCATCCGCCGTACGGCCTCCTCGACGGTCAGCGACTCGATCCGGTCCGGGCATCCGGCGGCGTGGCTGAGGGCCCGGGTGACGTCCGCCAGCGGAAGATTCTGGCCGCCGACCCCGGCGTAGACGGAACCGGCCGGGGCGTTCAGGGCCAGGGCGTACAGCTCGGCGATGTCGTCGACGTGGACCAGTGCCCAGTGGTTGGAGCCGTCCCCGATGCAGGGCACGGCTCCCGCGGTGCGCCCCGGCTCGACGAAGAACGACTGCGCCAGTCCGCCGGAGCGGCCGTAGACCAGCCCTGGCATCACGACCACAGGGCGCTCTCCGGTGGCGGCCCGGGCGAGCACCCGCTTCTCGTTCTCCAGGCGCCAGGCGGTGATACGCGGCGGGCTCAGCGGGGCGTCCTCGTCGACGACCCCGTCAGTGTCGCCGTACACCCACACCCCGCCCGTGTGCACATAGGGTCCGCTTCCCACGCCGTCCTGCAAGGCCGCCGCCGCCGCGCGGTCGACGTCCGCCGTGCCCTCGGCGTAGTCCACCCCGAGGTGGATGACCCCGTCGGCCCTGCGGGCCGCCTCATGGAGGACATCGGTGTCGCTGAGCGCCCCCGCAACCGGGGTGGCACCGAGGTCCGACACGGTGCGCGCCGCGTGCTCGCTGCGCGCCAGCGCCGTCACGCCGATGCCGTGCCCGGTCAGTGCACGGATGGTGGAGCGGCCGATGTAGCCGGAGCCGCCTGTGATGAAGATCTGCATCGCTCTCACGGTCCTTGTGGTCGGCGGCGGGAGATTCCGCCGCTCCTCCACCCTGTCTCCGTGCCGCGGCCGGCGTCCAAGACCTCTTCCGTCAGCGGTGATACCCCCAGGGCATCAGCGCTGGAGCATGGAAGGACGAGGGAGCCCCGGACCTCGCGACGTGTTGCAGCTTCTCCTCGACGCAGGCGACCGAGGGCCGCGGTCCGGCACCTCGCCGCCGGTTCGCTCGGGGAGGTCACACCACTCGGGGACGGCGTCGGGGTCCCGCGGGAGCCGCTCGGGCGCCAGATCCGCGTCGACGGCCGCGGGCCGTCAACTGCCAAAGGACGCGCGCCTGCTGCCCGCCGCCAGGCAGGCGCTGTGCCGGCTTGTGGGGGGGGTACGGGTCCGGAAAGTTCGAAGGGGGCTCGACGACACCGGAGTCCACGCCAGGGTGAGGCCTGCGGTAACGGTGTCAAGGTCCTGGCGGAGGGACCCGCGGCCAGCCCTAACCCCCAGCACAGCCGCGCGGCCGGACAGCCGCCCAGCTCCACCGCGAACGACCGCCTCCACCCCGTAAGGCCGCTGTACCCGAAGCAGAACCACGCCCCGTCGGCCGCCCAACGACCGCTCGTCCAGCATCCGTTGATACGACCTGTGCTCCCGTGCGGCCCGTTTGCGACAATCCGGGCACCACTCCGGCCCGCCGACGGACACCGCCTTCACCACTACGACGTCCGCGCAGGCGTTCGCGCGCTCCACTCGCACATCGATCCCGGAAAACAGCACACCCCCCACCGTTTTCCTCCCTGTCCTGGGGATTCACGCAACGGCGGCCAGAACCAAATTCCGGCGAGGGTACACAGCACCGAGAAGCCGACGCGCATCCGCCGGTCCAGCCGGAAGATCCGGCTACGGCCGATCCGGTCCCCCAACGGCCCCAGCAGCGCGGCGCCGCACATCGCACCGACGATCGCGGCAGCCGAGATCAGTCCCTGCAGCGCGGAGCCGACCGCGAAGTCCTTGGCGACCGGCGGATCGGCCACCCCGATTCGTGCACAGCCGCTGGGTGAGATCCGCGTGGGGCAAGGCACTCTCCTGCCCCTCATGATCGGACACGGCCGCGCCGGGCAGCGGGCGCTTCGGCCGCTGGAGGCGCGAGATGTTCCTACCGGTGCTCACCACGACCCCGGCATGCGCTCGATCGCCACCATGGCGGCGTCGTCATCCAGATGTCCGCCGGCGTGGTGCAACAGGTCCGCGCACAGGTGGGCCAGGAGAGCGTCGGGCCCCTTGCCGGACTTGCCGGCCACGCGTTCCGCGAGCGGGTAGAACGTGCCGTTCCGGTCGCGGGCCTCGATGACGCCGTCGGTGTAGAGAAGGGCGATGTCGCCGGGCTCAAAGGCGAACGTTTCCGGGAAGAGTTCGGATTCCACGAATTCGGTGAGACCCAGAGGAGGCGCTGAGTGTCTCACCTCGAGCAGGCCGACCTGGCCGCCGCGCAGCAGCAGGGGCGGGGGGTGCCCGCAGTTGATCATGTGAAGGGCCGGTTCGTAGTCCGGGACGTCCAGCACGGCGGCGGTGATGAATGCCTCGCCGCGATCCTCTGCCTCGTCTTCGGGGGTCGCGGGGTCGTCCAGGTCCGAGGAGACGGTTCCTTCCAGGAAGGCGACCAACGCGGGCAGGTCGGCCTGTCTGTGGGCCGCGGCCCGGAATGCGCCGAGAAGGAGGGCGGCGTCCCCGACCGCCTCGAGACCCTTGCCCCTGACATCGCCGATGACGATCCGGGTTCCTTTGGCCGTGCGGGCGGCGGCATACAGGTCGCCACCGATCTGCGCCTCGGTCTCCGCGGCCAGGTAGACAGAGGCGATGCGCAACGGGCCGATCCGTTGGGGAATCGGCTTGAGCACCACTTCTTGTGCGGCCATCGCCACCGAGCGCAGTCGGCTCACTTCCCTTTCATGGCGTCCTCGCAGGTGGGCAAAGAAGGTCACGAGCGCTGACATCAGGATCAGGACGATGAGCTGGAAGGTGTGGTTCAGATCAATAAGGCTGGTCCGAATCACCGCGACCACGGTCTGGGCCAGGACGGCGAGCGCGCCGATGAGACCGGTCGCCCAGGGCCCTGCGAACGACGCGGTGAGAGCAGGTGCGGCGACCAGAAAGGGCCCGAGGTGGACGCTGGGCGGAGCGAGTATGTCGACCACCGTGACAATCGCGATCAACGCGATCGGTACCGCCAGCAGGACGTGACGTGGCTCCCCTGACAAACCTTGATCTTTACCGAGTCGTCGAGAAACCATATGTCCTGAATACACCGCATCGCGCCCCGGCGCCCGCGCCGACAGGCGGCACTCCTACCGCGCCTGCCACGCCCCACAGCCGGAGCGCCGATCACCAGGTCCGACCGTGACGCGGAAGGCGCCCTTGCCCTGGTCGGCATGGCCCAGACACTGAACGAGCGGGCGGCCCCGGCTCGTCGCAGGCGCGACGCTCGCCGAAATCCCCCACTCGATTGATCCCCCCCAACGCCGCAGGTAGGCGCGGTTGTCGCGACACTGACGCGACCCTGACGGCGCCGCGGTCGGCCGGATCCGCGCCGATGGGTCCGCGCCCATGGATCCGCGCCGATGGATCCGCAAGCTGCCGGATGCTCTGGGCGAGGTCTGCCGGGGCAGCGGACGGGCACGGTCGCCGGACGGCGGAGGCGGGTGGGGAGATGGAGGCGGAGATGGAGATGGATCTTGCGTCCGTCCCGCGGCCCGGGTACCCGCACTCGCCCTGCCACGCATCGGGACGATGAGACCCTGGGCCGTTCGCGGGGCAGCTTCAGCTCCAGGATCCAGCACGCGAGCGAGGGCCGACGGCGGCCGCTCGCATTCGTCATCACCCCTGGCCAGCGAGGTGGCACCCCTCATATGGCCGATGGTCTCACCCCGGACCGGCTGACCCGCACGGTCAGCGACGACGGCGACACCACCCCTCCACCGGCTCCGGGCGGCGGGTTCGGCCTCATCGGCATACGGGAGCGCACCCAGTCCTCCGCCGCCCACCTGCAGGTGGGCCACCGCCCCGTAGGTGGCTTCGCCGTGACCGCCGAAGTCCCCATCCACTCCAGACACCCGCAAGAGCCCCATGACCATCCGCGTGCTGCTCGTCGACTACCAGACCCTGCCGCGGGCCACCTTCCGGATCCTGCTCGACTCCTGCGAGGACATGGACGTGGTCGCTGCGGCCACCGACGGCCTCGCCGCGACCGATGCCATCCGCGCCGACGCGCTCCTCGACGGCATCCGCACCGTGGCCTCCGGAGAGATCCCCCGTCCCCCGTGCTCCCTCATCACGCGATCACGCCCACTTCGACAAGAACGCCTACACCGACCGTCACACGGCGGAGTGCTGGATCCATCGCCCGAAGCGCCAACGGACAGCGGCCACGAGGTACGACGAACTCGCCGTCGGCCACGAAGCCACAGTCACCGTCACCATCACTGGCATCAACGAGTGGCTCTGACGACGTTGAACGCGAGTACCGCGACGTGGTCAGATACGCCCGTCGTACGCGCGAACCTGTCATCCCGGGAGATCCGTCGTGCCCTACTACCTGCTCACAGTGGAGAGCTCGCATCGCACCGGCTTCGGCCTCCAGATCAAACCCACCGTGCGGATCAAGGATCTGGCGTCACGGGTGAAAGACCTGGACATACCGATGCCGGGCGACAAGCTTCTGCTTCTCTTCCCGGGCGAGGGGACATGGCAGGCGCCGCTGGCCGGGTTCGGCGTCGAGGCGTGGAGCCGGGGCGGCGTTTACTACAGTCACAGCAGCCCGTCGGACCCGGAATTCACCGTCACCATAGGCGGCAACCGCGAGCCCGCGGATCTCCCCGTGGGCACAGAGATCTGGCTGGACGACACAGCCCCTACGGGAGGCCACCGGACGAAAGGCTGGCGGCAGATCATCGAGGACATCACGTCGGCGCCGTGGTGGCACGCAGACCCGGACAGCATCGAGCCGCCTGTCCCGGATCGCTAACGCCTCGTCACCTCGGCCACGCGCACCATGAAGGCCAAGCACTTCAAAAACGCACCCCAGGCTCGTGACTACCGCGAGCGCCATGCCGTGGACGGCGGGGTCAACCGTCTCAAACGTCACCGGGCCGTGGCCACCAGGTACGAGAAGCTTGCCGTCCGCTACGAGGCGACCGCGCTCGTCACAGTCCTCAACGAATGACTGTGATCAGCACTTTCCCCATAGGACCCGGGCCAGCCGGCCTGGAGCCGTAGCCGCTGGACGGCGCATAGCGAGCGTCGGCAATCGCGCTTGCCCGTGGCGCTCACCTCCTTGTCCGGGCATCGCAGGTACAGGCGATCTCCACTTCGGCTCTGCAGATCCTCCGCCGACGCCCTCGGTCGTCAGGACCGGCAGGGCCGGCAGGCAGATGGCCAGCTTCATGCGTGTCTCCCCCGTGGCTTCCGGCCGGATCAGAGCACACGTGTGCAGGTGCTGCCGCCATGTGTCCCGGCGGGTGAGGGCACGCGATCGCCCTTCAACTCCCCACGTCACGCCGGTACTTCATGACCATCTGTGGTTACCTGCCTGCACAACCGTACTCATGACTCGCCGCCACGTTGACCACGTGCGTGTCACCACGACGGATTGTCCCGCCGAGAGCTGACGCCCCGCTCCGGCACCTGATCAATTCCCTCCTCGCCGCACCGTGCTGCCAGCTGCCCCTGCGCCACGGTCGGAATGGAATCCTGGCCTGCTTGCGGCGCAGTCGGGGGATGCGGGAGTCCATGGTCCGTCTTCTCTCGTCCCCATCGCCTATGAGTGGCTGCCTTCGGGTGGCCAGAGGATTTCTCCTCCGCAGTGGCGGAAGTCCGGCACGGTGGTACATCTTCTTTGCCTGAACCAGATTCAGGGAGCGCGGTGGTTCGAGTCGGCAGGCTTCTCCTCGACCGGGTGCGGCGGTGCGGCACACCATCGCGACTGTCAGGTCGGCGACGATGTCCACGGTCACCCATGCCGTGCTGTTCACTCCCCGGTCTCTCCTGGGCGAGTCCGCTCGACGTGTGCCGCCGCCGCGAGAGACCCCGCGCCCACCCTTGACACGAACTGCCGGTGAATCATGGCAACATTCCAGGATATGCAAGTACATTTCCGACCACCGCTTCGAGATGTCACCGGCAGACGGGGGTGAAGGATGAGCGCGGACGACCGCGTCGCGGTGACAACCGGCATCGCACGACTGCACGCGTCGCCCGGACTTGCCGGGCCCGGACGGCTCGGGCTGGTGACCAACCACACCGGCGTCCTCCCCGACCTGCGCCCGGCCGCGCCCGCGCTGCTCGAGGCCGGCGCGCGGCTGGTCGCCCTGTTCGGTCCCGAGCACGGGCTGCACGGGACCGGCCAGGCCGGCGAGAGCGAGGCCGCTCAGGCGGACCCGACCAGCGGCCTGCCGGTCCACGACACATACCGGTGCAGCGGCGAGCGCCTCGACGAACTGCTCGTCGACAGCGGCGTCGACGCCCTCGTGTACGACCTGCAGGACATCGGGGCCAGGTTCTACACCTACGTGTGGACCATGTTCGACCTGATGGTCTCGGCGGCTCGTACGGGCGTACGGTTCGTGGTCGCCGACCGGCCGAATCCCCTCGGTGGACTCGTCAGCGAGGGCCCGCTGCTCGACCCGGCGTGGGCCAGCTTCGTCGGGCGCGCGGCGGTACCCGTCCGCCACGGTCTCACCTGCGGTGAACTCGCCCGGCATCTCAACGGCTCGGCCGTGCCCCAAGTGGCGGGTAATGCCGCCGACTTGACGGTGATCGAGGCTGCCGGCTGGCGACGCGCCATGGACGCGGAGGCCACCGGCCTGCCGTGGGTTGCGCCCTCGCCGAACATCCCGACGCCGGTCACTGCCGCGTTCTACCCCGGCACCTGTCTGTTCGAGGGGACGAATCTCTCGGAGGGCCGTGGTACCACGCAGCCCTTCGAGATCGTCGGGGCCCCGTACATCGACGCGCGGTTCGCGCCCTCGCTCGCCGAGCTCGCCCTGCCTGGAGTGCACTTCCGTGATCTTCGGTACGTACCGACCTTCCACAAACACGCCGGACGGCCACTGCGCGGAGTCCAGCTCCACATCACCGATCGCGAGGTGTTCGCGCCCGTGCGTACCGCCGTCGCGATGCTCGCCACGCTGCGCCGGCTGTACCCGGACGACTTCGACTGGCGTACCTCGGACGGCGTCGTGGAGGGGACCGGCCACCGTCACTTCATCGACCTGCTGTGGGGGGCCGACCGATTACGGCGCGCCGTCGACGCGGGCGACGACCCGCTGCCGCTGTGCGATCCGCCGGCGCCGCCCGGCCGGTGGGCCGGCGACGACGTGCTGCTCTACTCCTGAGACCTCCTGGCCCGCCGCCGCGACGCGTTGCCCTCTGCCACCACCAACGCCACGCCCAGCCCCGTCGCCGACGCCGCGGGCGACGTTCGACGCCGTCCGTGATCTGCGTATGGAAGGACAACCCCATTGATGACGACAACGCCGTCGACGACCGATCGCACGACGACATCCCGGCTCGAGATTCGTGGCTTCGGCGCGGGCGACGGCCCGGGGTTGGTGGAGGCGTGGCGCCGGAGTGCGCCGGCCGACTCCATCACCCCGGACCGCTTCCGCTCCCTGGTGCTGCTCGACGCCAACTTCGATCCGGAGGGGCTTCGGGTCGCCGTCGACGGCGACCGTGTCGTCGGCGCGGCCTACGCGGTGCGCCGTCTGACGCCGATGAACGGCACCGATCTGGAGCCGGAGCAGGGCTGGATCCCGTTCTTCTTCGTCGATCCGGCCGTCCGCGGGCGCGGCCTCGGCCGCCGGCTACTGACCGAAGCCGTCGACTGGCTGCACGGCCACGGCCGCACCCGGGTGGACTTCTCCTCGTACACCCCGAACTACGTCCTCCCCGGCCTGGACGCCGAGGCGTACCCGGAAGCGGCCGGGCTCCTTGAGTCCCTGGGCTTTCGCACGCTGTACGAGGCGGCGGCGATGGACCGCGGCCTGGTCGGCTATCGCATCCCGGAGGATGTCGCGTGCCGCCTGGACGAACTGACGGCGCAGGGCTACCGGTTCGCCACTCCGCGCGACGACGACCTGGTGGACCTGTTCGCGCTCGCCGGGAACCACTTCGGCCCGGACTGGGCGTGCACGATCCGGCAGTGTCTGGCCGCGGGCACGCCGCTCGACCGGATCGTCGTCGCCCGGGACCCTTCGGGCCGCCTGGTCGGCTGGGCGATGCACGGCACGTTCGATGCGGTGGACGAGCGGTTCGGGCCGTTCGGCGTGCTGGAGGAGATGCGCGGCACCGGACTCGGCAAGGTCCTGCTCCACCTCGTCCTGGAGCGGATGCGGGCGCGCCGTGCGCACTCCGCGTGGTTCCTGTGGACCGGCGAGCAGTCCCCGGCGGGCCACCTGTACCGCAAGAGCGGCTTCTCCACGACCCGGGTGTTTCGCGTGATGCGCCGGGAGACCGCCCGATGACGCCGTCACACCGAACCGGTGGTCTGAGCCGCCGTCATTTCGCGCTTGCCCTCCCCTGGGCGCTGCTCCCCCCGGCCCTGCTCGCCTCCGGATGCGCCGCGCCGTACCAGGGCACCGGGCGGCCCGGGGATCCGATCGTCCTCACCCTGCTCTCCCACTACGCGAGCGGGACACTCAAGGAGGCCCTGCAGCGCCCGGTCGACGAGTGGAACGCCACTCATGACCGGGTCAAGGTGCGGACGAAGGCCGTCGAGTTCACGGATCTGCTGACCACGTTCATGGTCCGGCAGGCGGCGGGTCAGGGTGCCGACATCCTCCACCCGTACTGCCTGTGGAACGGCCAGCTCGTCCAGGCCGGCGTCCTGCGGCCCGCTCCGTCCGAGCACGCCGAGGAAATCAGGCGCGGCTACGGCAGGGCCGCGGTCGGCGCCTCGTCGGTGGGGGGCAGGATCTACGGCTACCCCACCGAGGTGCAGACGTACGCCCTCTACTACAACAAGCGACTGCTGCGCGAGGCCGGCATCGAGCGTCCCCCGCGCACCTGGCGTGAGTTGGAGGATGCGGCCTACCGCACCGCCAAGCGGGACCGGTACGGCAACACGCTGGTGCAGGGATTCGGGCTGTCGACCTACGACGACTCCACCACCGTCGGCCAGACGCTCGCCCTGCTCAACGCCGCCGGCGGAACGTTCGTCTCCACGGACGGCAGGAGGACCGCCATCGACTCGCCGGCCGGCCGGGCCGTGTTCGATCTGGAGCACCGCCTCGTCGTCAAAGGCGCGAGCGCTCCCGGCGTCAACGTCTACAAGGCGTTCCAGTCCGGACAGGTGGCCATGGTGGTCAGCGCCGGCTGGTGGACCGGAAGCCTGAAGACCGAGATGGGCAAGGCCTACCGCGATGTCGGGGTCGCTCCGCTGCCCGTCCCTGAGGCGGACGACAAGCGCGCCACGCTCTCCACCGGCTTCATGCTGGGGGTCAACACGGCCAGTGAACACCCGGGCGAGGCCTGGGAGTTCCTGCGCTGGCTCAACACCGAGAAAGTGGGCACGAAGAGCGCCAAGAAGGGTGCGACAGCGACCCGGATGAGCTCCCTGCAGGTGTCGGTCGGCTCTCTGACCGGCCGCGCCGACGACATGCGGACACTCCTGAGTGAAGGCAGCGATCCGAACCTGCGCCCGTTCCTGGACGCGCTGGCGTACGCGGTGCCGGAGCCGAACGTACCGGGCGCGCAGCAGGCCAAGTCGCTGCTGCGCAAGAACATCGAGGCGTTGTGGACCGGTCAGCGGTCGGTCGACGAGTCACTGCGCACCATCCGCCGTCAGGTCGATCAGGAGGTGTCGCGCTCGTGGTGAACGCTTTGGCGCCGGAGACGACCGAGCGGGTGCACAGCCCACGGGGCGCCGGGTCCACCGGGTCCGCCGTCGACGGCCGCCGCCGGACCCGGCCTCGACGCCGCCAGGCCGTCGTCGCCTGTCTCTTCCTGGCCCCGACGTTGTTGTTCTTCGCGGTCTTCCTGATCCTGCCGCTCGGCTTCGCGCTGTTGCTGTCGATGTCCCGCTGGGCCGGGTTCGACCTCGGCGACATCGATCCGGTCGGCCTGGACAACTTCACCGACCTCTTCGTGGACGGATCGACGTTCCTGGCGCCGATCCTCACCAATACGCTGCTGTTCGCCCTGGGCACCGTGGCCCTCGCGCTCGCCGGCTCCGTGCTCGTCGCCAACTGCATCGACAAGCTGCGGTTCCAAGGGCTGTGGCGCACCCTGTACTTCCTGCCGATCGTCACGACCGTCGTCGCCATCGGCAACGTATGGAAGTACATGTACGAGCCGGGCGGCCTCGTCAATGGCGTCCTCAACGCCCTCGGGCTCGGCTCTGTGGCGTTCCTCCAGGACCCGGACACCGCGCTGCCCGCGGTCGTGGTCGTACAGGCCTGGGCCTCGGTCGGCACGGCGATCCTCATCCTGACCGCCGGGCTGAAGTCCATCCCCGAGTCGTACTACGAGGCCGCCGCGCTCGACGGTGCCGGGCCCGTCATCGTCTTCTGGAAGATCACACTGCCACTGCTGCGGCCGTCTCTGCTCTTCGTGTGCATCACGCAGTTCATCACCGGCCTGCAGTCGTTCGCGCTGATCATCGTGATGACCAAGGGCGGCCCGGGTGACGCGACCAATGTCGCCGCACTGGAGATGTACCGCCAGGCCTTCTCGTACGGCGACTGGGGCACTGCGAGCGCCGCCGCCTTCGTGCTGTTCCTGGTGGTCCTCGTGGTCACCCTCGTGCAGTTGTGGATCTTCCGACGCAAGGGGGAGGACACATGATCCGCCGCCGTTTCCCGTGGTTCTCTTATCTGGTGGTCGTGACCGGCGCCGTGCTCACGGTGGTGCCGTTCCTCGACATGGTGATGACGTCCTTCAAGGGGCCCGGCGAGTCCGGCACGCTGCCGTACCGGTTTCTGCCCGAGGCGTTCGACCTGTCCAACTACCGGGCGGCGATCGACCAGCTCGATCTGCCGGTGCTCTTCCGCAACAGCGTCATCGCCACCGCCCTGATCACCGGATCGGTGCTGCTCACGTCGTCACTCGCGGGCTATGCGCTCGCCAAACTCCACTTCCCCGGCAGGAACTTCGTCTTCCGCCTTGTGCTGTCGACGATGATGTTCCCCCCGTTCCTCTTCTTCATCCCGCACTTCCTGATCCTGGTGCACTGGCCGTTCGCGGGCGGCAACGACCTGTTCGGGCGTGGCGGCGCCGGCCTGACCGTCAGCATCACGGCGCTCGCCATGCCGTTCCTCGTCAACGGCTTCGGGATCTTCCTGATGCGCCAGTTCATGGTCTCGATCCCGGACGAGGTCCTCGAGGCCGCGCGCATCGACGGGGCCGGCGAGTTCGCCGTGTGGTGGCGGATCGTGGTGCCGCAGACCAAGCCGGTCATGGTGACACTCGGGCTGCTGACCTTCGTCGATGCCTGGAACGAGTACATCTGGGCGCTGCTCGTCTCGACCGCCAACCCAGACGTGATGACCCTGCCCGTCGGCATCCAGCTCCTGCAGGACTATGTCGACCCGACCCGCACGATGCCCATCGTCATGGCCGGCCTCGTCCTGAGCATCCTGCCGGTCCTGATCCTCTTCCTGCTGCTGCAGAAGTACTACATCCGCGGCGTCATGCTCAGCGGCCTCAAGTGAAGTACGCGACCGCCGACACCACGCTGACCGCCACCTCTACTCACTTTCCGTTCCAGCAGGCCCCCTCAGGCCGCCACACCTATCGTGGAGGGGAGGAAGGGGCGACTGCACATCGTCGATGTGTACGCCCAGGGCTGCAACGTCAAGGAGCGCGTCATGTCGCGCAGCAGCAACGCCGCCATCCTGGAGGGCTTCGGATCAGCGGTGAACACTGACCACCTCGGCGAGCTCGAGGAATACGTGGCGCCCGACTCCGTGGACCACGATCCGGCCCCAGGACAGGTTCCGGGACCTGAAGGCTATGAGGAGATGTTCGGCACGATGAGGCGGGCCTTCCCCGATCTGCACATCGAGGTCGAGCACGTCATGGCCACCGACGACGAAGTCGCGTTCTCCTACACCATCACGGGCACACATCTCGGTGAACTGATGGGGCACAGTCCAACGGGAAAGACGGTGAGTTACCGAGGCATGCAGATCAGCCGATTCGCCGACGGGAAGATGGTCGAGCGCTGGGGTAGCAGCGATGAGCTCGGCATGCTCCGTCAGCTCGGTCTCGCCTGATCAAGTACACACCGCCGGGCCATCGGGCGGTCGGCCTTCGACTCGGCGCGATCCCGCCCGGGCCATCGCGTTCGTGCCGGTCAGATCCTTCGGGTCCAGGCGCCCTCCTGGGCCTGCTTGAGGAGGTCCTCGATGGCGGGCGGCCACACGTTGCGGTAAGTGCCGTCTTCGGCGCCGATGACGGAGACCATCCTGTCGATGATGTCCTGCGGGTCGAACTTACCCGCCATGATCTGGGCGAAGTTGGCCCTGACGTCGTCCTCGCGGGTGAAGTTGACCGCGTCGTCGTGCCAGCGGTAGGTCGTGTCGGCCATGCGGTCGTTGAAGCCGGTCTCGTACGGGCCGGGGTTGATGGTCCGGACGGTGACCGGTGGGCGCGAGCTCGTCGCGCAGGGTCGCGGCGATGGCTCCGAGTGCGTGCTTGCTGGCGCAGTACGCACCCAAGCCCGGTGGCGGTCATCAACCCGCCCATCGAGCTGACGACGACGATGCGGCTGGCGGTGCCGGTGTCGACGAACTTCCGGATGGCGCGCTGGGTGAGTTCGAGGTTGGAGAGACAGCTGTCAAAGCTGCCCGATCCACAGCGTGAGGCGCTCTGCCAGATCTTCGGGCTGGAACTACCTCACCGTTCCGTTCCACCCACTGAACGACGACATCCACACCGAGGAAGCAGAACCCTGTTCAAACTGCTCGGGCCAGGCCAGGCCCGGCGGTGCACCATGTCTCGCTGCACCGACGTTTCGACGGCATCGTTGTACCCGGAAACCCGGGCTCGCGAGTCCAGCTCTCTCGCGATCGACATCGACGACACATACTTCACCTGACGGGCAGGACCAGAAAGCAACAAGCGGCTTCCTGGGCATCCTGGCGTCGGTGAAGCTGATCCTCATGCGGAGCAAACGGCTCGTCCGGGCGATCCCGGCTCTGCGACGAACCAGTCCACCAAGTCGCGGGGCGTTCGGCATCAACGTCTCCGGGCCCTTCCAGGCTCCGTGAGGCGCAAACCGAGCACCCGGCTCACTGGCTGTTGGAGGAGATGTGACCAACCTACTCTCAGCAGTTCTCGAGGCCCATGGCGGCACGGAGCGGTGGGGCCGGCTCGCAACCGTGACTGCCACCATCGTCAGTGACGGAGAGCTCTTTGCGGCCAAGGGCCTGCCCCAGGACCTCCAGCCACGCCGGATGACCGTCGACATGCACAAGGAACACGCTTCAGTGCGCCCTTTCGGGGCTCCCGCACAGCGCTCGGACTTCACACCGGACCGCATCGCGATCGAACGCGCCGACGGCACCGTCGTAGCCGAACGTTTCCATCCACGAGCGTCATTCCGGGGACACACCCTGAAAACGCCCTGGGATCCACTGGACCGCGCCTACTTCAACGGCTACGCCCTGTGGACGTACCTGACCACGCCGTTCTTCGCGATCATGAACGGCATGGGCGTAGAGGAGGCGGAACCGTGGAACGAGTCGTCAACTGAGCGATGGCGTCATCTGCGGGTCACTTTCCCGGCCGACATCGCAAGCCACAGCACCGTGCAGGACTTCTATTTCGGGGACGACCTTCTGCTCAGGCGCCACGACTACCACGTTGACATCGCCGGGGGCTTCGCGGCCGCGCAGTACGTCTACGACATCGACGAAGCAGACGGAATCACGTTCCCGACCAGGCGTCGCGCGTACCTCCGCCGGTCCGACGGGCGTCCCGACCACGATCACCTCATGGTCAGTATCGACCTGCGCGATGTCCACTACTCCTGACAGCACCAGCCAAGCGGAGCCCTGGTTCCTCGCCGAGGAGCGCATCCGGGTGACAGCAAGCCCTGCTCACCCTCGCCCGCCTCCGCAACGGCCACCCTTACACCCAGCTACTCCGTGGGTCGTTCCTGCAGAACACATCCGTTCACGGAGGAGGCTGCCCTGCTGCGGCAGGCGGCTCAGGCGCCCAGAAGCGAGGTACAACGGCGAGCATCACGCCGCAGGACCGGCTGTCAGACCTGGTCGGCGCTAGCTAGCCCTCTTGCGTGCACGATAGTTGCGCAGGTTGGCCGCGTTGCCGCAGACGTGGACGTCGTGCCAGACGCCGCTGTTGTTGCGGGAGCGGTCGTAGAAGGCAGTCAGGCAGCGTGTGTTTCGGCAAGACTTCAGGCGGCGCAGAGTGTCGGTGCACTGCGCCTGGTAGACCTCGATGAGGGCGAGTGACGCCACCTGCCGCCATCCCGTACCGCGGGGCTCGGCGTGGATGACCCCGTGCTCATCGAGCCGCAGTGCGGTGGGCAAGGTCATCAGGGAAGCCGCCGGGCCGCCCTCCGTCGCCGAGTCACCGAGCTGGGCGTGGAGGCTCTGACGCAGGTCGTGACGGAAGTCGCGCAGGCCCTGCGCGTCCTCGGCTGTCAGTTCGATGCCGGGTGCGGGCCGGTGGGTCACGCCACTCCAGCTCTTCAACGCCTGGTCAAGCCAAGCACGGGCGGCCTCAGCGGTCTGCAGAAGGTCAGGCTCCCGGGGCTTGCTGGCGGACAGTGTGTTGAGCAGGTCCTGCACGAAGGCCAGCCCGCCCGGGGCGGGCTCCAGGCCATATCGGGCTGTCGCAGTCCAGGACATTCGCGGATCTCTTTCGGTGACGGCAGCTACAGCAACATGTCCATAGCCTATTTACTTATTACGTCTGAAAGTGTAACTCTCCGAATGACGAGCGACAGCTTCCCGAAGTTCCGCGTAGGGTCCGGCGGGTTCGCCCATGCGGGCTGTGCGGCTCGGGTGCGTCGCGGACAGAAGCATCCGGACGTCGGATACGCACTCGGCTGACGCCTCTTCGCCCTGGGCGCCCCGACCGTTGCGCGACCAGGCGGCCAGGCGCGGCCGCTCAGCCCTTGGCGGACCTCGCCGAGCCCCACAGCGCGCCCTGGTTGACGCGGCCAGGATGCAGCTCCAACATGCCGCGGTAGAGGTCGAGAGTGGTCGTGGTGCGCTCTGCGACCACCTCGAAGTCGTGGATGTAGCGCCGGGTCTCGGAGATTGCCTTCGGGTCGTCCGGACGGTCGGGGTTCTTGTGTCCCGCGACCACCGCTGCTGGCTCCAGCGCGGCGATGGTGTCGAGCGCGTTCAGCCAGGCTCGCCGGCCCTCGGCGGGCGATTCGGCGAGATAGAGGTGAACATCGTTGTAGACGGCGTCTCCGGCCACGACCAGGTCGATCGACGGCACGTGCAGACAGGTGGTGTCATCGGTGTCTGTGTGCCCGAGCCCCACGACGACAAGGTCATGGCCCTCCAACTCCAGCCGATCGTCGGCCAGCGGCTCCGCGGCCACGAGCCTGTCCGGGATCTGGCCGGGGAAGCGCTTGTCCCAGAACGACGCCACGAACTCCGGTGCCATCTGCTTCTTCATCTGCTCCACCACCGCCGGCGTCGCCACTGCGCGCGCTCCGGGGAAGCGTTCAAGAAGGGTGCCCAGCCCGAACCAGTGGTCACCGTGCCCATGGGTCACGAAGACCGTGGCGAGGTTCATGCCACTCGCCGCAACCCAGTCGGCCAGCCGGTCGGCCTGGTCGGCAGTCATCAGCGCGTCGACCAGCACCGCATCGCGCTCGCCCGTGATCAGTGTGGCCGTGATGGGCGACCACATGCGCCGGGGGACGTCGGGCGGCAGGTCCGCGATCTCGGTAGGGATCGACGGCGCCACGTGGACACTCCAGCTCAGTTGCGCTCCGGGCATGATCGCTTCCTTGGGACTCAGAGGCAGCTACGAGGGAGCTGTAACCGATCAGCCATGTCGATACTTGTGAATGCTGCCTGGCCTGTCGTACTTCTCCAGCCGAAAGTAACTCGACTTAACGACAGAGTCAAAATGCATATGGTTATGTTGCATGGTCGTCGTTGCGCAGGCATTGAAATCCGCTGCGCAAGCGGACCGCCGCCGCAGGTACGTGACCAGAGGACCGCGCGGGCTGCACGTCGCCCCTCAGGGAGGAGTCATCATGACCGCATCCGCGCCCAGCTCTCTGGAGTACGAGACCTTCGTTTCCGACGGCACACCCCGGGCCGGCGAGGAACGCTGCCGAACGGCGCCAGACTCGTTTCCTCATCGCTGACCTCAACCCTGATCCTCGGGGAAGACGACGCCGTGCTGGTCAATCCGCTTTTCACCCGTGATCAGACCGAACAGGTCGGTGACTGGGTCGAGCGGTCCGGCAGGCGCCTGACCCACATCTACTCCACCCACGGGCACGGCGATCACTGGTTCGGCAGCGCGGAACTCGTGAAGCGATTCCCCAGGGTCACTGTCTACGCGACCCGCGGCACCATCGAGGTCATGCAGCAGCAGGCCACCGACGGGCGCGAACAGATGTTGGGACAAGCGCTTCCCCGGCCTGATCCCCGACAGCCCGGTTCTGGCCCAGCCCATTCCCGCCGACGGCTTCCAGTTGGAGCGCAATCTGGTCCAGGCCGTCGAGGTCGGACACACGGACACCGACGAGACGTCCGTCCTGCACGTACCGTCCATCGGTCTCATAGTGGCCGGCGACGTCGCCTACAACGGGGTGCATCAGTACATCCTCGAAGGCGGCGATGGCGGCCTGCGGAAATGGCTTACGGCCATCGATCGCGTCGCCGCGCTCGAGCCGCGCACGATTTCTTCGACCGGATGACAGGGCTCTACCCGGATCTGCTCAACCCGGGTCCGGTGTGGTGTGGAGCGATCGGGCTACTGGGAAAGTGACCCGGAGAAGCCGTGATGGCGACAGAGCGGCGGCTGACACGAACGGTGCCAGCGAGACATCGTCGGTCACCTGAGTAACTTCACGCTACGGAATCCGGGTGCTCGACCAGGCCAGTGAGTCGAAGGTCGACAACACGTCACCGCGGCTTCAGGAGGGGGCCGTCCCGCGGCCCCCATCGCACGACGATGTGGCAGCCGAACTACCGCCCACTCGCCGCCATCTGAGGCCATGAACCGCGCGGGCGCCGTCCCGCCCCGCCCGGCTCGGGTCGCGCCCCTGCCGGCCGGCAGCCATCCTGAAGGGAGTACCGACCGCCCGTGACCAGGGCAGGAGCTGCCAATAGAGCGCCGCCCAGCACGCCGTAGGCGGGCGTCGCCCACCGAGGCGTCCTGCCGCGCCGCCGCCCTCCGCCTCGGCATGCAGCTGACGCCCCCTGCGCAAGAGGGATTACATCTGGTCCCCTGCACCGCCTGGTCCCGTCCAGACCAGACACGTTCGCTCCAACCGCGGGGCGTCCGGGGCGATGGGCACCCAGCGCGCGACGGTGACGCCGCGGCAGGCCACGCGGCGGGCTGCGGACCGCGAGACGTGGAAGGCGGCCGTTCGAATCTTCCCCCCACCCTGCGTTGCAGGAGCCCGGTTCGAGTTCCCTTTTCCCGGAGGAACTTCAGATGACCACGCGTACCGACGTCATCGACCACGCCGCCCGGCGGCTTGTCGTGGGGCTCCCCACTCCCTACGACGCGGCCCGCGAGCACTACGAAACCCACGTCCCCGAGGCCGATCTCAGGCGCTTCGACGACATGCCCTCCTGGCAGGCCACGCTCGAACTGGCCGAGATCAACGCTCCGCACGGCTTCATGCGCTATTACCGCAGCGACATCACCGCGGTGATGACCGGATCGGTGTCCTGTTGGAAGGCCACCCAGTACCTCATGGGCAACCACACCATCGCCGAACGCATGTACCGCCACGACCCATCGGTCATGCTCCACGCCCCCCTGCGGACCCTCCTGTACATGGACCTCGACGGCGTCACGAAACTGGCCATCGACCAGCCGAGCCTGCTGTTCGCCAGCTACGGCGACCCGCGCATCACCGACGTCGGCCGCGAACTCGACGCCCACCTCGCCCGACTGGTCGCCCTGCTCGGCGGCGAGGTGCCCCCGCACCTGACCCAGTGACAGTTCCGGACGGTCGACATGCCGCGAGCGCGATAGGGCCCAGCAGTTGTTGACGCGCCCGTCTCCCCCTCGGCCAAGACAGCCAGGCGCAAGGCACTCGCCGACGCCGCGCCCTGCCGTCCGCGTTCACG
Source organism: Streptomyces sp. NPDC096311 (assembly GCF_044763085.1). Taxonomy (NCBI): domain Bacteria; kingdom Bacillati; phylum Actinomycetota; class Actinomycetes; order Kitasatosporales; family Streptomycetaceae; genus Streptomyces; species Streptomyces sp. NPDC096311. Next base: position 58,202 of record NZ_JBIWFN010000007.1, read on the forward strand.
AACGTCCGGCGCAAGCGGGGTTACTGGTTCGTCTCGTTCCAGGCCGAGGAACGCCTCGGTCATTCCCCGGCCGCCGAACAGCCGGAGGCGGCCGCCGACATCGACGCCCCCAGCCCGAATTACTACGTCGCTGCCCGTTACGATGGTATGCGTGGCCGGGGGCCTTGAGTCTCGGAGGTCGATTCCGTTGGACGGTCCTGCCGGGAGCGGCATCGCTTGCTCCACATGACGTCAGTCAACTGCCGTTCGTGCGGCAATAACCTCACTGGTCAAAGGGCTGGCTGAGGCCGTCCTCGGTACGGTCGGAGCGGTGTCCGACGCGCGTCGGGGTTGGCCACTGTGGGCATGCACGGTTTGCGCGCCTGGAATGATGGCTGCTTTGACTCCAGTAGCTGTCGCCGATAATTTCGCGTTCATGTCTGATACTCCGCGCCTTCCAGGGCTGAAGTTGGCCGAGGCGGATTGGTTAGTGCACGCCGCGTTGGCGGTCGGTACGGAGCGAGGCTTCCCTCCGCTGGCGGTGGCCGTTGTCGACGTTGCCGGAGAGGTGATCGTCCTGCGGCGAGACGATGGTGGTATGCCCATGACCAGCCGAATTGCTGTGGCCAAGGCGCGCACAGCACTCATCGCGCTGAAGCCCTCCAGCCAGATCAACCTACCCGGAGGGATCGTCGACAGCATCCAGCACCTCTACGGCGGCGACTTCGTCCCGTGGGCCGGCGGTGTTCTGGTCACCGACGGTGAGTTGATCCTCGGTGCCGCAGGCGCATCCGGTGCCCATGCTCTCGAAGACGAGGAGGCCGTGCAAACGGCAGTACAGCGGTGGCAGGAGAACCGTTCCGTAGATGGCCAGAAATGAAGCCGACGCGATGATGCCAGGCAACCCCCTGGGGGCGAGTTCGCATCGCGCACGAACCCGATAACGCTTGGCTCGACGGACAACAGGACCTGGTCGCGACTTTGCTCGGGTGCATGGCCGCGCGACAGCCTTAGCCAACCCCTGCTCATGCAGTGATCACTTCGCCGGCCAGGGCACCGGAGAAGCAGTTCCGTACGCCCCGGCTTCGTCCCAGGCCATGACAACGCGATGGAGATCCATCGTTCGGCCGGTGTCCGTTGGCGACGTCCTCAACCCAGCGTGAGCCATCGGATACCCCGGCGGTTGACTTCCCATGCTTCCTCCCTGGTGATCGGCTCGCGCCCCGTCGCCTTGCGCAGGAAGCGAAGCTGACCCCAGCCCAGCTTCTCCAGTGCCGCTGCCCCATCCGGTCCGAGCAGAAGATCCTGCACCAAATCTGCTGCCTGGGAAGTCAGCCACGGCTCGCGCCCCAGGGCGTCCGCCAGGTCCAGGCCGTGCACGGCGACCTCAACCACGCGCGTCAGCAGAAACTCCGACAGGAGCATCGGATCGCCGTGCCGGGTGCGCACCACACGCCCTTCGGGCTCGGCCCGGCACAGTCGGTCCACCTGTCGCCAAGTGGCGTTGAAGTCCTCGGCAAGCACGGCACCGCTGAGCCGCTCGGTCGCATGATCCTGGGCCAGAGCGATCCGAGCCGCGTTGGTGTCCGGAGCGAAACGGTCGTCGGGCCGGTAGTACTCCACTGCCGAGACCTCGGCACGGTTCGGCGCCGGCGCGGCCAGCATGCCCGGCAGCCAGGCAATCACCACCCGGACATGCGCCAGCAACTCGCTCACTTTCCACGGTGCACATCGCGTCGGCAGACCCCACTCGACCGCCAAAACCCCCGTCATCGCCTGCGCGAGCTGCCCCGCCTCAAGACGAAACGCTTCAACTACCCGCCCCTGCTCCATGCCGATCAAGCTACCCAACCAGAACAGGCGCAGCAGGAGACCTCAAACGCGCTCCGCCTCCTGGGAACGATCGAGGTCGCGTCTGGCGCACGTCGGAGCTGCTCACTCCCAACGGGCTGACCCGCGATTGATCTTGGGGCGTGCCGGCCTGGGGTTCGGCTGGTGGTGGTTCACTCGCAGATCGGCCCGTTACTCGTACCGGTACTTCAGCGAGTCCGCCTCCGCCTGCTCGATGTCGGTGATCGTCAGCTCCGGCATCCGCAGCTGGGCCAGCGTCACCTCGGCCGAGGTCGGCTGGGCGTCCGTCGGCAGCCACTGCTCCGGCTTCCAGGCCCCGCTGCGCAGCAGCGACTTGGGGCAGTGCGGGTAGACCTCCTCGATCCCCAGCACCAGCGCACTGGCCGGCGGCTTGCCTACGGCGGTCAGCTGGGACAGCAGCTCCGGGCGGGTGGAGACGACAGCCCGGCCGTTCACCCGCAGGGTGGTGGTCCGCCCGGGGATGACGAACAGGAGCCCGGCCCGTCCGGTGGCAATGACGTTCTGCAGGGTGTCCAGCCGCTTGTTGCCGGTCGCGTCCGGTATCGCCACCGTCCGTGCGTCCAGGACGGCGACGAACCCGGCGGGGCCGCCGCGCGGCGAGACGTCGCAGTTGCCCTCGGCGTCCGCGCTGGCGACCAGGACCAGCGATGAGCAGCCGATCAACCGCCGTGTCTGCTCGGTGAGTTCGGTCATCTGCTTGCGCACAGCGGCGTCGCCGGGGAGTTCGTACGCCCGGCGCAATGCCTCCAGGTCGGGCACGGCGTCGAGGCGGAGCGAGTCGAAGGCACTGCCGGCAAGAGGTGTCGTCATGCCTCCGACCCTAACGAGCCGACCTGCGATCGATGTTGGTCGGTGGGGGCGGGGACATGGAGACGGCCGCGCAAGTCGTCTGGTGCGTGACGATCGAACAGGCCCGCGCGGCCATGTCCCATCCTGACTTCTGCGGGATGTCGCGCCAACATCTCGGCGAGTTGACCGCGGAACTCGCCCCGCACTGGGTAGCGCCCTGCGTGTCCGGGCGTCATGGGCGACGTGACGGCGACCGTCGGCGGGAGGCGGGGGCCGGGCCGAAATACGAACCGGTCTTCAACGACCGGCTCCTGGTGACACTGGTCCATCTGCGGACCGGGCTCACCCATGAGGCGTTGGGCGTGCTCTACGAGGTGGGATCCTCCACGATCGGCCGGGCCATCCGGGAGGTCCGCCCGCTGCTGGCGGACCGTGGATTCGCCGTCCCCGACCGGCCCGGGCATCCGGTTGCGGACCCTGGACGACATGTTCGCCTACGCCGCGGCCGAGGACATCACCTTGCGGATCGACGGGATGGAGACCCAGGTCCGCCGCCGACGGGCGGGCCGTCCCGGCCGGCGGGCCTTCGTCTCCGGCAAGCGCAGGCAGCAGCACACCGTCAAGACGACCATGATCAGCGACAGCCAGGACCGCACCCTGTGGTCCGGGTCCCAGCGCCCCGCCCGGACGCACGACCAGACCTCCGTGCGCACCGAGGGCATCGCCGACCGGTTCCACCAGCACCCCGGCGTGAGAGCCGAGGCCGACGACGGCTACCGCGGCCTGGCCAACGAGTTCCCCGACCAGGTCAGCACCCACCCAGGAAACCGAAGGACATGAAGGCCCGAACGAGGGGCCGGTCACCGAACGCTACGGCCGGCGCGAGGAAACGACTCCAGTCCTCGCGCCCTGCGCCGAGCACGCCAACGCCGAAGTCCGCCAGTGGCGCCCGCTCCAGCGAAACACCGGCCGCCGAGGAACCTACGGCGAAACCCACCTCGCCATCGCTGCCCTGGTCTCCGACCGCGCCGCCAAACGACCCACCCGGCACAGCCCGAGCACCGAGCTGGTACACGTCCGCGCCACGGCCTGCTGACCCACCTGCTTGCCGAACCCGCAGACCAGCACGCCCCAGGATCAATCGCGGGTCAGCACGTAACCGTGCGCTGATTGATCGCATGCGGCTAAGGGAGCTCAGTCAACCTCTGCTCATGCAGTAATCACTTCGCTGGTCAGAAAATTGGATACGTCATTTTCCGGCCGCAGCAGCGCGCGCTCGGCTGCTGAACCGGGTGTTATCACCAGACTAAGCTGGCCGGATGCAGGGGATGCGCACTTGGGTGTGCTGGAGCGCCTAGGGCGTTGACGAACGTAGCGCCGTCCGTCCGCGGGCCAGACGGGACTTGCAGGCGGAGCCCGGGATCGCAGGGCGTCGCGGGTCAGCCTTTGGAGGGACGTGGGGCCCGCAGGTGCGCCCGCTCCTTCAGCTCCTCCTCGTCGACCAACTTGAGCATCGGCTGACCCGGCGCGCACACCATGGTCACGACGAACTTGGTCGGCGCATCCGACAGGGCGTTGCCGTCCTGGTAGTGGATCACGTCACCACCCGGCTCCCAGAACGTCCCACCGGCCTCGACCACACGCTCCGGCTCGCCTTCGAGCTCGAACCGGACCGCGCCCTCCATCACGTAGCCGAACGACGGCCCCGAGTGACGGTGCGGAGGGAGCCCGGGGTGACCAGGAGGCCAATCGACAAGGATGGTCATTCCCGAACCACCCTCGGGGAAGAAGGGCGGAGTGACGTCTTGCAGCAACTGGACTTCGGGCGGCAACGAGATTTCGTGCCCCTCGTCGGCGGTCCCGTGCACTGGGTTCTTCTCTGACATGCACCACACCTCCGTAACCCTGCCTGAAATGGACGAACTTGCGTCGACCGCTGTGTCTGGACCAGTGAAGCGATCCACTCGTTCGTCGGTTCCGGGCTCACACAACTTGCTCCATCATGAGGACCACAGCCCGCATCCGTGACACACCGTGCGCCTTCTGCCTCGCTCAGATAGTCCCGAGACCACTCTGCCTCCCGTCGGCGACCACCACAATCCGGGAGCCTGCGGCATCGAGAACGCATCGCACCATGTCATCGGCCGGCACCTGGCAGGCATCGGTAACCGGCAGTTCCGGCGGAGCTGGTCTTCGACCGGCAGGACTCCGGGAAGTGCACCCACTCGGGTCCTCTTCCCTGACCTTCTCCTGAGAGAAGCGGCGGCCGGTACTGGAGCATCGTGATCCCGGCTCCCAGGTCTGCGATGTGTGCGGTGGGACGGCGACGGGCGGGCGCCAACTGGTCATGTGTGGCCTTGGTGACGACGGCTGTTTACCTGAGGGCGCCGCCCGCGCCCATCTCCGGGACTTGCCCGGTGCCTAGCTGCAGCTGCTTGACCGCGGCGGACACCGGCTCGTGGAGACACATCTGGACAAGGTCGTCGTCCCGGTCCGCGATTTCCTCGGCCGGGTGCACGCCGTTTGAGTGCCCCCGCCCTGAGTCCGCGCCGGACGATGGGACCACGAACACCCAGTTGCGCGACGCCCTGACCGGCGCAGGGCACACCGTCATGGACCGCGATGCCGGTGCCGCCTTCGCTGCACTGACCCTCGACTTCGGCTACCTGCCGGGCGAGATCTGGATCAGCGAGCCGACTGAGGCGCGCTCTGACGCGCATCCGACTTTCCGCCATGGCAGACAACGCCGGTCGCGAGCCCCGCTGAGGACCTGCCTCTGGGGCAGCGGCGGAACGTGACCGCTCCGTGCCAGGCCGACCGCACCCCCTTCCGGACGCCTCACGCCTGACCACTGACGCCGCCGCACGCGACACCTGGGCCCGCCGCCACCGGTCAGGGCGGGCCCGTCGCCGTTCCCAGCTGGACGTCGGTGACTTGACCCAACTCGCCGACGTCGCCGAGCTCGAACTACTCACCATGTTCAACCCACCTGGTCCGACACACCGTCGATCTGTCCAGACATCTCGACTGACGTGCCACAGCCAAGACGGTCCAAGCGGTCACGGGCCGGTACTGGTCCGCTGCCACCCATGGCGGGGTGGGCCGCGCTCGCATACGGCTGGCCCCTGAGCTCCTGCTTGATTTCTCCGCCGTGCGCGGCGTGGCCTCCGGCAGCTTGGCGGCGGTGACCGACCGCGGCCGCCATACCGTCGACGGCCTGCGCAAGCCCGGTGGCGGCCCGCACCAGGAAGGTCACGTCCCGGCCGGCCCGCGCGAGCCGGGCCGGGCCGAGCCGAGCCCCGAAGCATCCGCCCTTCGCGCCTGCACCCAGCACCCAGCACCCAGCACCCAGGATCCTCATCGGCCAACCCGCTCTGAGCGTCGCCACAGCGGGCGCTGCCGCGCTATCGCCACAGGCAACCGCGACGCAGCCATGTTCCTACATTCTCCGGCAGTGGCGGCCAGGTACCGTAATGCCCGACTTGCGCGACATAACCAAACGGCATACGCTTATTTCCAACGGGAGCTCGAAGTGCAGCGCCCCTCCCCCGGCGCCACCCATGAGCCGTTCACCCGGCAGTGGTCGTACGGCGTGCAGCGCTGTTCCCATGCCGCGTTCCCACCGAAGGAGGTCTGACGATGATCATCGACGCTGCGGAACTCGACGCCGCCCACGCGTACAAACTGCTGATCGGAAGCATCATTCCGCGCGCCGTGGCCTGGGTCAGCACGGTGTCGACCGAGGGCGTGGCCAATCTCGCGACCATCTCGTTCTTCACCGCCGTCGGCAGGAAGCCGCCCATGGTCTCGATCACCATGCAGCCGCAGGCGGACGGCGTCACGCTGAAGGACACCTTCATCAACATCCGTGACACCGGCGAGTTCGTCACCAACCTGGTGACGCTGCCGCAGGCGGACGCCATGCACGGTTCGGCGTACGGGTTCGAGCCGGACGTGGATGAGTTCGAGGCGCTCGACCTGGGCAAGGAGCCGTCAGAGGTCGTGCGCGCACCCCGGGTCAAGGACGCGCCGATCTCGTTCGAGTGCGTCGTCGACCGGATCATCCCCGTCGGGGACGACATGGTCGACCACGTGGTGTGGGGCCGGGTGGTGCGCTTCCACGTCCGGGACGACCTCTACCTGGAGCGGGGCCGGATCGACACCGCCGCCCTCCCGGCCGTGGGACGCCTGGCCGCCGAGTACACGCTGGTCGAGAACGTCTTCACCACCCCCCTGGACAAGGACTTGCTCGAAGCCCGGCACGGCCGGCGGATGCAGCGCCTGGACGGACGGCCCGCCGACTGGTCCCCGATCAACACCGAGGAATGGTCCCCCTCGGGCGAGGTCAGGGTCGCTCCCGGAAAGTGAGCACAGCAATGAGGACAGAGCGGATCGGATCGAGCGATGTGCGATTCCGGCGGCAGGGCGAGGGAGACTTCGCTGTGGTGTTCGTCCACGGCTTCCTGGACGACCAGTACGTCTGGGACGGCCTGATCGGCGAACTCACCACTCCCGGCATCGAATGCGTCACCCTCGATCTGGCCGGGAGCGGCGACCGCACGCAGGCGAGCGGGCCGTTCACCTACGACCGGTTCGCCGACGAGGTGGGCGCCGTGGCCGACGCCCTCGGCAAGCCTTTCGTGATGGTCGGGCAGAGCCTGGGATCGGCGGTGGCCGAGCTGGTGGCCGCACAGCGCCCCGACCGGGCTCTCGGTCTGGTCCTGGTCACCCCGGTCCCACTGGCCGGCACCCGACAGCCCGACGAGGTCATGGACACCTTCCGTTCCCTGGGCGGTGACAGCGACGCGCAGCGCGCGGTCAGGACGCAGCTGTCGGCCGCGCTGGCGGAGGCGGACCTCGACCGGCTGGTGGTGAGCGGCACGCGGATGCATCCCGAGACCGTGCGGGAGGCCGCCGACTGCTGGAACACCGGGCACCCGGCGGGCGAGCAGCCCAGCCGGTACACGGGGCCCGTGCTCATCGTGCACGCCGAGGACGACGGCTTCGTCACCGACGAATCGGTCGCCCAGGGGGTCGCGCCGCGGTTCGCCGCGCCCGAGACGGTGGCGGTCGCCCAGGCCGGGCACTGGGCCCACCTGGAGCAGCCGACCCGCGTCGCGGGCCACCTAGATCGCTTCCTGGCCCGCGCGCTGCCCGCCGTGCGGGTTCCGGCCTGGACCAACGCCTTCGTGGAGAAGTCGGCCAACGCGTTCAGCGACGCTTTCGCCGCCGACGTGACACTGGACGCGAGCGTCCTCACCCGCACGGTCGAGGGCCGCGACCAGGTCAAGAACGTGATGGCAGCGGCGAGCACGATCTACGAGTCGCTCGTCTTCACCCAGGAGACCGTCAGCGGAGAGCGCTGCTACCTGGAGTGGCGGGCCACCGCGTTCGGCGGCACGCAGATCGACGGCGTGACGGTCCTGACGAAGAACGCGGACGGGCAGATCGTCCGGGCTGCCATCCACCACCGGCCGCTGGGTGCCGTCCACCAGTTCTCCGCCGAACTGGGCCGCAGGCTGAACGGCGTGCTCGACGCCGAGTACTTCCACCGAGGCTGAGCCCCCGTTTCCGTCATTCCGGCCAGGGCCCGGCCCTGGCCGCACCGAGGAGGTTGTTCCATGGTCCAGCGCGAGGATGTCGCATTCGACGCCGACGGCGGGGTCACGCTGCGCGGCTGGCTCTTCCTGCCGGACGGTCCCGGCCCCCACCCGGCGATCACCATGGCCCACGGCTATGCCGGGGTCAGGGACCACGGCCTGGAGCCCTTCGCGCGGGCCTTCGCCGAGGCGGGCTTCGTCGTCCTGCTGCACGACCACCGCAACTTCGGCGCCAGCGACGGCCTTCCCCGGCAGGACATCGACCCCTGGCGGCAGATCGCCGACTGGCGCCGCGCCATCTCCTGCCTGGAGAGCCGACCCGAGGTCGACGCCGCGCGGATCGGCCTCTGGGGCACCAGCTACGCCGGCGGCCACGCGATCGTGCTGGGCGCCACCGACCGGCGGCTGCGCGCCATCGTCTCCCAGGTGCCGACCATCAGCGGCTTCGAGCAGGGGCGGCGCCGCATCGCGCCGGAAGCGGTCACGAAGCTGGAGGCGGCTTTCGACGAGGACGAGCGCGCCCAGGCCCGCGGCGAGGCCCCCCGCACCCAGGCTGTCGTCGGCGACAACCCGGCTGTGCCCGCCTCCTACCGCACGCAGGAAGCCATCGACTTCTACCTCCAGCCCGTACCGGAGGGCGTGTGGAGCAACGAGGTCACGATCCGCTCCAACCGACTGGCCCGCATGTACGAGCCCGGGACCTGGGTCACCCGGGTCTCCCCCACGCCGCTGCTCATGATGGTCGCCGCGAACGACACCGTGACCCTCACCGACACGGGGCTCGCGGCCTTCGAGCAGGCCTTGGAGCCCAAGCGGCTGCAGATGATCCCCGGCGGCCACTTCGACCCGTACACCACCGAGTTCGACCAGGCGAGCACCGGCGCCCTCGACTGGTTCCGCCGGCACCTCTCCTGACGAACGCCCCCACAGAGTGCAAGGACGAACCATGCCCCATCTGACCTACTCCATCGACGATGGCCTCGCCACGCTGGTCCTGACCAACCCGCCGCAGAACCGCATCGACCCCCAGATGGCCACCGACCTCGCCGAAGCGCTGGAGGCGATCGGCCACAGCGACGCCCGCGCGGTCCTGGTGCGCGCCGAGGGCCCGGACTTCAGCTTCGGTGGCGACATCGTCGACTGGCCGGATGCGGACGTACGTGAACTGCGGACCCTCTTCGAACGCTACATGCAGGTCTTCAACCAGCTCGAGCGGCTCCCGCTGCCGGTGATCGCCGCCGTCCACGGGCTGTGCTTCGGCGGCGGTCTGGAACTCGCGCTCCGCGCCGACGTGATCTTCGCCGGCGAGACGGCCCGCTTCGGCCACCCCGAGCAGACCCTGGGCATCGTCACCCTGCTCGGCGGGATCTACCGGGTCGCCGAGCGTGCGGGCCGGGCACGCGCCGCGGAGTGGGCACTCACCTCCGAGCAGGTGCCCGCCAGGGTCATGGCCGACGCCGGTGTCGTCAACCGGGTCGTCGCCGACGACACCCTGCTGGCCGAGGCGACCGCTTTCGCTCGCAAGGTGGCCAAGGGACCCACCCGCGCCTACGCCGCGCACAAGGCCCTGCTGCGCGCCTGGGCCGTCGGCGGCGTCTCCGCCGCGGACGAGGCGATGTTCGACATCGCCATGCCTCTGTTCGAAACCGACGACGTCAACCAGGGCCTCGCCTCTGCCGTCAAGGCGTTCAAGGCAAAGCAGCCCCGGCCCGCCGTCGACTTCCAGGGCCGCTGACCGGGCCACCCCAGAAAGCCGCAGGCCCCCTCCCCAGGCACCACGCCCCTTGCCGCGGGCACCCGCCGACGAGTGACCGATGCCCGGAGCACGGCACCCATCGTGACCGGCCCCGCATGACCGGCACCAAGGCCCGGCAGGGCGGCCACACCATGGCCCGGGCGGTGCCGGCCGCTAGGCCCCCGGCACCACGGCACACGGCGCCCGTACGACAGAGCGACCGCACCGTCTCGTACGGCACCAGCCCAGGGGAACGGACCTCCACCGCAGCCCTCGCGTTTGCCTGCCCAGGGCAGGCAGGCGCGACGCGCACGAAGGAACAGCAGTCATGAACGCAGAAAGCGCCACGTCAGCCGTGTACGGCGAAGCCGTCGGCCGGGACAGCAAGCCGGTCTTCGCGCTGCACCGCCGCGGCAAGTTTGGCGATCACATCGACGGTGCCGCTGCGCGACAGCGACGACCCTCTCTCCCTCGCCTACACCCCCGGCGTCGCCGAGGCCGTCGCCACCGCCGCCCGGCTCGAGGGGGCAGCCCGGCGGTGAGCCACCCAGCGGAGTCACCGCGAACGGATCCCACTGTCGTCGAGCCACCACCAGTCATGGAGAAACCCGGAGTGCATCCCCAGCCCCACCCCCCGCATCACAGGCGCCGCCTTCCCATCCGCATCTGGCTGCAACCCTTCCTGATCGGCCTGGTCATCGTCTCTGCGTTCGTGAGCTGCTACATCGGACTCATGCGCGACCCCCAGCCCCACCGGATCCCCGTGGCGGTCACGGGACCGCAGCTGGCGAACAAGGTCCAGCAGGCCCTGGGCGACTCGATCGACGTCCGGCGCGCCGACTCCACCACCGAGGCACTCGATGCGCTGCGCCACCGCGACACCGTGGCCGTTCTTGGCACCGGCCCTCACGGCAAAGGCCTCCAACTCGACGTCGCGAGCGCGAACGGCCTGTCCACGACCACCGCCGTCGCCAAACTCGTCACCGCCTACGCACACGGCGCCGACCAGCACCTCAGCGTCTCCGACATCGTGCCGCTCGACCGGTATGACGCCCGCGGCCTGGCCGGGTTCTACGTCTCCTTCGGGGTGACCCTCTCCGGCTTCGCCCTCGCCCAGAGCGTCGTGGGACTCAGCAGCCTGCTCCACCTGCGGCACCGTTTCACCCTGATGGCCGGGTTCGCCGCAGCGTCGGGCCTTGTCGCGGCCGCCATCGCCGGCCCCATCCTCGATGCCGTCCCCGCACCGTATCTCCCCCTCGCCTTCGTCCTGGCCCTGCTGGCCGCCGCCGCTGCCTTCACCACGAAGATGCTGGCCACCTACGTCGGCCCCCTCGGTATCCCCCTCGCCACCCTGCTACTGCTGACCGTCGGCAACTCCACCAGCGGCGCGACCATCGGCACCGACCTGATGCCCAGCGGAGCACGGGCCGTGTCGGCACTGCTGCCCCCCGGCGCCGCCGTCCGCGCCATCGCCGACCTCAGCTACTTCCAGGGCTCCCACGTCCTCGCCCCGCTGGCGACACTCATCCTGTGGGCCGCGGGTTCCGCAGTCCTGCTGGCCTTCCGCACCACCGAACAACGCCCGGCCGCCCCCGTATTGCCCCAGCCCCAGACCGCCCCGACCCCGCACCGGTCCGGAGAAGACCGCCCCACATCACACCGAGCCACCACTGACGACACACCCACAACCCACTGGGCCGACACCGACGAGAGGCACCCAGCATCAGGCAACGGCACCACACTGCAGCCGGCGTTCACCGCGCCGCCGAAAGTGCCCGACACGATGCTGAAAGCTTCGTCCGACAGCGTCTGATCGATGTGTCTCGGTGCACGCGTCGACGTTGCCGACCGGCAGATCTACACCACCATCTACCAACCGACTTGGACCATACGGACGACATCGGTGCGACGACCGCTGGATCGTCCTCGTCTTCGTCAACGAGGACAAGCAGGTCCCGCTCTTCCTCAAGGCCATCGGTCATCCCCAGGCAGCGGAGAACCCGCACTACGCCGACACCCCGAGCCGTCGCGCCCCCGCCCCCGAGATCGCTACCCTGTTGGACAGGACATTCGCGACTCGCTCCCTGGCCGAGTGTCGCGAGCCGCTCGACGCCGCGGGCTTCACGTACGGGGTCGTCCAGACGCTCGAAGAGTGCGCCCAGAACCCCCACCTCCTCGCCAACCGGGTGTTCGTGCCGATCGACGACGGCGACGACGACCCGCACCTGAGCGTCGACAGCCCCGTCCGACTGGACCAGGAACAGAAGGTCCGTCCGGGCCCGGCCCCCGATCAGGGCGAACACACCGAGTCCGTGCTCCGCGACCTCGGCTTCGGCGCCGCCGGAATCGAGGACCTGCGCAAAGCCGAAGCCGTCGGCTGGAGCCGCGACTCAGCGACGCGACGGAAGAAGGGAAACACCATCATGACTACGGCCAACGACACACCGACCGTACGAACTGAGGAGACCGACGGCATCTTTGTGATCACGATCGACCGGCCCAAGGCTCGCAACGCCATCGACGGCGCCACCGCCAGGGCCCTGGCGGCTGCCGTCGATCACCTGGAGTCCCGTGACGACCTCCTGGTCGGTATCCTCACCGGGGCCGGCGGCGTCTTCAGCGCCGGTATGGACCTCAAGGCCTTCGCGGCCGGAGACAAGCCCATCGTCGAGGGACGGGGCTTCGCCGGCATCACCCGCGCCCGGATCAAGACCCCGCTCATCGCCGCCGTCGAGGGCTACGCGCTGGGCGGCGGTACGGAGATGGCGCTCGCCTGCGACATGATCGTGGCCGCGCGGAACGCCACTTTCGGTCAGACCGAGGTCCACTACGGCATCGTGCCACCCGAAGGGGGCATGGTTCGCCTGCCCGAGCGCATCCCGCGCAACATCGCCCTGGAGCTACTGCTGACCGGCGAGCCTCTGCCCGCCGAACGCGCAGAGCGGTTGGGCCTGGTCAACCACCTCACAGAACCGGGCCAGGCCCTGCAGCGGGCCCTGGAACTGGCCGCCAGCATCGCGCACAACGCGCCTCTGGCCGTGGCCGCCATCAAACGCGTCGTCAACGAGCGGCGAGCGTTCAGCGACGACGACGCGTTTGCCGAGCAGGACCGGATCGTCGCACCGGTTCTGGCGTCCCACGACGCGCAGGAGGGCGCCCACGCCTTCGCCGAGAGGCGCTCACCGCACTGGCAGGGCCGCTGACACCAGCCCCGGCGGCGGAGAAGCTGCGCGCTTCCGTCGCCAGTGGCGGCATCACGGGTGCATTTCATGGGGGGGCTGACACGAAGGAGCGTTCGAGCCGAGGTAGCACCCCGGATGGTCCTGTCCGGAGGAATCAGTCGATCACGGCGACCCGCCAGGTCTCCTCGTCGGCGTCCAGGAGCGCCGCGACGAGGGCGGGGCCCGGCAGCGGGCCGTGGTCGGCGGCGACCCTCAGGGCCGAGGCCGCGGTGAGATGGCCCAGCCGCAGGGCGCGGTCCACGGGCAGCTGCCGCAGCAGGCCGCTGAGGAATCCGGCGGCGAAGGCGTCACCGGCGCCGACCGGCTCGGCGACGCGCACGGTCAGGGCAGGCACGCTGTGGGCAGCGGTCCCCACGAAGGCGGTGGCGGCGCGGTCCCCGTCCTTCACGACGAGCACGTGCGGGCCGGACAGGAGTTCACGGACCCGTTCGGCGTCGGTGATCCCGTCCCCCCACAGGGCCTGGGCCTCGTCGAGGCCGACGAGCACGATGTCGGCCCGGTCTGCGAGCCGCCGCAGCACGTCGGCGGCGGAGCGGCCGTCCCACAGCGCGGGGCGATGGTTGACGTCGAAGCTGACGGGCCACGGGCGGTCGGGGCGCAGCGCGCGTTCGACGAGGGCGCGGCAGCCGGGCGACAGGGCGGGGGTGATGCCGCTGAGGTGGACGAGTGCGGCGCCCGCCACCGCCGGATCGTCGAGCACGTCGGGGGTGAGGGCCGAGGCGGCTGATCCGGCGCGGTGGTAGTGGACGCGGGTGCCGTGCCCGCGCGGGCCCGGGTCCTTGAGCAGCAGTCCGGTGGGCCGCTGCGGGTCGATGCGCACGCCGCTCACGTCGACGCCGCCCTCGGCGATCCGGGCGCGGACGCGGCGGCCGAAGGGGTCGTCGCCGACCGCGGAGACCCAGCGGGCGGGAATGCCGTGGTCGGCGAGGTAGAGGGCGACGTTCGACTCGGCGCCCGCGATGTCGACGCGCAGCAGGTCGGCGCCGTCCAACGGCCCGAGGGGGTCGGGGGCGAGGGCGGCCATGGTCTCGCCGACGCAGACCACGGGGCCGGGGCGCAGTGGCCGGTGGGTACTCATGGTGGGCTTCCTAGAGAGTGCCGGCGCGGTCCGCCGGAGCCGAAACGGAGGGGACCGCCGGACGGTACGGGGCGGCCGGGGCGCCGGGAACGTCGACCCGGAGCGCGAAGACGGCGCCGTCGAGAGGTCCCGGGACGGACAGGCCGATGTGCGCGCTGGTGACGAGGAGCGTACGGCCGTCGGGGCCACCGAGGCAGAGTCCCGCGGGCTGCCCGGCGGGCAGGTCGACGATCCGGTCGAGGCCCCCGTCGGGGCGGTAGCGGTGGACCTGCCCGGTGCCCCAGACGGCGGTCCACAGGCAGCCGTCGATGTCGGTGGTCATGCCGTCGGGGCTGCCGGAGCCGAGGGTGACGAAGTGTTCGGGGGTGTCCAGGTCACCGGTCACGGGGTCGACCGGATAGCGGCGGATGACGCCCCGGGCGCTGTCGGCGAGGTACATGACGGTGCCGTCGGCGCTGAAGGCCGGGCCGTTGGGGATCGTGACGTCCCGCAGGACGCGGGTGACGCGGCCGTCGCGGTCGACGCGGTAGAGGGAGCCCGCGTCCTGGGTGGCCTCGTACGCCATGCTGCCCGCCCAGAAGCGGCCGTGCGGGTCGGCGACGCCGTCGTTCATCCGCATCGGCACGGGTGCGCCGTCTTCGGGGCGCGCGATCCAGTCGACGCGGCCCGCGGGGTCGATGCGGCAGATGCCGGGGCCCGCCGCCGCGATCCAGTGGCCGGGGCGCCCCTCCACCGGTGCCACGGCGCCCAGCGGGCAGGGCAGTCGGGTGATCGGGGCGAGCGGCGCGTCGGGTCCGTCGGGCACCGCGAGCAGTCGGCCGGTGAGGATGTCGGTCAGCACGGCGCGGCCGTCCGTCCAGCGGATGCCCTCGCCCAGTTCGAGGCGGTCGGTCCCCAGGACCGCCGGGGCGGTCACGGGCGGGTGTCCGCGCGGACGACGTCCAGGAAGGCGCGGGCACGCTCACGCAGGGCGGTGCGGTCGCCGCCCTCGGCGGCGTCGCCGATCAGGGGCGATCCGACGCCGACGGCGATGGCTCCCTCGCGCAGGTAGTCGGCGGCTGCCGCCGCGTCCACTCCCCCGACGGGTACGAAGGGCAGGTCCGGGAAGGGTCCGCGCAGGTCTCGCAGATAGCCGGGGCCCCCGGCGCTGCCTGCCGGGAAGAGCTTGAGGGCGTCGGCGCCGAGCCGCTGTGCCTGGAGGATGTCGGTGGGCGTCATCACGCCTGCGAGCACGGGGAGTTCGAGTTCCCGCCCGGTGGCGATGCCGTCGCTGACCCCCGGGGTGACGAGGAAGGCGGCGCCGGCCTTCTGGGCGGCCCGGGCGTCGTCGGAGCTGAGCACGGTTCCGGCGCCGAGCGTCGCGTCGGGGCCGAGTGCGGTACGGGCCCTCGCAATGACGTCGAGCGCGTCGCGCCCGGAGAGGGAGACCTCGATGAGGGTGACGCCCTCCTCGGCGAGGGTGAGTACGGTGGTCAGCGCGGCGTCCGGGTCGCTGCCGCGGACGATGGCGAGCAGCCGGTGGGCGCGCAGCGCGGCGAGCAGGTTCATCCGAGATCCCTTCTGGTGACGGTGGTTCAGGTGCGGCGGGTCGCGGTGACGGTGAGCCGCCAGGTGACCTCACCGGCCGGCGGCACTGTGGCGGTGTCGCCGTCGTCCGCCTCGGCGCGGTCGAAGACGCGGCCGAGCATCGGCTCGACGCCGATCGAGCGGTACGGCGCGCCCTGGGGGAAGCCGCCGAGGTTGCGCCAGAGGGCGACGGCGACGGGCTGCCCGGCGGCCTCGACGGACAGGTGCAGCGTGTCGGCGCCGTCGTGCACGGACACCCGGGAGGTGAGGACGACCGCTCCCACGGCGCTCCCGTCGTCCGGGCCGAGCCGGTCCAGCGGTACGCCGTCGACGCTGGGCCAGTTGCCGGCGACCCAGCGGTCGCCCTCGTCCGGGTAGAGCCGCGTCACCGCCGGTGCGACGACGCCGATCCGGGCGGCCGGGGAGAGGTCGAGCAGGGCGTGGGCGGCCCACACGAAGCGGTAGCCGGGCTCGGCGGCGAGCGTGTAATCGGCGACGGCCGCGTCCCCTCGCTCGCCGATGCGCCGGGTCAGGCGGAAGTCGGGGCACTCCGCGACGTCCTCCTCCCCCGCCCTCCGCCAGGGCCGCGACCAGGCGTCCCCGTGATCGGGCAGCCCGCGCACGGTGGGCACGCACTCCTCCAGGCCGCCGGCGTCGGCAAAAGGGTCACCGGGCCGGACCACGCGGCGGCGGGGCTCGTCGCGGTGCCACAGCCACTCGCGGCCACCGGCGGTCAGTGACGTCCAGCGTCCGCCGTGGTCCGGGTCGGTGGCGACGCGGACGGGCAACCGCGCGGCGCTCACCATTCGGCGAAGGAGCCGTCGACGTGCCGCCAGACGGGGTTACGCCAGGCGTGGCCGGACCGGTCGGCGGCGCGGACCGCGTCCTCGTCGACGGCGATGCCGAGTCCAGGCAGTCCGGTGCGGTGCGCCTGGCCGTCGACGAAGCGGAAGGGCTCGATGTCGACCAGGTAGGACAGCAGGTCGGCGTCCTTGTTGTAGTGAATGCCCCGGCTCTGCTCCTGGATCAGGAAGTTCGGCGTGGCGAAGGCGACCTGGAGGCTGGCGGCCAGCGCGATGGGACCGAGCGGGCAGTGCGGCGCCAGGTGGGCCCCGAAGGTCTCGGCGAGCGAGGCGATCCGGGTGACCTCCGATATCCCTCCGGCGTGCGACAGGTCCGGCTGGGCCACGGCGACGCCCGCGGTCAGCACAGGGAGGAAGTCGACCCGCCCGTAGAGCCGTTCGCCGGTGGCCAGCGGCACGGACGAGGCGGCGACCAGCCCGGGCAGCAGGTGTGCCTGCTCGGGCAGAACGGGTTCCTCGACGAACAGCGGGTGCAGCGGGGCCATCTCGTGGAGTACGCGGCGCGCGTTGGCGGCGCTGAAGCGGCCGTGGAAGTCGACGGCGACGTCGCGGTGCGGGCCGAGGGCCTCGCGTGCGGCCGCCACGCGCTCGACGACGGCAGCCGTCTCGGCGGGGCTGCCGATCGGCGGGGTGCGCCCGGCGGCGTTCATCTTGACGGCGGTGAAGCCCGCCTCCACCTGGGCGGTGACCTCCTCCTTGAGCCGCGCGGGTTCGTCGCCGCCGACCCAGGCGTACACCCGGACGGTGTCGCGGACCGGGCCGCCGAGCAGGGTGTGCACCGGCACCCCGAGGGCGCGGCCCGCGATGTCCCACAGGGCCTGGTCGATGCCGGCGACGGCGCTGGAGAGGACCGGGCCGCCCCGGTAGAAGCCGCCCTTGCTCAGCACCTGCCAGTGGTCCTGGATGCGCAGCGGGTCCTGGCCCACCAGGTACTCCGCCAGCACCTCGACGGCCGACCGGACCACCTCGGCCCGGCCCTCCACCACCGGCTCGCCCCAGCCGACGACGCCGTCGTCGGTCTCGATGCGGCAGAACAGCCACCGGGGCGGGACGAGAAAGGTCTCGACGCGCGCGATCTTCACTGTGCCTGGCCGTCCTTCTCGTGGGTGGAGCCGTCCGCGCCCTCGGGCGCGGACGGACCGCTGAGTTTGTCGAGGTCGCGCGTCGCCTGGTCGAGCAGGGCGCGCATGGCGTGTTCCGCGCCGTCGGGGTCCCGGTCGCGCACGGCGTCGAGGACGGCGCGGTGGCTGGGGACCGGGTCCTCGCTGTGGGGGGCGCTGTGCACGAGCCGATCGCGCTGGGCCAGGCCGGACTCGATGACCATCTCCATGCGTTCCAGCAGTTCGTTGTGGGTGGCCGCGAGCAGCGCCCGGTGGAAGGCGAGGTCGGCCTCGACGGCGTCGCTCGCGCCGCCCTCCTGGCCCATCGCGGTCAGTGCCGCCTCCAGTGCTTCGAGGTCGGCGTCGGTGCGGCGGGCCGCGGCCAGCCGCACGGCGGCGGGTTCGATGATGCCGCGGACCTCGCCGAGGTTGCGGAGCAGCGCGGGGTCGGCGCCGGTGCCGCTGCTCTCGGAGAACTGCCAGCGCAGCACGTCGGCGTCGAGCAGGTTCCAGTCGGAGCGGGGCCGCACGAACGTGCCGCGCTTCTGCCGGGCGTCGACCATGCCCTTGGCCGCGAGCACCTTGAGGGATTCGCGCAGGGCGGTCAGGCTGACGTCCAGTTCGCTCTGCAGGGCCGCCATGTCGAGCGTCGCTCCCTCGGGGATCTCGCCGCTGAGCACCCGGCGGGCGAGGGTCTCCACGGTCTGGCCGTGCACTCCGCGGCGCGCGTATGGCGTCATGTGTTTGCCTTTCTTGCTGGTCGGTCGGTGGCTGGAGCGGTCGGTCCCGTCACGCGGAGGCCTTGCTGACGCTCCAGCCGCCGTCCACGAGCAGGCTCGATCCGGTGATGTAGGAGGCCTCGTCGGCGGCGAGGAAGGCGACGGCGGCGGCGACCTCCTCGGGGGTGCCGAAGCGGTGGGCCGCGGTCTCGGCGACGCTGAGCTCGCGCTCGGCCTGCGGGACCCGGTCCCAGGCGGCGGTCAGGATCGGTCCCGGCAGTACGGCGTTGACCCGTACCCCGGGGCCGTACTCGACGGCGAGCTGACCGCACAGCGACAGCAGCGCTCCCTTGCTCGCCGCGTACGCCGGGTGGCCGGGGATCCCCCGGTGGGCGTGGACGGAGGAGATGAGCACCACGGCCCCCTGGTGCTCGCGCAGATCGGGCAGTGTCGCCCTGACGCCGAGGAAGGCGCCGGTGAGGTTGACCGAGAGCTGCCGTTCCCAGGAGGCGAGGCTGGTCTCGTGGGCCGGTGCGACCGCCACCGTGTACGCGTTGCTGACCAGGACGCCCACGGGCCCGAAGCGGTGGGCGGCGGTGATCACCCGCTGCCAGTCGTCCTCGCTCGCGACGTCGGCGGCGACGAAGAGGGCCCGGGCTCCGTCCTTGCGCAGCCGCTCGGCGGCTTCCTCGCCGCGTTCGGCGGCGATGTCGACCAGGACGACGGCCGCGCCCTCCGCGGCGAGGCGTGCCGCGGTGGCCGCGCCGATGCCCGACGCGGCGCCAGTGACGACGGCGACGCGGTTGGTGAAGCGGGCCGCTGGGTTCATGAGGCGGGTCGTCTCCTGTTCGAGAGGGCGGTGGGGTGCAGATGTTCGAGAGGCGGGGCGAATTCTTCCGTTGTCGTCACTGCCGGGCCAGCACGGTCAGCTCCGCGTCGTGTCCGGCGGTCCAGGCGAACGGCAGCCCCGAGTGGAGCAGGTACGCCCCGCTGTAGCGGGTGCCGGTCGCGGTGTCGGTGTAGCCGGCGTCCGTTCTCAGGCCGCGCAGTCGGAGCCGGGCGGCCCGGCCGGGCACCAGGGGCGCGCCGTCGAGCCGGCCGGTGTTCCAGGCCGTCACCACAAGGCGGGCGCCGCCGGGTTCCTCGTACTGGATGCCGCAGGTCGGGTCGGCGGGGCTGCCGAGCAGGCTCACCTCGCCGTGGTGGACGATGTCGCGGACTTCCTTGTAGCGGGCGATCCACTCGGTGGCCTCGGTGCGCTGCTGCGGCGTCCAGTGGCGTATGTCGGCGCCGATGCCCAGGACTCCGGCGATGGAGTTGACGAACCGGAAGGCGAGGGAGCGGGGGCGCGGGTCGAAGACGCCGGGGGCGTCGGTGACCCAGGAGCTCATGGTGTGCGGGGCGTGCGCGTGGAGGTAGCCGTACTGGATGCGCAGCCGGTCCATGGGCCCGGTGTTGTCGCTGGGCCACATCACGTCGGTGCGGGCGAGGGTGGCGTGCTCGACGCGGGCGCCACCGCCTGCGCAGCCCTCGACGGTGACGTGCGGGTGGGCGGTGCGCAGGTGGTCCAAAACGCGCAGGTAGCCGACGACGTGAGCGGCGTCGAGGTCCTGGAGCTCGGGGTCGGGACCAGCCGGGTGGCCGGGGCGGCCGCGCTCGGTGGGCGGCCGGTTCATGTCCCACTTGAGGTAGCTGATGGCGTACGAGCCGAGCAGCCGATCGAGCGTGCCGATGACGAAGTCCTGGACGTCCTCGCGGCCGAGGTCGAGCAGGAGCTGGTTGCGTACGAGCGTCGCGGGCCGGCCCTCGATCCGGTACACCCACTCGGGGTGCTCGGCATAGAGCCTGGAGCGGGGGCTGATGCCCTCGGGCTCCACCCAGAGGCCGAAGTCCATGCCGAGGGCGCGGACGTCCTCGACGAACCGGTCGAACCCGCCGGGGAATTCGGCCGGGTCCGGGTCCCAGTCGCCGAGACCGCCGGTGTCGTCGGCGCGTCCGGTGAACCAGCCGTCGTCGACGACGAAGAGTTCGGCGCCCATGTCCGCGGCCGTCCTCGCGAGCTCCAGCTGCCCGGCGGCGTCGACGTCGAAGCCGGTCGCCTCCCACGAGTTGTAGAGGACCCTGCGCCGCCGGTGGATCCGGTCGCCGGTGAGGTGCCGCTCGTAGCGGTGCCACACGCGGGCCAGTCCGTCGAGCCCGTCCGGGCTGAAGGCGCAGGCCAGCCGGGGTGTGACGAGGGTGGCGCCAGGGGCGAGGCGGACCGCGCCCTCGTGGGGCACGCGGCCGGCGCGTACGCGGACGGCGCCGCCGGGCTCGGTGTCGGCGGTGATCCGCCAGTTGCCGGACCACTCCAGGGCGATGCCGTACGTGGGGGTGGCGCCCTCGGCGGGGGCGGCGGCGTCCTGGACCGCGAGCCAGGGGTGGTACGCGTGCCCGGCCGAGCCCTGGGTGCTCTCCATCTCGAAGCGGCCGCGCTCCAGCTCCACGTGCTTCAGCTGGAACTCCTGCGACCACTGTCCGGCCAGGTACGTCAGCCGCGCGCCGCCCTGGACGGGCACATTGACGGCGGCGGAGTCGAAGCGCTCCAGGCGTACCTCGGTCTCGCCGGTGCAGGTCAGCTCCGTCCAGCGCAGCACGACGTCCGTGCCGGGCACCGTCTCGTAGCGGAGCGTCGTACGCAGCCCGAGGACGTCGTCGGCGAACTCCAGGCGCAGCGCCCGGTCGCCGTCCTGCGTGGCGCCGGTGAATCGCCACCAGCTGCCGCGGTCGCCGCCGGGACGGGAAGCGACCAGGTCGGCGCCGGTGAACGGCCGCAGCCCGTACGGGATGTACTCGGCCGGGGCGGCGTCGGCGGGAACGATGAAGTGGGTGCGCCGCGACCAGTCCATGGGCGACGGCCCGTCCTCGACGCCGTGCGGCCCCCAGGCGGCGAGTTCGGCCCAGCGGTCGTCGCCGCCGAGGGTGACTGCGTAGGTGGTGGTGTCGGTGCGCAGCAGCCACCGGTCGTGCATGGTCACTTGACGGCTCCGAGGTTCAGTCCGGCCACGAAGTGGCGCTGGAAGCGGAGGAAGACGGCCACCGTCGGGGCGGCGGCGATCACCGAGCCGGCCGCGATCACGTTCCACATGGAAACGTACTGGCCCTGCAGCCCGATGAGTGAGGCGGTGATGGGCATCTGGGAGTCGGTGCGCAGCACCGTGATGGCCCACAGCAGGTCGTTGAAGATCCAGGTGAACGACAGGGCGGTCAGCGCGGCCAGCGCCGGGCGTGCCAGCGGCAGAATGACCCGCCAGTAGATCTGCCACGGGTTCGCGCCGTCGATGACGGCGGCCTGCTGGATCTCGCCGGGGATCGCCCGCATGAATCCGTGCAGGACGAAGACGTAGAAGCCGACGCCGAAGCCGACCTGCACGCCGATGAGGGCGTACAACTGGTCGTAGATGCCGAGCATTTCGCTGAGCTTGGAGACCGGGATCAGCAGGATCTGCGGGGGCAGCAGGTTGCCGCCGAGCATGAGCAGCAGCAGGACGCGCCGGAAGGGCAGGTCGTAGCGGCTGAGCGCGAAGGCCGCCATGGACGCGAGGCCGAGCGAGAGCGCCACGGTGGGGATGGTGACCAGCATGCTGTTGATGAGGGCGCGCTGTTGGCCGCCGTCCACCCACGCCTGCCGGAAGCTGTCGAAGGTGAACGAGTGCGGCCAGCTGCCGACGCCGTGCGCGGCGATGTCGTCGAACGTCCGGGTGCTGGTGACCAGGACGAGGGCGATCGGCAGCAGCCACAGCGCGGAGATCAGGCCCGCGCAGAGGTGGAAGCCGGCGGTGCGCAGGGCGCGGCCGCTCAGGGCGGAGCGGCGGGGCGCCGCGACCTTGGCGGGGCCGGGCCGGCCCGCCGGGCCCTCGGCGTCCTTGAGGTCCGTGGTGGCGTGGGTGGCGGTCATGAGTCGGCCTCCCGGAAGGCGCGCACGAGGTAGCTCGCGATGACGCCGAAGGCCAGCACGAAGATGACGACGGCGAGTGCGGAGCCGTATCCCAGGCGCAGCGACTGGAACGCGGTGGAGTACATGTAGGTGCTCAGCAGTTCGGAGGAGTGGTACGGGCCGCCGCGGGTGAGCGCCCACACCACGTCGAACGAGCGCAGCGAGTCGATGACGATCACCGACAGGACGACCGCGTTGACGCTGCGCAGCTGCGGCAGGGTGATGTGCCGGAACTGCTGCAGGCGGGAGGCGCCGTCGACCTTCGCCGCCTCGTACAGCACGGGGTCGATGCCCTTGAGGCCGGCCAGGTACAGCACCATCACGTAGCCGACCTGGCGCCACAGCGCGGGCACGATCACCGCGTAGAAGGCGGTGTCCTGGTCGGCGAGCCAGGCGTGCTTCAAGCCACCCAGACCGATGGCTTCGAGCACGTTGTTGATCAGGCCGTCCGGCTGGTACATGGCCTGCCACACCAGCGCGGTCGCGACCAGTGAGAAGACCACCGGCAGGAAGAGCGCCGCCCGGTAGAACCCGATGCCGCGCCGCTCCTGCTGGAGCAGCAGCGCGGCACCGAGCCCGAGGGCGGCGGACAGCCCACCGAAGAGCAGCAGCCACAGCACCGTGTTGACTGCCGCGGTGCGGAAGACCTCGTCGTGCACCATCTCGCTGAAGTTGCCGAGGCCGACGAACTTCGGGGCCGACAGACCGTCCCATGAGGTCAGGGAGAGGTAAAAGCCCTGGAGGGCCGGCCAGAAGACCCAGAACGCCTCGACGAGCAGCGGGACGAGGACGAAGGCCAGGACCACCGGGGGCACCCGAGTGGCCCTGGACCGTCGTGTGGAGCCGATCAAAGCCATTGTCACTGGCTCCAGATCTTCTGTGCGCTGCGCTGCCACGTGGTGAGGATGGAGCCGATCTCCTTGGGCTTGGCCAGGTAGTGCACGAGCGCCGTGTCGGCGGTCGGCTGGAGCGCGTCGCTGGAGTCCCGGTTGAAGAACTGCGTCACGTCGGTGGCGCTCTCGATGAGTTTGCGGCCCTTGAGGACGAGCGGCGTGCCGGCGTCCTTGGCGTCCGGGTGCGTGGGCAGCGCGGTGCCGGAGGAGTTCTTGAGGTACAGCTCCTGCGCCTCGGCGGAGGCCAGGTAGCGCAGCAGTTCCTTGACGCCGTCGGCGCGCTTGGTGCGGGCGCTGGCGAAGTAGCCGTCCGTGGGCGCCTCTTCGGCGACCGGAACCTTCGGGTCGATGATGGGGAACTGGAAGAAGTCCAGGTCGCCCAGGGCGTCCTTGGGGGCGGCGTCGGCGAAGAAGGTACCGATGAGCATCATGCCGGTGCGGCCCTGAAGGAGGGCGGTGGTGGCGTCCTGGAAGGGGATCGCCGTGCCGTTGGGGTCGAAGTACGGCCGGGCCTGGTCCCAGGTGTCGAAGACCTTGCGGACCTCGGGGTCGTCGAAGCGGTGCTTGCCCGCGAGGAGTTCGCGGTGGTACTTGGCGCCGTTGACACGGATGTCCAGGTAGTCGAACCAGGCGGAGGCCACCCACGGGGTGTCGCCGCCCGCGCCGAGGCCGATCGGGGCGACACCCTTGCTCTTGAGCTTGTCGCACAGGTCGAGGAACTCGTCCCAGGTCTTGGGCTCCTTCACGCCCCACTTGGCGAAGTGGGACTTCCGGTAGAACATGCCCCACCAGTAGTAGCTGGTGGGCACGAAGACCTTCTTGCCGCTGGAGGCCGAGGTGCACAGCTTCTTCAGCGCGTCGGAGTAGCCCGCGAGTTCGGGCTTCTCCCATACGTCGTCGAGACCGAGGAGCAGGTCCTTCTTGGCGTACGACTCGGCCACGGAGCCGGGGTACCAGGTGTAGGCGTCCGGCGGGTTGGCCGATGTGAGGTAGGTCGGCAGCTGGGTGCGAAAGGTCTCGGACGCGACGGTGTTGAGCTGCGCCCTGGTGTCGCCGCGCTTGTCGAAGGCGGCGACGATCGCCTGCAACGCGGTCTTGGCCTGCGGAGAGGAGAGGTTGGACTGCAGGGTCACCGGGCCGCCGGACTTTCCTCCGGAGGCGGACGGGCTCTGGGTGACGCAGCTGCTGAGCAGCGCGCCGGCACCGACTGCGCCGGCTCCTACGAGGAATCTGCGGCGGTTGGCGTTGAAGGCGGTCATCTATGCACTCCCTAAGTGCCCACGGAACGGAGCTGAGGCCCCCTGACGGCCCGGCTCTGCCTGCGGCAGGCACAGCCTGTCGCAGGGGTCCGGGGACCGTCAAGATTAATTACTAATTTATTTCTCGGAGGGTGTGCCTCCAGGCCGAACAAGACCCGGAGGCACACCTGTTGGCTCTGGGTGTTCTGGAGCGCGCGGAGCTCAGAGCTCGGTCTGGTGGACGCGGCCGTCCACCCCGCGGTAGGCGGCCAGTACGCCGCCGTCCGGCCCGGCGACGGCACCGAGCGCGCCGTCGAAGGCACCGCTGGCGAAGTCGGTGTCCTTGCTCCAGCCGGCCCAGCCGCCGTCGGCGGTCCAACTGCGCGTCCAGAGCGTGTAGTCCCCGGCCCGCGCGTACAGGTGGACGGTGCCTCCGGAGGCCACCAAGGTCGGGCTGCCACTGGTCGTGCCGCCGAGGGCCGTCCAGTCCGACCAGGTGCCGGAGGTGTCGCGGGTCCGCGACCACACCGAGTCATCGGGGGTGCGCACGGCCACGTGCAGCCGTCCGGCGTCGTCGACGACGGCCGACGGACGTCCGTAGAACGGCCGGCCCTGTGGGGCGCCGAGCGAGGTCCAGCCGGAGGCCGGGCCGCGCGACCACACATTGCCGTCCGCACCGCGCCCGAACAGGGTCCAGTCGTCCGGTCCCGCGAAGGCCGCGGTCGGCGCGTCCGTCAGCGTCCCGCCGAGACTCTGCCAGCGCCCCCAGTGCCCGTCCGCGTACACGCGCCGGTAGGCGGTGTCGTCGGTGCCGCGCACGAAGACGTCGATCCGTCCCCCGGCCGAGGCGTACGCCGCGGGCTGGCCCAGGATGCGGCCGCGCGTCGGGCCACCCAGATCGGTGGTCCGGGACGTGGCCCAGTCACCACCGCGCGCGGTCTGCGCGCGCAGCGCGCCGTCCGTGCCGCGGGTGAAGGCGGTCAGCGTGTCGCCGTCGCGCACCAGGGCCGGGCTCGCCGACGAGCCGCCGGGGAGCTGCGTGCCGGGGGCCTCGTCGGTGCCGGTCAGCTTGAGGAAGGCCGTGCCGTGCGCGGGGACGCGCACCGTGTACGAGCCGGTGAAGGTGCCGCGCGAGGCACGGGCCCGCAGGTCACGCACCGCGACCTTGCCCGCGAGGCCGGCGTCCGCGAAGGTCACCGTGCGGTCCTGCGCCTGGTCGGAACGGTTGAGCAGGACGACCGCCCGCTTGCCCGCGCCCTGCAGCACCTTGCTGTAGACGTCGCCGACCGAGTCCGTCGCCACACGAGCACCCTGGATGCCCAGCGGGTCCTGGTCGACGGCGATGATCTCGGGGTTGCGCAGGGTGTCGATCATCGACTGCCCCAGGGTGCGCGGGTCACTGCCGAGCACGAGCGGCGAGGCCATCTCGGCCCACATCACGAACTGGGTGGTGGACTCCTCCTCCGTCAGCTCGTAGCCACCCTCGGCGAGCTTGCGCATCGGGATGAGGTAGTCGGGGTCGTTCCAGTGCCCGGGCCCCTGGGCCTCGGGGTGCCAGGCGTTGGCATCCATGTTGCGCAGGATGTTCGGCCACTCCCCCGCCGTCGGGGTGCCCCAGGCGATGTCTGTGCCGGTGCGCCAGGAGTCGGCTGCCGTCGGACCGTAGACGAAGGTGTTGTGCGCGTCCTGTTCCGGGGTGTGCGGCATGCCCCAGTCGTCGGTGAGCGGGTTGCACAGATTGAGCAGCATTTTCCGCCCGGACTTGGCGACGGCGTCGCTGAACTCCTTGAAGGCGGGGCCCGGATCGAGCCCGGCGCCGATGCCGCAGAGGAAGTCCACCTTGATGGCGTCGACCTTCCATCCGGCGAACTGGCGGGCGTCCTGCTCGTAGTGACCGCGGCTGCCCAGGCCACACCACTTCCCGCCGTCGTACTCACCCGCGTCGGTGTAGATGCCGACCTTGAGGCCCCGCTTGTGGAGGTACGTCACCAGCGCGGGGATGCCGGACGGAAAGCGGGTGGGGTTGGCCACGAGCCTGCCCGTCTGCGGATCGCGCGGCTGGTCCGCCTGCCAACCGCCGTCCAGCCAGACGATGTCGTAACCGCTGTCGCGCAGCCCGCTGCTGACGAGGTGGTCGGCGACCTTCTTGACCTGGTCCTCCGTCGGGGCGCCGAGCCCGTAGTAGGTGTTCCATCCCATGTACGGCGTGGAGGCGAGACCGCTGTCGTAGTACTGCGGCGCGCCCTGGTCGTCCGCGGCGTGTGCCGCCGGAACCGCCGACCCGACCAGCACCACGGCACCGAGCACCACCGCGGTCCGCCGCGGTCGCGCCATCCCTGCACGATGCGAAGCCACTGAATT
Organism: Streptomyces sp. NPDC096311; assembly: GCF_044763085.1. Taxonomy (NCBI): domain Bacteria; kingdom Bacillati; phylum Actinomycetota; class Actinomycetes; order Kitasatosporales; family Streptomycetaceae; genus Streptomyces; species Streptomyces sp. NPDC096311. The sequence continues at coordinate 85,213 of NZ_JBIWFN010000007.1, forward strand.
CTCCCGAGAGTTGGGGGTACGGGGCACCCCGCTCCGATCGTGCCTGGGCGCCGGTGCCACGGCGGAAACTGTGCCCAGGCCCCTCAAGCGTGTCAATATTAATTGCTAATTAACTTAAAAACGGGATCTCGCGGTGACGTAGCCACCGCCCCGGGACGGTTTCCGCAGGCTGCGGCGGTGCCCCAGCCCCGGCTGATCACCGGCGGGGCGGGCCGGCGCGGAATTGTTTGGAACCCTCACGCGCTGATGAAGCCAAGGGCATGGGATGCCGCCGGTGTGCGAGCCGAGCAGCCCGAGTGACCGAGGCGACAGACATTGGAGGGGCCGAAAATGGCAGCGCAGACGCAGAGGGCCGTACTGGCGGGCGGATGCTTCTGGGGGATGGAAGACCTGATCCGCCGGCTCCCGGGCGTGACAGCGACCCGGGTCGGATACACCGGGGGTGACGTGCCGAACGCGACGTACCGTAACCACGGCACCCACGCGGAGGCCATCGAGATCCACTTCGACCCCGAGAAGACCGACTTCCGCACGATCTTGGAGTTCTTCTTCCAGATCCACGACCCGAGCACCAAGAACCGCCAGGGCAACGACATCGGTCTCAGCTACCGCTCGGCGATCTACTACGTGGACGACGAGCAGAAGCGGATCGCCGAGGACACCATCGCGGACGTGGACGCCTCCGGACTGTGGCCGGGCAAGGTCGTCACCGAGGTCGAGCCGGTCGGCCCCTTCTGGGAGGCCGAGCCCGAGCACCAGGACTACCTGGAGCGTTACCCCGATGGGTACACCTGCCACTTCCCGCGCCCGGGATGGCGGCTGCCCGCCCGCGCGGACGGCTGACCGCGCGGAGGACTGACGCGGAGGGCTGACCGCGCGGGGCGGCAACCAGCTCATCCAGCGTGCGGAAGAACGGCGAGTGCGTCGGCGACCGGACCGGTCGCCGACGCCCGGGAAGCACGTCAAGGCATGGCGCGTCCTGGCGTCCGGCTCTGGTCGCCGGCCGGCCGTGTACCGCCGACGCGGTCAGGGGCGTGCACGCTGGCGAGCAGACGGAGGCGTTCTTCGGAGGCGCTGCCCGGCTGTGCGTGGTAGGTGACCAGCGTCTGCCCGCCGGTCCCCGGGACCAGCAGGTTTTCGTAGTGCAGTCCCAGAGGGCCGGCCTCGGGGTGACGAAGCAGGCTGGTGCCGGTGGAATTGTGCTTGACGTCCTGCCGGGCCCACAGCGTGCGCAGGCCGTCACTGACCTGCTCCGGCCTGCGGGGCCGCTTGCGCCGCGGGCTCTTGCGTGTGGCGATCTCCAGGAGGTACGTCGTCGCCTCATCGTCCAGCCGCAGGGCGCGGGCGATGCTGCGCAGGACCTGCTCCGAGGGGTTCCTGTCGTGGCCCTGCGCCAAGCGGTTGTAGTAATCAGAGCTGATGCCCGCTAGGAACGCGACCTCCTCGCGGCGCAGCGCCGGGACACACCGGTTGCCCTGATCCCAGCGCCACACCGGAGGCCTGCGGACCTCTGAGCCCTACCGCAAGACGATCGAGCAGGGCGCCGCGACCACCGTGTTCCTCAGCGAGGCTTCGAGTGGGGGCAGCTGCCGAGTGCGGCGACTGTGCCGTCCTTCACTGGAACCGCGCCGGGTTATCTGTTGATGCCGTTCCCGTGCCTGGTCAAGGCATGGCGGGGCCCCTCCGCCCGGGGCGGGGTTTCATCCGGCATTTGCACGCAAAGCCTGCGTGCTCTTACCTATCCCGATCACCTTCATACAGCAGCCTCCGGTTGCCTCTCAAAGGCCCCGGTTAAAGGTGAAGAGCTCGGCCGAGATCAGCAGTGCGCCCGGGATTCCATGCAGTGTGACGGCATGGAATCCCGGGCTTGCGATTCGTGCAGCGTTGTCTAGTTGCAGTTCGTCGAGTCTCGAACGGCGTTGACGAGGTATGTGCTTGAGCTTGAGCTGTTCTTCATCAGTGCGGTGACCGTGCCGCAACCGCCGTGGGCGCGGTAGACAGGTCCTGCATACTCGCTGAAGTTGCCCTCGTCGCTCGCACAGCCCTCTGCCGTGTAGTTCGAGCAGAGCTTGAGCTTCATCCACTTCGCGCCACTCGTGTTGTTATCGAAGATGGCACACGTGGGAGCGTCATTACTCGCGGGGTTGGATCCCTTGACATAGACGAAGAGAGTCCCCAGGCGCGAGGCGTCGGGCAACTGCTCCGCCTTGTAGAGATTGTATCCCGTACCACAGACAGTTGCGGCTGCTACGACTGCGACGGGATTCTCCGATGCAATTGCCCTGGCATTCTTGTCGGCCTTGACCGAAATGCTGGGAACCGGCTGGTCGGCTGCCGCGACCTGCGGAGCAGTCAGGCCGAGTATGCCCAGGCTGGCTGCAGCCGCCGAAAAGATGATTCTTGCTGCGTGCTTGCTTCGCACGGTCATGAGATCCCCCTCTGGAAATCATTCAAGTTGCCGCCCAAGAAACTCAAGAATCATGTATGGGCGAAGCGAATAACAGCAGCGCGAGCCAATCAGATCGCCCCTCCTGCTGTCTACGTGGATTCCCGCGAGAAAACGGATGCTGTCGTTCCGCTGTGACCCTATGCGCGTGGACCTTCCTCTCTCGAGGGGAAGAATCAGGCAATCGCCCGACCGCCTAGTTACCCGTAGTCCCACCCCCGGGTGAGTCGAGTGGCGCACGTCACATCACGGGCGAAGTTACGGGCCTGCCTGCTTTTGGCCATTGGCCGAATATCGGCGGGAGTTCGCCCCCACTGCGGCAGTGCTGATGTGGAGAGGCGCCGACACCTGCGTCGAGGGCGAGGAGCGCCGTTGCTGTGGCTTTGGCGACCCTTTTACCGCCGTAGAGTTCGTCGCCAGTTTCCGGTCTCCACCGCCGCGCGCCCGCGCCGACCTGCGTGAATTAAGGAGACGGCGACCTGGGTATTTCCCAGGCAGTGCAGGGCATGTCCGATACATCGCATGCGATTCAGACATCCAACGGCCGTCTTGGCATGCCCTGTGCTTGGTCCGCCGACGCCGCGGGTAACGGCGGTCGCCGCCTGATGAGTACGCCGTGTCACCGCTCAGATGGTCCGGCCGGGTGTGCGAATGGCCGCCCGCCGGACAGTGCACGCGCATGCGCTCCAGGACCCCGATCACCCGATCATCTGCGAAACGATCCCCCGTTCTCCCCGCTGACCTGGGGATTCACGGAGATGCGGACAGAGCCGACGTAGGTGAGGGCCCTCCGCTGCCGGCGTGAACGTCGGCAGCGGTCCGCCCGATCTTCCCCCGGTCGCCGGTCAGGGCTGGATGTTCTCCAGGTCCTCCAGGAGGCGCGGGTGCTTCGGCTCCCAGCCGAGTGCCTGCTGGGTGTGGGTGCTGGACGAGGGCTGGTCGGTCGCGAAGATCGGGCCGAGAGGACCGTAGGTCTCCGCTGGGACCGACTCGACGGACAGGCCCAGCCGTCGGCCGATGACCGTGGCAATGTCCCTCACCTTGTCTCCTTCGTCGGCCACGGCGTGCCAGGAGGTACCGGCCGGCGCCTGTTCCAGGGCGAGCCGGAAGAGAACTGCCGCGTCGAGTGCGTGCACGGCCGGCCAACGCTGTGCGCCGTCGCCCGGGTAGCCGGACACCCCGGTCTGGCGTGCGATGCCCGTCAGCAGACCGGCGAACCCGCCCGTGCCCTGGTGGTGAACCGTGCGCGGCATGCGTACGGCCGTGCTCCGGACTCCGCGTGCAGCCAAGCCCAGGACCGCCGTGACCGCGCGACCGCGACCACCGACCGGCCCGTCGGTCGGCAGCGGGTCCGCCTCGGTGGAGACGCGGCCCGGCACATAGGGCGTACCCGAGACGGTGACGAAGGGGCGGTCGCTGCCGACGAGTTCCTCGCCGAGGGCAGCGAGGGCGGCACTTTCCTCGGCGACCGCCCGTGCAAGGGCGTCGGGGCTGCTGAAGTCGTTGGCGAATGCCAAGTGGATCACCCCGTCGGCCTGAGCAACGCCGGCACGAAGGCTGTCCAGATCGGCGAGACCTCCCCGGAGCGGTTCGGCGCCGGCCTCCTCGGCGACCAGCGCGGACGCGTCGGAGCGGGCGAGCGCGAGGACGGTGTGGCCGTTGCCGAGCAGTTCGGCGACGACGGCGGAACCGATCAGACCGGTGCCACCAGTGACAAAGACGCGCATGAAACTCTCCCCCAAGTGATGGGACTCTTGTCCCATCACCATAGCAGGGTGATGGGACAAGAGTCCCGTCACGTACGATGGCCCCATGGGTCGATGGGAACCAGGCGCACGCGAACGCCTCGTCATGGCCGCCGTCGACCTGTTCACCGAGCAGGGCTACGACGCCACGACGATCGCGCAAATCGCCGAGCGCGCAGGAGTCACCAAAAGCACCTTCTTCCGGCACTTCCCCGACAAGCGCGAGCTGCTGGTGGCCGGACAGGAGACGCTGAGCCGGCTGCTGGCCGAGGGGATCGCCGAGGCGCCCGGTGCTGCCAGCCCGCTCGAGGCGGTCGCTGCCGGTCTTGAGCGCGCATCGAGCGCGATGGGCCCCATGAATCGCGAGCTCGCCCCTCGTCTGAAGGCGGCCGTCGCCGCCAGCGCCGAACTTCAAGAACGTGACGCCCTCAAGAGCGTCAGCCTCGCGGCCGCGATGACGGTCGCTCTGGTCGCCCGCGGCGTACCCGATCCGACCGCGGCTCTCGCGGGCGAGCTGGGCGTCCTCGCGTTCAAGCGGGGGTACGCCGAATGGTCCGAGGGCGACCGCGACGCCAAGGACGGGCTCGCCGAGTACACCCTGGCGGCCCTGGACGAGCTGCGTGCGGCGAGCGCAGCGCTGGGCTGACCGTACAAACCTCACCCGTCGTTCACAGAACTGCGGTCGGAATGCCGCTACAGGGCCAATACGCCCGTCGTACGTCGCCGAGGCCGGGTCGGCATGATCGGCGGGGGCCGCCTCGCGGCTGGACCGTCGGATCCGACAGCCGCGGCTTCGATGGCGGCAGGCTCAACTCGGCGGGCCACCGGCTTCCTTGTGTCTCGTCGACGAAACCCGTGGAGTACGCGAACAAGCCGAGCAGGGGGATGAGGAGACCGTCCGTCAGTCGTCCTTGACGGCGCCTCCGACGCACGAACAATTCACGAACGCAGCAAGAGGGCGGGAGTTCCACTCGACCGCGGCGCCGATCGGCTCAGCCGTCCGCTGTCTCTGTGGTCTGCGCGGCCTCCGTAGTGCCGTCGGGAATCCGAACTCATCGGCAGCGTCGACGACGCGACCTCCCTGACACCACTGATCCTGATGCCCGCTCTGAGCCGGCTGTTGTTCCGCACGCTGCCCGAACCCACCGCGCCGAAGCCGATGGCGGCGGCGCGGGCGAAGGTGATCACCGGCAAGGGCTGAAGGCGATCGCGGACATCGTCTTGGGGACGGCCGGTGATCCAGACACCCCCAGGTCGTTGGATCAGACAGGCGGCCTGTGGATCTACCCACCGGATCCGATGCGATAGGTTCCCGGTGTCTGGCCCATGGTGCGGCCGAACGTGTCGATGAACGCACTGGTCGTGGCCCACCCACACCGTCGTCCCGTTTCGCTGACGCTTGCTCCTTCCGCCAGCAGCACCATGGCCTGAAAGACCCGGATGTTGGTCCTCCATTGCGGATACGTCATGCCGAACTCGGACCTGAACAGCCGGGCCAGGGTGCGCTCGCTCACGCCGATGCGCCGTGCGAGCCAGGCGGCGGTCCGCGGTTGCCGCAGATCGTCGGTCACCAGCGCGCACGCCTGCCGCAGCAGAGACTTGCTGGGGGTGGGCAGCGTCAAGGGCTCCACGAGGGCTCGCCGCAGCCGATCCCGCAGGACGGCGCGCAGATGGCGTGCCTCCTGCTGCGGGAGGGACGGCTCACTGCACGCGATGATCAATTCACGCACCAGGGCGTCCACGACCACGACGACCGGCGCGTCGGACCTCAGCAGAACGTCGTGGGCGGCGAAGCCGAGCGTATGCACAGAGGTGCGCCCGTGTACCCGGTGCTGATGCCAGGTGCCCGCCGGAATCCACACGGCGCGCGCGCTGGACGCCACCCAGGACGCCTCGCCCGTCTGCACGGCCACCACACCGGCGCTGACGTAGAGAAGCTGGTGATAGCCATGCTGGTGGCGGCCGATGACCTCACCCGCGAGGTGCGCATGGGTGCTGTCCCTGGGTTCCGCCACCGCCTTCTCCGTCTGACCGTTTTCCGACATACGACGGCAGAATAACGGAAGCGGCGCACCGTGCGGTCCTGCCAGCGTTATGACCATGCCCACGACATCCGACACCCCGCGTGATCTTCCCCCCGCCGCCCCACCCGCACTGAAAGCCCGGCTGGCCTCCGGTCTGCGCGGCGTCACCCTCGACACGCGCCCGCTGGCGCTCCCCGTCTTCCGGCGCCTGTTGATCGGGCAGAGCGCCGCATACGTCGGGACCATGGTCACCGGCGTCACCATCCCGGTACAGGTCTACGCGCTGTCGCGGTCGTCGCTGTCCGTAGGGCTGACGGGACTGGCCGGCCTCGTGCCGCTCGTGGTCTTCGGCCTGTACGGCGGTGCCATCGCCGACCGGTTCGACCGCCGTGTGCTGTACCTGGCGTCGGCATGCCTCACCTGGGCGACCACACTCGCCCTGCTGCTTCAGGCAGTCGTCGATCTGCGCTCGGTTCCCCTCATTCTGGCCCTGGTCGCCGTCCAGGCCGGCGCCTTCGCCGTGTCGTCCGCCGCCCGGGGCGCGATCATTCCCCGCATCGTTCCCACACCCCTGGTACCCGCCGCGAACACGCTGTACTTCACCGCCGGCAACGTCGGGCAGGTCGCCGGGCCGCTTGTAGCGGGCATCCTGATCTCGCTGCCGAACGGCTACTGCTGGGCATACGGCGCCGACGCCGTGCTGTTCTCTCTCCTGCTGTACTCGGCCGTTCACCTGCCCCCGATCATGCCGACCGGATCGGGGGCCCGGACCGGCGGGCTGCGCTCGGTCTTCGACGGACTGCGGTTCATCGCCGCCGCCCCCGTGCTGTGGATGTCCTTCGCGGTCGACATCGCGGCGATGACGTTGGCCATGCCGACCGCCCTGTTCCCGGAAGCGGCTCAGCTGCGCTTCGGCGGAGGAGTGGGGCTGCTGTACTCGGCCATCGCCATCGGGTCGGTCGTAGCGGGGCTGTTCAGCGGATGGATCGGACGCGTGCGCCGCCAAGGCCGGGCACTGGCCGTCGCCGTCACCGCCTGGGCGGCGGCCATCGCCCTCGCGGGCACCGTCCACCACCTCGTCGCCGCCGCAGCACTACTGGCCGCTGCCGGAGCGGCGGACCTCGTCAGCGCGGTCTACCGCGAGACGATTCTGCAAACCTCCGCACCCGACGCCATGCGCGGCCGTCTGCAAGGCGTCTTCACCGTCGTCGTCGCCGGGGGTCCCCGCCTCGGAGACCTGCGCGCCGGCGCCATGGCCTCCGCCACCGGTCTCGGCCTCGCATGGACAGGCAGCTCGCTGCTCTGCATGATCGTCGTCATCTTCGGCGCCGTGCTTGTGCGACCGTTCTGGCGCTATTCCGTCACCTCGGCGCAGCCTCCGTCCCCACCGACCCGGCCCTCCCCGCCTGCCATCGACCCGCTCAGTCGGTGAGGCCCAGCGCCCCCGCTGCCTGGATCGCCAGCCAGACCTCGGCCAGGGCTCCCGTCGACGTCAGGTCACGATCGGCGAGGGAACCGAAGCGCCGCAGCCGGTAGGCGAGGGTGTTGGGGTGGATGTGGAGCGCCGCCGCAGCCGTCTCCGTACGGCGGTCGCGCTCCATCCAGGTGCGGGCGGAGACCAGCAGCTGCGAGTCATGAACCTCGTCGTACCGCAGGACCTCGCCGAGCACGTGCTCGACCAGCGCGGTCAGGACAGCGGGGTCGTCGGGCAGCCACCGGCCCGTCGAGTCGTCGCCGTATCGGACGACGGGTCGGCCCGACTCCACGGACTTGGAGACCGCCCAGAGCGCCTCGCGCTGGGCGACCTTCAGCGCGGCCCCCGGCAGGAAGGGGCGGCTGATCCCGGCCGCGACGGCCGGGAGCTCACCGACGGCCGCTCCCAGTTCCGGTGCCCCCAGGACGTAGCGGTCCTCGCCTCGGGTGAGCAGCAGATGGGGTCGGTCCTCCAGACAGCGCAGCAGCGCCTCGTCGGTGGTGTGGCGCACGACGAGGAGGACGGTGTCGCCCTCGATCGCGTGCCGGGCGAGCCGGCGGCGCGCCGCCTCCGGGTCGAGCACCTCCTGCAGCAGTTCGGCCAGCGTCTCCGCGCCCTCGCGGCGCAGCGTCTCGCGTTCGTTGCGTACCATCGCCACCCGCAGCGCCGCCACGGTGGCGATGTGCTGGACGACGGCGAGTCCCGCGGGCTGGGCACCCTGACGCTCGTATGCGACGAGAAAGCCCGCCGGGCCCCCGGGCGCGGGCACCGGGAGGACGAATCCGCCGGGGATCGTGGGCGGAGCGTCGACGGAGGCGGGCAGGACAGCGGGATCCGGTACGGGCACGCCGGGCAGGAGGGGGCGGCCCTGCGGGGTGCAGAGGTAGACGTCGTAACCCGACAGGCCTTCGAGACGGCGCAGAAGGGTCGGCGTGTCGAGGTTCTCGGCGACGAGCCAGCGCAGCGCGCCGAAGACCTGGAGCTGCGCGCCCAGCCGGTGCCGGGCGTCCTCCTGGGCCGCGGCCGCGATCTCCTGGGCGACGGCGATGAACGGGACGGCGAGCGGCACTTCGAGGACCGGGAAGCCCCGCTCCTCCGCCGCCTGGAAGAACGCGTCGTGCAGCGGGGGCATGTGCAGCTGCGCGGAGAGCGCGAGAGCGGACACCCCGGCGTCGTCCAGCCGCTCCAGATAGGCACGCTGTCCGGCCGCGGTACGGGGGACCGCCAGGCCCGCCGTCATGATCACCTCGGCGCCCAGGAGCCAGGGTGTCGGATCGGCGAGTTCGCTGGCGTGCGCCCAGGACACGGACCGGTTCAGACCGCCGCTGCCGGCCTTCACGGAGAGCTGGAGTGCGGGGAAGGAGAGCAGGTCCCCGACGGTGAGTTTGTTGCTGGCCACACAAAACAGCGTACGTCTCTGTGATGGACACAATTGTCGTTGGTCAGCCATGGGCCACACACTGTGAAACCGTCCCCCCTGCATGAACGGAAGGTGAATCGCCCGTGACGAGCTCGATCACCGAAATCGAGACCTATGGTGTCGAGCGGATCCCGGACGAGGACCGCACGGCCCGCCCGATCGATCTGTTCCGGCTTGCCTTCGGCGGTGCCAACACCTTCGCGACCTGTGTGCTGGGCGCCTTCCCGATCCTCTTCGGCCTCTCCTTCTGGCAGGGGCTCGCGGCGACCGTCCTGGGCCTCGTGGCGGGTGCGCTGCTGCTGGCCCCGATGGCACTGTTCGGCCCTGCCAACGGCACGAACAACGCCGTCTCCTCCTCCGCTCACCTGGGCGTGCACGGCCGGGTCGTCGGCTCGTTCCTCTCCCTGCTCACCGCCGTCGCGTTCTTCTCGATCTCAGTGTGGTCCTCGGGAGACGCGCTTGTCGGCGGCGCCCACCGGCTCGTCCACGTCCCCGAGTCGGACGTCACCTACGGCATCGCGTACGCGATCTTCGCCGGGCTCGTACTCGTCGTGTGCATCTACGGTTTCCGGTTCATGCTGCTGGTCAACAAGATCGCGGTGCTGGCGGCATCGGCCCTCTTCGTGCTCGGCGCCTTCGCCTTCGCGGGAGACTTCGACCCCGGTTACGCGGGAACCTTCACCTCCACCGCCGACCCGCTGTACTGGCCGTCATTCATCGGCGCCGCGCTGATCGTGCTCTCCAACCCGGTCTCCTTCGGCGCGTTCCTCGGTGACTGGTCCCGCTACATCCCGGCCGGGACTCCGCGCCGCCGGGTGATGGGGGCCGCGTTCCTCGCACAGGTCGCCACCCTGCTGCCGTTCCTCTTCGGCCTGGCCACCGCGTCGATCATCGCGTCGAAGGCCGCGAAGTACGTCGACCCGGCCGCCCCGAACTACGTGGGCGGACTGCTCGCTATCTCACCCGGCTGGTACTTCCTGCCACTCTGCCTGATCGCCCTCATCGGCGGCCTCTCCACCGGCACGACGTCCCTGTACGGCACGGGGCTCGACTTCTCCAGCGTCTTCACCCGCTTCAGCCGCGTCCAGGCCACTTTCTTCATCGGCGCCCTGTCCATCGCGTTCATCTTCGCCGGCCGCTTCGCGCTCAACCTCGCACAGTCCATCTCCACCTTCGCCACGCTGATCATCACCTGCACGGCACCGTGGATGATCGTCATGACGCTCGGCTATGTCACCCGGCGCGGCTGGTACGACGCGGAAGCGCTGCAGGTCTTCAACCGCCGCCAACGTGGGGGCCGCTACTGGTTCACGCACGGCTGGAACTGGCGCGGTATGTCCACCTGGCTCGTCTCCGCCGTCGTGGCACTCCTCTTCACCAACCTGCCCGGCCAGTTCGTCGGCCCGCTGGGCAACCTCGCGGGCGGTACGGACATCTCGCTGCCGGTCGGCCTCGCCCTCGCGGTCGTGCTCTACCTCACCCTGCTCACCCTGTTCCCCGAGCCGCGCGCCGTGTACGGACCGGCCGGACCCCGCTTCGTCCGGGCGTCGGACGCCCCGGTGCCGCCGATCACCGGCGGCAGCGAGGAGATCGTCCCCGAACCCGCCGCGGCCCACTGAGGCCTCACTCCCCCGTAACCGAACGCCCGCCGTTCCGGCCCCGCCGCCGAACGCCCGTGACCAGGAGCCGTGCATGAGCACCACCACCGTCCAGGAAGTCCGGACCGCCGCGGACGCGCTTGTCGCCGCCTTCGCCGAGGGCCGCCTCGACGACTACTTCGGCGCCTTCGCCCCCGACGCGACCTTCATCTTCCACACCACCCCGCAGCGGCTCGGCTCCACGGCCGAGTACCGCGCGCTCTGGCAGCAGTGGGTGGAACAGGACGGCTTCCGCATCCTCGGCTGCACCTCGTCGGCACAGCTGATCCAGCCCGTCGGCGACACCGCCGTTTTCAGTCACGACGTCGAAACCCGGGTCGCCACCCACGCCGGGGAGGAGACGGTCCACGAGCGGGAGACCATCGTCTTCACCCGCGCCGACGACGGCGGCTGGGTCGCCGTCCACGAGCACCTGTCCGCCCGTACCGCCGCCTGACCAGGAGAGACGTTCCATGAGCACCATCTTCCGCAACTACATCGACGGTGCGTTCGCGGACGCCTCGGACGGCCGCACGCTCGATGTGGTGGATCCCACCACCGGTGACGTCTACGCGACCTCCCCGCTCTCGGGGGCGGCCGACGTCGACGCGGCGATGGCAGCCGCGGCCTCGGCGTTCCCCGTCTGGCGCGACACCACCCCGTCCGTGCGGCAGCGCGCGCTGTTGAAGATCGCCGACGCGATGGAGGCACGGGCCGACGAACTGGTCGCCGCCGAGAGCCGGGACACCGGAAAGCCGCTCCACCTCACCCGCAGTGAGGAACTCGCCCCCGCCATCGACCAGGTCCGTTTCTTCGCAGGCGCGGCCCGCATGCTGGAGGGCCGCTCGGCCGGTGAGTACATGGAGGGGATGACCTCCATCATCCGCCGCGAGCCGGTCGGTGTGTGCGCCCAGGTGGCGCCATGGAACTACCCCCTGCTGATGGCGGTGTGGAAGTTCGCCCCGGCGCTCGCGGCGGGCAACGCGGTGGTCCTCAAGCCCTCGGACACCACCCCGGCCTCCACGGTGCTGATCGCCGAGATCATCGGCGGTGTCCTGGAAGAGCTGGCACTGCCCCGCGGAATCTTCAACGTGATCTGCGGCGACCGTGACACGGGCCGCCTGATGGTGGAGCACCCGACCCCCGCGATGGCCTCCATCACGGGTTCGGTACGCGCCGGTATCCAGGTCGCCCAGAGCGCGGCCAAGGACGTCAAGCGGGTCCACCTGGAGCTCGGCGGCAAGGCCCCCGCGGTGATCTTCGAGGACGCCGACCTGGCGAAGGCGGTCGAGGACCTGGTGGTCGGCGGCTTCTTCAACGCCGGTCAGGACTGCACGGCCGCGACCCGCGTCCTGGTCCACGAGTCGGTCCACGACGAGTTCGTCGCCGCCCTCGCCAAGGCCGCGGCCGACACCAGGACCGGGCTGCCGGACGACGAGGACGTGCTCTACGGGCCGCTGAACAACGCGGGCCAGCTCGCCCAGGTCACCGGCTTCATCGAGCGCCTCCCCGAGCACGCCAGGATCGAGGCGGGCGGCCACCGGGTCGGCGAGCGGGGCTACTTCTACGCCCCGACCGTGGTCTCCGGCCTCAAGCAGGACGACGAGATCATCCAGAACGAGGTCTTCGGCCCGGTCATCACCGTCCAGTCCTTCACGGACGAGGCCCAGGCCGTGCGGTACGCCAACGGCGTCGACTACGCACTGGCTTCCTCGGTGTGGACCAAGGACCACGCGCGGGCGATGCGGATGTCGAAGAACCTCGACTTCGGATGTGTGTGGATCAACACCCACATGGCCCTCGTCGCCGAGATGCCGCACGGCGGCTTCAAGAAGTCCGGCTACGGCAAGGACCTCTCCGCGTACGGCTTCGAGGACTACACCCGGATCAAGCACGTCATGACGTCGCTCTGACTTCCGGCTGACATCCCGGAACGCGTCGGCCGACCCTGAGAATCCGCACAACAGCGCCACACGGACTGCACACAGGCTTTCGAAAGCCTCGTTAGCGTTGCTGGCTGCTCGATCCCACGTGCGAGCGCGACCGGGCCCGTCGGGGCGACGGCATGTCAACTCAGGAAGACCGCAAATGGACTACTGCTCCTCGTGTCGGCGGCATCTCAATGGCGCCCTGGTGTGTCCCGGGTGTGGCGCCTACGCTCCGGACATCGCGCCGGTCACCGTCGACCGTGGCATCGTCCCGACCTGGGTCGGCAGGGCGCCGACGAGCACAGCGGTGAGCGCATCGGTGCCGTGGGAGTACCCGGCCTCGCAGGCGTGGCACGACGGCCGTCTCGATGACGAGGCAGCCGTCGCGGCCGACCCGGAGGAAGCCCCGCAGACCGACCCGTACGGCGACATCGAGGGCGCGCCGCCCGCACCGCAAGGGCGGGCGGCGCGGCGTCGCCAGATGGCCCGCTGGAAGAAGAACCAGCGCCGGGCCGTGGTCGCGACTGCCGTCGCGCTCGTCGGCGGCGGCCTGACCGTCGCCTCGATGAACCGGCACTCCGCCGACCAGGCACAGGCGGCGACAGCGCCTGACGTCACCACCATGGGCACCGCGGACGAACAGGCGACCGACCAGCCCAGCCCGTCGTCGACACAACCTCAAACTCACGTGTCTTCGCACACTCCCCCCGCGCAGTCGACCACGACCGCCCTTGCACGCCGGCAGTCCGTCGATGCCCCGTCCCACGTCACGCCGGCGAGCGCTCAGCCGTTCGCCGCTGCCTCTTCTCATCCGACGGCGGCGTCGGCGACCCCGCAGCCTCAGGCCGCCTCCCCGTCCTCCGTCGGAACGGTGCCCGACCACACCACTACGTCGGCGCAGGAGACGTCCGCGCCTGCCGGCGCCGACAGCACGGCCTCGGGAACACCGCAGGCGGCCCCGACGCCGACAACGACGTCACCTTCACACATCTGCCTGCTCCTGGTGTGCCTCGGCTGACCGCGCCGAACGTTTGACCAGCTGAGCCGGGAAGTCGGCGTCTGATCCTCCGGGCGAGGAGTGTCGTCGTTCCCTCAGAACACGCGGATCGGGATCTCGGCGGGGGCGGCGAGCAGATCGGAGATCTCGTCGTCCAGCCGGACCAGTGTGACGCAGACGCCGGCCATGTCGAGCGAGGTGCGGTACTCACCCACGTAGCTGCGCCCGATCTCGATGCCCCGCTCGGTCAGCTGCTTGTGGGCCCGTCCGTACACCAGGTAGAGCTCGCCGATCGGTGTACCGCCGAGGCTCCACGCCCGCGGATCACACCCCGCCACTCGTAGCCCGGCCTCAGGCGGGCCTGGCCCACGCTCGAGGGTGCGGCGACGGTGGCGCTGACCGGCCGCAGTGGCGACGTCGGATTGACGAAACCCGGGAAATGCCGGGCGCACAGCGGATGTTGCTCACGTCATGACTCAAGATCCCGCACCGCGCCTCCTGTCCGACGAAGCCCTCTCCCACCTGCTCGGCAAGCAGCGGTTCGGCACCCTCGCCACGGTCAAACGCTCCGGCCATCCCCACCTGACCACCATGCTCTACAGCTGGGACGCCGAGGCCCGCGTCCTGCGGTTCTCGACGACGGCCGACCGCGTCAAGGTCAAGCACCTGCGGCACGACCCGCATGCCGCGCTGCATGTGCACGGCGGAGATGTGTGGTCGTTCGCCGTCGCCGAGGGCACGGCCTCCGTCTCCGAGATCACGACGGTTCCCGGTGACGCGGTCGGGCGGGAACTCCTCGGGATGGTCCCGAAGGACTCGAAGCCGGCGGACGAAGCCGCGTTCCTGCGGCAGTTGGTCCACGAACGTCGGTTGGTCATCCGGTTGAAGGTGGACCGGTTGTACGGAACGGCGCTCGACATCAACGGCTAGGGTCCGCCGGGAGGGCGCTGGTCACCGCCGCGGAGCCGGCCCCGGACGGCCACCGTCGGCGGGACAGGCCAGTCCCTCCCCGACCGACCGCACACGGCCTACGCGGACTCACGCAGCCTGAGCTCCGCCCCCACCACCAGGTCGTCCTGGCCGAGCGGATCCTCGCCGGTCAGCAGCCGGGCCGTCTGCTCCACGACGAGTGCACCGAGCGCCCGCGTGTCCAGGGCCACGGTGGACAGCGGCGGCTCGACGAGCGCCCCCAGTTGGAGGCCGTCGAAGCCGATCACCGCGAGGTCGCGAGGAACCTCGCGTCCGAGCCGGCGCGCTCCGCGCAGCGCACCAATGGCGACGATGTCGTTGAAGGCGAACACGGCCGTCACATCCGGGTGTTCGGCGAGCAGGTCCTTCAGCGCGCTGTCCCCGCCCTCCACGCTCTGGTCGGCGCGGCTCACCGGGCCGGCGTCGAGCCCGCGGGCGGCCATCGCGTCGGCGAACCAGGCGTGGCGGATGCTGGGCTCGGACCGGCCCGCGTGATCGAGCATGCCGATGTGCCGGTGCCCGGACTCGACGAGGTGCGCGATGGCCGCGCGGACGCCCTTCTCCCCGTCGATCCGGATGGAACTGAACCGTTCGGTACGGTGCTCCCGGTCGATGAGCACCACGGGCAGCCCGCGTGCCAGTTTGTCGATCTCGTCCTCGGGCTGGCTCAGATAGCCGACCACGGCGTCCACCTGGGAGGCGATCACCTGGAGTGTGCCGCGCTCCTCCTCGATGCGGTCACCCGTGTCGTACACGACGACATGCCAGCCACGGGACCGCGCCGCGTCCAGAGCTGCCGCGGCGACCTCGGTGAAGAACGGGTTGAGCAGGTCGGGGATCACCAGCCCGACGCTGATGGTGTCCTGTCGCACGAGCCCTCTGGCGAACCTGCTGGGGCGGTACCCCAGCGCGAGCGCCGCGTCGAGGACGCGCTGCTTGGTCGTGACGTCGATCTCGCCCTTGTCGTTGAGCGCCCGTGACACCGTCTGCCGGGACACTCCTGCGGTCCGGGCCACATCGTTGATCGTCACTCTGCGGGGTCCGGTCCCCGACGACGCCATCACTACCTCCGTACCTGTGTCGACGCAGGCGCGCCGTAGGGACATTGAGTATGCACCGGGCCGAAGCCATGGTGCGACCTTGTGCGCGGGCGCTCGACGATCATGGCCGTGGTGCGGCCTTCGCCGCTGGCGCCAGGCCATCGTCGGTGGTCAGCGGCGTCATGTGAGCTCTCCTTGACCTGCCGGACCCATGGACGACTCGAGAGTCTTGACACTCGGCCGTGCCGCGGCGCAAACTCCGAGTCGCTTCGTCACATGGTCCCGTGAGCGCTCCCGTGAACGTTCACGTGAACGTTCACGTGAACGCTCACGAACCTTATCCCAACCAGAAGGCATCCCCGCCTGAGCTGTCAACGTCGACCCGCCTAGCGCCGCCGCTAGTCGTTCTCTGGAACGGAAAACATGAGCAAGACAGTCACGCGCACCCGTCTCGCCGCCGTCGCCGCGGCAGCCACTCTCGTCGCCCTCGCCGGTTGCTCGTCGTCCGCTCCGTCGGACAAGGCGTCCGCGGCCTCCTGCACTCCCGCCAAGGGGAAGGTCACCCTCCAGTACTGGAACACCGTTCCGGGCATGGACAAGGTCGTGGACCTGTGGAACAAGAAGAACCCGGACATCCAGGTCGAGACGAAGAACATCTCCAACGACCAGTACGGCACCCTCGGCAACGCCCTCAAGGCGGGCAAGGCGCCGGACCTCGCTCAGGTGGGCTACGACGAGCTCCCCGCCCTGCGCACCCAGAACGCCTTCGTGGACGCCTCGGCGTGCTCCGCGGCCACCGCGGCCAAGTCGAAGTTCGTGCCGTGGACCTGGTCGCAGACCAGCTTCGGCGGCACGGGCGTCTTCGCCCTCCCGCAGGACACCGGTCCGATGGCCCTGTACGTGCGCAGTGACATCTTCAAGAAGTACGACATCGCGATCCCCACGACCTGGGACGAGTACGCGGCGGCCGCGCAGAAGCTGCACAAGGCGGACCCCAGCCTCGACATCACGTTCTTCGACCCGAACAACGCCGAGTGGTTCAACGGGCTCCTCTGGCAGAACAGCGCCCAGATGTACGGCTACTCCGGCGACAAGTGGCACGTCACCGTCGCGTCGGACCAGAGCAAGCAGGTCGCCGACTACTGGCAGAAGCTGATCACCGGCAAGCTCGTACGCACCGACCTCGCCAACGGTTCGACGCAGATGTACGCCGCCTACCAGAAGGACCAGATCGCCAGCTACGTCGGCGCCGCCTGGGGGTACAGCATGTTCCGCGACAACCTGCCCAAGCAGTCCGGCAAGTGGTCGATCGTACCGATGCCGACGTGGGGCGCGAACGGCGCCTCCGGCGACTGGGGCGGCTCGACCGTCGCGTTCATGAAGGGCAGCGAGCACCTCTACGAGTCGGTCAAGTTCAACACCTGGCTGAACTCCGACCCGGAGGCGCTGGCACTGGAGAACCAGTTGGGCGGTCTCTACCCGGCGGCCGACGCGGGGCTCAAGCTGCCCGCGCTGTCGAAGGGTGTGCCGTACTACAACAACGAGAGGATCTTCGACGTCTTCGCCGACTCGTCCAGGAAGATCGACACCAACTTCGCCTGGGGCCCCACCCAGAAGACGGTGAACCTGGCCCTCCAGGACGCGATGGCCAAGGCCGCGGCCGATGACGGCACGCTGACCGACGCGCTCTCGGCCGCCCAGGCAGCCGCCCTGAAGTCGATGAAGGCCCAGGCGATCCCGGCCACGGCGGGCAAGTGACCTGGGAATGACCGACATCGCACCCCCCGCGGTGACGTCAGGTGGCCGCCGCCGTCCAGGCGGCGGCCCCCGGGCGGGCACCGTCATCTCGTTCCTCACCCCGTTCTTCCTGCCGTTCGTGCTGTTCTACCTGGTGCCCGTCGGCTACGCGCTCTGGCAGAGCTTCCGCGTCGTGCGCCGCACCGGAGGCCAGTACGGGACCTCGTACACGACTTTCGGCGGATTCGACCAGTACACGCAGGTGTTCCAGAACGGCGAGTTCTGGAACAGCATCGGCCGCATCGGGCTGTTCGGCATCGTGCAGGTGCCCGTCATGCTGTTCGTCGCACTGGTCATGGCGCTGCTGCTCGACACGCCCCTGCTGAAGCTCAAGGCGTTCTTCCGTATCACCGCGTTCATGCCGTACGCCGTTCCCGGCGTCATCGCCGCGATCATGTGGTCGTACCTGTACTCGCCGCAGCTCAGCCCCGTTGTCGACCTGTTCGAGCGCATAGGCCTGCACCCCGATTTCCTCGGTCCGGGCGCCGTGCTGTGGTCGGCGGCGAATGTCTCCACCTGGCTCTGGACCGGCTACAACATGCTGATCATGTACTCGGCGCTCCAGTCGATCCCGCAGGAGCTCTACGAGGCCGCGAAGATCGACGGCGCGACCAACTGGACGATCGCATGGCGGATCAAGGTCCCGATCATCGCTCCGTCGATCGTCCTGACGACGGTGTTCTCGATCATCGGCACACTCCAGCTCTACGCCGAGCCGGCCGTGCTGCGCCAGATCTCCTCGAACATCTCCAGCACGTTCACCCCGAACATGCTGGCTTACGCGGTGGCCTCCGGGAACAACTACCAGCAGGCCGCTGCCATTTCGGTGGTCATCGCCGTCATCACCTTCGTCTTGAGCTTCGGGTTCATGCGACTCACCTCGAAGAAGGCGGGACTGTGAGCAACCCCTCCACGATCCGCGAGAGCCGGGGCAGCCGTACGGCCGTCATGGCCCTGATGTTCCTCCTGGCCGTCTACTTCCTGTTGCCGGTGTACTTCCTGGTCGTCGCGGCGACGAAGCCGCAGGGTGAGCTCGCCACCACCAACGGGCTGGCGTTCTCGCACTTCAACCTGTTCGAGAACCTGCGGATCCTGTTCACCCGCAGCGACGGCATCTTCGGGCGGTGGGCCCTCAACACCGTCATCTACGCCGTGCTGGGCGCGGCCGTGGGCACCCTGATCTCGGCCCTGTGCGGCTACGCGCTGGCCAAGTTCCGCTTCCGTGGCAGGGAGTTCCTCTTCTCCGTCGTGCTCGGCGGTGTCCTCGTCCCGACCACCGCACTGGCACTGCCGCTGTTCCTGCTCTTCTCGGCGACCGGGATCGTCAACACCTACCTCGCGGTGTTCCTGCCCAGCATCGTCAGCCCGTTCGGTGTCTATCTGGCGCGCATCTTCGCCAACGCCGCCGTCCCGCAGGAGCTGATCGAGTCGGCGCGGCTGGACGGCGCGGGCGAGTTCCGCACGTTCTTCTCGGTGTCGTCGAGGCTGATGACGCCGGCCCTGGTGACCATCTTCCTGTTCCAGTTCGTGGCCATCTGGAACAACTTCTTCCTGCCGATGGTGATGCTCCAGAAGGAGTCACTGTTCCCGATCACGCTCGGCCTGTACGAGTGGAACGGCCAGACCGCCCGGGCCCCGCTGCTCCAGGAGTCCGTGATCACCGGCTCGCTGGTGTCGATCGTGCCTGTGATCATCGTGTTCATCCTCCTCCAGCGGTTCTGGCGCACCGGGCTCGCCGCCGGTTCCCTCAAGTGACCGCTCTCCCCCGCACATCCGCACAGAAGGTCCCCCTCGCCATGCAGAACTCCGCCGTCTTCGTGCCCCATTTCCACTGGGACCGGGAGTGGTACGAGCCGTTCCAGGTGTTCCGGCACCGGCTCGTCACCGCCCTGGACACCGTGCTGGAGACGGCCGAGGCGAACCCGGACTTCCGGTTCACCGTCGACGGACAGATGGCCGCGGTCGAGGACTACCTGGAGATGCGGCCGGAGAACCGCGACCGCCTCGTGGCGCTGGTGCGCGAGGGCCGGCTCGCCATCGGACCGTGGCTGATCCTGCTCGACGAGTTCCTCTGCTCGGGCGAGACGATCGTGCGCAACCTCCGGATGGGCTGGGACGCGGCGGAGCGACTGGGCGGTGCGATGCCCGTCGGGTATCTGCCGGACATGTTCGGCCACATCGCGCAGATGCCGCAGATCCTGGCCCGCGCCGGGATCGAGCACGCGGCGCTGTGGCGCGGTGTGCCCGGCTCCGTCGACGGCCATGCCTTCCGCTGGCGCGCGCCGGACGGCTCCGAGGTGCGCACCGAGTTCCTCTTCGACGGCTACGACAACGGTCTCGACGTCCTGCTGGTGCCCGACCGGATCGGCCGCGCGCTCGGCGACTACGCGCGGATGACGGCCGAGCGATGGGGCGGTGACCCGGTGCTGGCGATGGCAGGCACCGACCACAACGCGCCCGACCCGCGGCTCGCGGACTGGCTGCGGCGCGCTTCCGGCGGGGAGCGCGCCATCACGATCGCGACCCTCGACGAGTACATCCGCGAGCACGTGCGGGACGAGGTGTCCGCCGTCGTCACCGGCGAGCTGCGCAGCCATGTCCGCGGTAACATCCTGCCCGGCGTGCTCTCCGTGCGGCTCGGGCTCAAGCAGCGGATGGCCGTGGCCGAACGCACCGTCGACCACGCCGAGCGTGTGAACGCCCTGTGGTCCCGGCGGGACGACACGTCGTTCCTGTCACTCGCCTGGCACAAGATCATCGAGTCGACGGCGCACGACTCGGTCGTCGGTTCGGGCACCGATGAGACCTGCGACCAGGTCGACGCCCGCCTGGCCGAGGCCGCGCAGACCGCGCGTGCCGTGCGGGACGCCGCGCTCGCCGAGCCCGCCTCCCGGGTGCCGAGCGACGCTCATCTCGTCGTCAACCCGCTGCCGTTCGCCCGTACGGCGCTGGTCGAGGTGGACGTCGTGGCGCCACCTGCGGGAGCCGGGCTGGTCGCGACCGCCGCCGACGGCTCCACGCACTCTGTGCAACTGATCTCACAGGCCCCGACCGTGCTGAGCAACGAGCGCATGGACGCCTCCCGGCTCGAACGCGTCCTGCGCCGCATCCACCGCCGCGAACTGTTCGGCCGGCAGATCGACCACTACGAACTCGCCCCGAACTCGCTCGTGTTCCACCTCGCCAAGGTGCCCACCAGCGGACCGTTCGACCTGCTGAACCTGCGCCGTGAGGTCGCCGAGGCGGCCACCACGCACCCGGGCGAGTGGCGGGTGCTGACGCTGGAGGAGGCGCGGGCGACCGCGCTGGTGCCCGTGCACGTGCCGGCCTCCGGGCTGGCGAGCTTCCGCGTCGCGCCGAGCCGGTGGCCGGCCGCCCCGTCGGCCACCCTCGCGGATGCCACGGCGACGCCTCGCGGAGTGTCCAACGGCCTGGTCGACGTCGAGGTCGCCGCCGACGGCACCCTGACCGTGACCGGCGCCGACGGCACCGTCCTGAGCGGCGTCGGCCGCCTCGTCGACGGCGGTGATCGCGGCGACAGCTACAACTACGCGCCCCCGGCGCGGGACGTACTCGTGTCGGAGCCGGTGGAGACGACCGTCGACGTCGTCGAAGAGGGTCCGCTGCGCTCCCGGTTGCGGATCACCCGCGTCTACGCATGGCCCGCCGCGCTGTCCGACGACCGCGATCTGCGCGCCGAGCGGACCGTGGCGACTCCGGTGGAGACGCTCGTCGAGGTGCGCGCGGGCGAGCCGTTCGTGCGGGTCTCCACGTCGTTCCTGAACCAGTCCGCCGACCACCGGCTGCGTTTCCACGTGCCGCTGCCCGAGCCGGTGACCGTCTCCGCGTCCGCCGGACAGTTCGCCGTGACCGAGCGCGGGCTCACGGCCGAGGGCGGCTGGGGCGAGTACCCGCTCCCGACCTTCCCGGCGAGCTCGTTCGTGTCGGCCGGAGCGGCGACCGTGCTGCTCGACCACTCCAGCGAGTACGAACTCGTCGACGGCGGCGCGGAACTGGCCGTCACCCTGCTGCGCGCGATCGGCTCGATCAGCGTCAACATCCACCCTCTGCGCGACGAGCCCGCGGCGAGCGAGATCGCCGCGCCGGGTGCGCAGGACCTCGGCATGCGGATCGCGAACCGCTTCGCCGTGCTGCCCTCCTCGACCGGGTGGCAGGGGGCCGACGCGGTCGCCCTCGCCGAGGACTTCCGTAACGACGTGCTCGTCACCCGCGGTACCGCACCCGGCGGAGGCGACCTGCCGGACGACGCGACCGGACTCCGGGTCGACGGCAGGGACGTCCTCGTCTCCAGCGTCCGCCGCGTCACCGACGACGAGCGCGGGTCCGGAACCGAGGTGCGGCTGGCCGCGCTGAGCGACACCGGCTCGGTCGTCCGGGTTTCCGGCTCGTTCACCGAGGCGACAACGGTCGACCTGCTCGGCAGACCGCTCTCCGTGGAAGCCGAATCGTCCGGCGACGGCCTCGAACTCGCCCTCGGCCCCTGGGAGATCCGCACCGTGATCCTCCGCCGGCCCTCAAAGAATCTCCCCGCTGCCACCAAGAAAGTTGTGACCTCTTGACCTCCGAGCTTTCCGCGTACGTTTCGGACCCCACACCCGGGCGCGGTGCGCTGCGCCCGGCACGCTCGTGGCTGCACTCCGACGCTCCCTCGCTCTCGCTGAACGGAGCCTGGCGTTTCCGGCTGTCGCCCACGGCGTCGGTCGCACAGGACTTCGCGGCCGAGGAATTCGACGACCACGGCTGGGAGAGCATCCCGGTGCCGTCCCACTGGGTGCTGGAGGGCGACGGAGCCCACGGCAGGCCGATCTACACCAACATCCAGTTCCCGTTCCCGATCGACCCGCCCCACGTCCCGGACGAGAACCCCACCGGCGACTACCGGCGTCACTTCGCCCTCCCCGCCGACTGGTCCGACGCCGAGCGGATCGTGCTGCGGTTCGACGGTGTCGAGTCGCTCTTGCGGGTCTGGGTCAACGGTGTCGACATCGGCAGTGCCGGCGGCAGTCGGCTCGCCCACGAGTTCGACGTCACGCGGGCGGTGCGTCCGGGCGACAACGTCGTCGCCGTACGAGTGCATCAGTGGTCGGCGGCCAGTTACGTCGAGGACCAGGACCAGTGGTGGCTGCCGGGCATCTTCCGCGACGTCACGCTGACCGCCCGGCCGCTCGGCGGCATCGAGGACGTCTGGCTGCGGACCGGATTCCGCGACGGTCACGGGCGCGTCGAGGCGGAGATCACCGCCGAGGCGTCCGCGTTCCCGGTCACCCTGCGCATCCCCGAACTCGGCATCGAGCGGGTCTGGGCGACCGCTGCCGACGTGACGCCCGTCGACGCCGGCGAGGTGGAGCCCTGGTCGGCCGAGCGGCCCCGTCTGTACGACGCCACCGTGTCGACGGCGGCGGAGAGCATCGCGCTGCGCGTGGGCTTCCGGACGGTCGAGATCCGCGGTGACCGGTTCCTGGTCAACGGCCGTCGTGTCGTGTTCCACGGGGTCAACCGCCACGAGGCGCATCCCGTGCGCGGCCGGGTCTTCGACGAGGAGCACGCCCGCGAGGACCTGGCCCGGATGAAGCGGTTCAACGTGAACGCCATCCGCACCAGCCACTACCCGCCGCATCCGCGTCTGCTCGACCTCGCCGACGAACTCGGCTTCTGGGTCGTGCTCGAATGCGACCTGGAGACCCACGGCTTCGAGAAGCTCGGCTGGGTGGGCAACCCGAGCGACGACCCGGCCTGGCGGGAGGCGTACCTCGACCGCATCCGGCGGACGGTGGAACGGGACAAGAACCACCCGAGCATCGTGATGTGGTCGCTCGGCAACGAGTCGGGTACCGGTAGCAACCTCGCCGCCATGTCGGCCTGGGTACACGCACGGGACGCCGAACGCCCCGTGCACTACGAGGGCGACTTCACCGGCGAGTACACCGACGTGTACTCCCGCATGTACGCGTCGGTGCCGGAGACCGAGCGCATCGGCACAGACGGCACGGACACGCCGCTGCTGAACTGCACCCCCGCGCAGAGTGCCCGGCAGCGGGCCAAGCCGTTCCTGCTGTGCGAGTACGCCCACGCCATGGGCAACGGGCCGGGGGCGCTCGATCAGTACGAGGCGCTGGTGCACGAACATCCGCGGCTGCACGGCGGATTCATCTGGGAGTGGCGCGACCACGGCATCCTGGCCACAGCGCCGGACGGCACTGCGTACCACGCCTACGGAGGCGATTTCGGGGAGGTCGTGCACGACGGCAACTTCGTGATGGACGGCATGCTGCTGAGCGACGACGTCCCGACTCCCAGCCTGTACGAGTACAAGGCGGTCGTCCAGCCGGTCCGTTTCGCCTTCGACGGCGACAAGGTCGCGGTGACGAACCTGCGGCACTCGGCCGACACGTCCGACCTGCGCTTCCGCTGGCGCGTCGAACACGACGGAACATCTGTCGACGCCGGGGACCTCGAGGTCCCGGTGGTCGCGGCGGGCGAGTCGGGGTGGGTGTCCCTCCCGCCGGTCCAGGTGGCGCCCGAGGGCGAGACATGGCTGACGATCGACGTGGTCCTGGCGACCGCCGCCCCCTGGGCCCCCCAGGGCCATGTGGTGGCCACCGTCCAGTCGGACCGTTCGCCGCACAGCCCCGTGCCCGCCGTCCGGCACCGCACAGGCTGGCGACCGGGCCCCGGAACGCTGACGCTCGGGGCCGCCGAGTTCGTGGACGGCCGCCTCGTGAGCCTGGCCGGCCGCGCCGTGACAGGACCACGGCTGGAGTTGTTCCGTGCCCCGACCGACAACGACGAGAGCCCGTCGGACGGTGTGGAGGAGAGCGACGCGAGTGTCCCGGGGGTGTCCAACGCAGAGCTGTGGCGTCGCGACGGTCTCGACCGGCTGACTGCACGTCGTGTGTCGGTGAAGCGGCCCCACGACACGGCGGACGCGCTGCGCACGCTCGACAAGGTCTCCGCGGCGAACTCCGCTCTGTTCGTGATGGTGGAGTCCGTCTGGTCGCTCGAAGCCGGCGAGCTCGAACTCCGGGTGGAGATCGAGCCGTCGAGGGGCTGGAGCACGGTGTGGCCACGGATCGGAATCCGCTTCGACCTGCCCGACGGCGAGGCACCCGTCGACGGCGCCGAGTGGTTCGGGCTCGGCCCGTGGGAGTCGTACCCGACAGTCTGCGGGCGGCGCGCACGGGCCGCTTCTCCTACGGCATCGACGACCTCTCGGTCGACTACGCACGTCCCCAGGAGACCGGACACCGGTCCGGCCTGCGCCGGCTGACCCTCACGAGCACGGGCGCGAAGGTCTTCCGTGTCGAGGCCCTGCCCGACACGCACGGACGGCGGCCCGGCTTCACGCTCAGCCGCCACACACCCCAGGAACTCGCACGGGCCGGACACCCGTATGAACTCCCCGCCTCGGCGACGAGCCGTCTGACCATCGACGCGGCGCAGCACGGACTCGGTTCGCGGTCGTGCGGCCCGGACGTGGGGCCCGAGTTCGCCCTGCGTCCCGAGGCCCGCACGATCAGGCTCCGCATCTGGACGAGCTGACCTCCCCGGCTCCCGACCGACGGAGCACCGCACCGTGAGGGGCACCCGTGTCGGCCGGCCGCAGCACAGCGGCCGGCAGACACGGGTCTTGCGTATGAGCCACGGGCGGCGCGCCTCCCGCCGATCAGGGTCGTTCAATAAATCGAACGTCGTGTTCACTGCTTAGCGGGAGGTTCGGTATAGTGAACGCATGGTTCACTCAATCGGGGCTCCTTGGGTCCGCATCCGCGTCTCCTGCACCGCACACCACAGGAGCCCCTGATGACGCCCCCTCCGTCCGGCCGCCAACCGGTCAGCAGTACCGCAGCCGCGGTCGGCGCGAAGATCCGTCTGCGCCGCCAGCAGCGCGGCATGAGCGCCGCGGAGATGGCCCGGCGCGCCGGGCTGAGCAAGGCCACCTTGTCGCAGCTGGAGGCCGGCAACGGCAATCCGACGATCGACACCCTGGACGCGATCGCGATCGCCCTGCGCATTCCGATCGCCGACCTGCTGGCGCGTGACGCCGACACCGGGCCGGTCTTCCGGCCGGGCACGGACATCGAGCCCGGCGAGGTCTCCCGCGAACTGCTGCGCCGCATCAGCAGCGGCAACAGCCTGGAGATCTGGCGGCTGCGCATTCCGCCCGAGACGGAGCTGCCCGGCGTCCCGCACGCCACCGGCACGATCGAGCACCTGCTCGTCGCCACCGGGCACGTCACCGCCGGCCCCGTCGACGCCCCGCAGGATCTGGGCCCCGGCGACATGCTCGCCTTCGCAGGGGACGCCCCGCACTTCTACCGCACCGGCGCGGAGGAAGTGGACATCACCGTCGTCTTCGCCTCCCCCATCAGCACCTGAGACCAAGGAAGACGCTTCATGAGCACCACCCTCGCCATCACTCCCTCCCACCGTGCCTTCATCAGCGACAACATGGCCGGGGCGTCCCCGCAGATAGCCCAGGCCGTCGCCGACGCGGCCGCCGGACAGGTCCTGCCGTACGGCAACGACCCCTTCACCGACAGCGCTCGCCGCAGGCTCAGCGAGATCTTCGAGCGGGACGTCGATGTCTTCCCGGTCACCACCGGGTCCGCCGCCAACGGCCTGAGCCTGGCCGCCCTCACCCCGCCGTGGGGCAGCATGCTCTCCCACCCCGACAGCCACATCAATACCGACGAATGCGGCGCTCCGGAGTTCTTCACCAACGGCGCCAAGCTGGTCGGTGTGCCAGGCCCCGACAGCAAGATCGACCCCGAGGCGCTGCGGGTGGCGGTGCGCCGCCGGACCGGTGACGTGCACAGCGTGCAGCCGTCCGCGGTGAGCATCAGCCAGGCCACCGAGAGCGGCAGCGTCTACACCCTGGAGGAGATCCGCAGCCTGTCCGCCATCGCCAAGGACGCGGGACTGCGCGTCCACATGGACGGCGCGCGCTTCGCCAACGCCCTCGACCATCTCGGCGCCACCCCGGCCGAGATGACCTGGAAGGCCGGCGTCGACGTCCTGTCCTTCGGTGCCACCAAGAACGGCGCGATGACCGCCGACGCGATCGTCTCCTTCGACCCCGCACTCGCCGCCGAACTCGCCTTCCGCGTCAAGCGTGCCGGGCAGCTCGCCTCCAAGATGCGCTTCCAGGCGGCCCAGATCGACGCGTACCTCACCGACGGCCTGTGGCTGCGCAACGCCCGCCAGGCCAACGCGATGGCCACCCGCCTCGGCGACGGCCTCAAGTCCATCCCCGGCACCGGCCTGCTGGCCACCCCACAGGCCAACATCCTCTTCTGCCGACTGCCCCAGCAGGTCACCGAAGGACTCCTCGCCGAGGGGTACGTGTTCTACCACGACCGCTGGGAACCGGGGATCGTCCGGCTCGTCACCGCCTTCTCCCACAGCACCGACGACATCGACCAGCTGCTCGACGCGGTCCGCCGCCACGCCTGCTGACGCTGTCTCCGTATGCGACGGTGATCTGGTCACTGAAGAAGTCCGGCTTCTTCCAGGCGCACGAAGAAAGGCGCCTGACCTGGGCTTTACCCGTCAGGCACCTTTCACGCGCCGCATTCTCGGCTCATGGACCGCTCGATGAGCCTCCATCGCTTTCGGCACGAAGTGCGGTTCACGCCTGCGTCAGCGGGGACCAGGGGGCAGCTGGATCGGCAGGGTCACCTCGTGTGGCCGTCGGAGCGCCGACGGTGGAGCGTGAAGGTCTCGAACACCGACAGGTCGCCGTTCGGCTTGTTCACGTTGTAGTAGGTCACGTGCATGCGGGTGGTGTCACCGGCGTGCCGTCCGGGGTCGACGGTGAAGGCGGCGAAGCCGTACGGGTGCTCGATGTCCCGGACGCCAGTCCAGACCGCCTCCTCCTTGGTATAGGTGGAGGTGCGCTTGCCGTTGGAACCGGGGGTCGCCGACACAGCGGTGATCACCTTGGCGGTGCCGTCCGTGAAGAACTTCTCGTTCGTCGTGCCCGAGACGCCTCCGCCGCCGAGAACCATGTGCACGGTGCCAAGACCGGTGTCGATGGAATCGGTGGCCTCGGAGACCGGGCGCGGGGTCAGCGTCTCACTGCCGGTGACGACGCCGCGGACGGCGAGCGAGCGCTCGTAGTTGTGCTCATGGCCGCACAGGACCAAGTCCACACCGTACCTGTCGAACAGGGGCCCGTACTTCTGGCGCAGGCCCAGGTCGGCGCCGTTCGCGTCCGAGGAGCTGATCATGACCTGGTGCATGGCTACGACCACCCAGTCGACGTCACCGGAGGAGCGCGCCGCCTTCAGCTCCTTCTCCAGGAAGGCGAGTTGCCGTCCGCCGGAGTAGCCGCTGATGTAGACGTCGCCACCGTCCTGGAGGCAGTTGTCGTCGTTCTGCAGCACGATCACCCGCACGGAGCCGACCGTGAACGCGTACCACAGGCCCGCGAGTTCGGCGTCGGTCTCGGTGGAGGGCAGGGTGAAGTAGGTCTGGTAGGCGCCGAGCCCGAGCGGGCCGTTGGCCTTCTCGATCTCGTGGTTGCCGGCCGCGGGCATCCAGGGGCGGAAGCGCGCGGAACGGCTGTTGTTGGTGAAGAAGTTGTTCCAGGTACGCACCCGGTCGACGTCCAGGTTCGCGTAGCACAGGTCGCCGTTGAGCAGATGGAAGAGCGGTGCGACCTGCTCGATGCCGGTGACGATGTCCTTCGTCGCGGGGGTGGAGTTCGCGTCGAGCGCCACCGTGCCGTTGGCCGCCCAGGTCACCTGCGGAGCGGACTGGTCGCCGAAGCTGGTGAAGGTGAACGGCTTCCGTCCACGCGGAGCCGTGCGGAACGTACCGCTGTCGGGCGTCGTACCGTCGTGAGTGGCGAGGTAGACGTAGTCGGTGCCCGGGGTGAGCCGGTTCAGCGAGGCGTGGTGGACGTAGACGGTACGGCTGGAGGTGCCGTCCACGTAGGTGACGGTCCGGGCGTCGGCGCTGGATCCGAAGCCGTGCTCCAGCGTGCCGTAGTGCACAACGGGTCTGGTCACCGGCCTGTCGGTGATCCACGACACCGTCATCTGGGTGCGCGGATCCGCCCCGAAGGTCAGGTGCAGCCCTTGGACCGGGGGCGCACCGGCCGAGTCCGCGGTGAGATGGAGGGCCGGGGCGTCAAGCGGAGCGGCCTGCGCCGTACCTGCTCCCAGCAACGGGGTGACGGCCGCGCCGGCTCCTGCCGTACCGAGAAGGCCCAGCGCGTGGCGACGGCTGACCCCCTCGGAAGACTGCGTCGACTCGTCCGATGTCCCTGTCTGTGTGACCATGGTGCCCTCTCTGGCGAGCAGTTGAGCTGACAACCACCGCACCCTGGCGCGCCCCGGCGGCCCCTGCGTGAACAGTGCGTTGCCAGACGGTCATCGCGCCGCGAGTGGCGGGCCACGGAGGCGATTCTTGCCCCGGCCTTTGCCGGCGGCCGCCCCGCCGTTGACGTGACCGAGCCACGACCGTCGATGAACGAGGGTCCCTTCGACCCGGTCGCCCTTCGTCGAGCGAGCGTGCCGGATCAGCCGAGGTCGAGCAGTTCCTCGTAGAAGCCGCCGAACTCGCGCCCCCGGTCCACGAGGTGGATCTCGAGGATCCCGTGGCAGCGGCGCCCGGCCTTGTCGGTGCGTCGCAGCGAGGTGTCATTGCCCGGCGCGATGTACGACTCCACGTCCGCACCGTGGATCGTCTCGTGCGGGAACTCGCCGACGAGGTGCCCGGCGTGCCAGCCGCCCAGCTCCCGGCCCGCGTCGATGGCAAGCCGCTCGACCTCGGCGTACAGCCGCCTGCCTGTGATGTCCGGGTCGCTCCCGAAGAAGCGACGCCCGGCCGCGAAGACCGCGGGCAGGTCGTCGCGCAACCGCTGCTTGACCGGGTCGTCGCCGAGGACGAAGGTGCGCCCGAAGTCGGCCTCGTACTCATCGAAGAGGGGACCGAAGTCGGCGAACACGATGTCGTCCGCGGCGATGACCCGGTCCGGCGGGTTACAGCCGCTTCGCTTTCGCCTGGGCATCCAACAGACGTGCGGCGCAGGTGGGTTCGTCATCCCCCACGGGGCCGACCGTAGACATGTGAATCATCGTCCGGCAACCGGATTCGTCACGGCTGCAGCCGCTGCCAGGACCGGTCCAGGCCCGGCTCACGGTCGTAGCCGAGGCTGCGGTGCGGTCGGGACATCGTCCTGCGTCAGTCGGTCGTTCGCCGTGGGCGAGGACGGGCGGCTCCGGCGGGCCCGCAGTCGTGCGCCGTCGACCCCAGGTACCGGTTACAGGCGGGGCAGCACCGCCCCGCCGGGCTGACGGCACGCCTCGCCGCGCGGTCGAGGGCCGACCGGCGCAGCGGCGTGAGGTGCGCCTCATCCCGTCAGCGGCAGCAGGGGCACCGAGGTGTGGGGCCGCCAGTCCGGTGGTACGGCGGCGAGCGCGTCGGCGAGGGCGGCGCCGTGCAGGAACGCGGGCCGGTGTCCGCCGACGGGGCGGGCGGTGGCGCCGTCCCAGGTGACAGGGATCAGCCGGGTACGGCCAGGGGCGGTCGTGATGTCACCGGTCAGCGGGATGCGGGGCAGGGCCGGCAGGGGGCGCCCGGTCAGGCCCGCGAGGAGTGGGGCGAGCAGGGTGTGGGCGGCGGTCAGTGCCGCGTACGGATTGCCGGGAAGGCCCACGATCCAGCGCCGGTCGGGGAGTTGGGCGAGCAGTTGAGGATGGCCCGGGCGGACGGCGACCGCGTCCACCACCCACCGGGCTCCGTGTTCGGCCAGCAGCCGCCTCAGCTGATCGGTGACGCCGACCGAGGTGGAACCGGTCACCACGATCACGTCGAAGTCGTACGACGTGGTGAGCACGACCGTGGCCAATGACCCGACAGGGTGGTCCGGCACGGGACGTACGTCGGTGACCTCGCCGCCGAGCGTGTGCACCAGCGGCGGCAGCAGCGGGCCCAGCGCGTCGCGTACCTGGCCGGGGGCCGGCCGCCCGGAAGGGATCAGTTCGTCGCCCGTGACAAGGATCCGGACGCGAGGCCTGGGCCGTACCGCCAGCGTGTCGTGGCCGCAGGCGGCGGCCAGACCGAGCAGGGCGGGACCGACCCCGGTTCCTGCCGGCACCAGGCACGCGCCCGCTAGGGCGTCCTCGCCCACCAGGCGGATGTGTTGGCCCGGAGCCGACACCGGGCCGCGTACCGTCGCCCCGGCCCGTACCGCGTGCTCCAGTGGCAGCACCGCCCGGGCGCCGCGGGGCAGCTGCGCGCCGGTGGAGATCTCCACCGCCTCGCCCTCGGCCAGTACCGCGGGCACCTCCGTGGCACCCGCGCGCACCGCTCCGGCCGACAGCCGCCACGGGCCGGGGCCGGCGACGGCGTATCCGTCCATGGCCGCGGTGTCGAAGGCCGGCAGTGGCTGCCTGGCGCACAGGTCCTCGGCCAGCGTCAGCCCGGCGGCCCAGGTGAGCGCCACCTGCCGGGCGGGCAGGGGCATGGGGGCCGCGTGGGCCAGTTCGCGCGCCCGCGACCACGGCACATCGCGGCAGGAGGTCACCGGGGCTGCGGCACGTATGGTCATGTGTCCACCGTGTCGCCGTCGTTTTACCCCCTATGGCGCCGGAGGTTGCCGCCGCGCACCAAGTCGCTCACGCCTACCTCGCCGGGTCAGTGAGAAGCGGGTGCCCACGACGACGCCCGGGAGATTCTGGACCAGACGCCCGGGAGATTCCGGCCCCTCTGCCGGGCGTTGTGGCGCACTACCCGCTGCGGGCTCGATCGCGCCGCCTACTCTGCCGCACTGAGCCGAGGAACTCAGCCGACCCGTACGGCACGGGCCAGGAAGTGGTGCCGCGCGTCCTCGTTGTGGGCCAGCCGCCAGCCGGCCGCGTCCAGCGCGGGCCGCAGGTTGGTCTCGGCCAGCGGGTCGTCGGGGTCCAGGGGTCGGCCGTGCCGGGCGGCGCGTTCGACGCCGCCCGAGGGGTGGAAGAGCAGGAGGGTGCCGCCCGGCGCGGTCACCCGGGCCCGTTCGCCCAGTGCGGGGCGGGTTCGGCAGGTGGTTGACGAGTCCGGCGCTGAAGATGCCGTCCACCGAGCCGGAGGGCAGGAGCAGGTGGCAGGCGTCGGCGAGCAGCAACGCCGCGAGCTCATCGCGGCCGTGCCGGGCGGCGGCGTCGAGCATCGCCGCGGTGACGTCCACCCCGAGGGCCACACCCTTGTCTCCGACTCCCGCCCGCAGCGCGGGCAGCGCCCGTCCGGTGCCGCACCCCAGGTCGACCACCGTCTGCCCCGCGCCGATCCCCATCCGGGCGACGACTGCCGCGTAGACGGGTCCGTCGGCCGCGAAGCGCTCCTCCCAGGTCCCGGGCGACACCGTATGGCTGCAGCGGGCCAAGACGTCCGCCGCCTGGTACCGGTCCAGCGGGTGATCAACTCCTCCGGTCCGGTGAACGACGGGCCGACCTCCGCCTGCGCCAACAACGGCTCCACCGTGTGGAGTTACAACCAGGGACTGGCCATCGGCGGCTTCACCGAACTGTGGAAGACGACCGGGGACAGCTCGCTGCCGACCACCGCGCGCGCCCTGGCCGACGCCGCGCTCAGCAGCCCGACGCTGACCTCCGGCGGAGTGCTCACCGAGTCCTGCGACGTCGGCTCGGCGTCCCGCGACGACAACCAGAAGCAGTTCAAAGGCATCTTCATCCGGAACTTCGCCGACCTCGCGAAGGCCACCGGTTGCGGCACCTACCAGAGTTACGTCCAGAAGCAGGCCGACACGCTGTGGGCGCGGGACCGTAGCTCCCTCGGCGCACGCCGGGTCGGCACCAGCCCCCACCAGGCCGACTGGCGTACCCAGGCCGGCGCCCTCGAAGCGCTCACCGCCGCCGCGGGCTGACGACCGGTCCCGGAGCCGGCTCGCACGCGGGTCCCCGACCCACGTGCGAGCGGGCCGGCGCGAGCGCGCTCGGCCCTCCACGGCCGGACGGCTTCCTCCGGCGCCTCGTCGAACAGCCCTGGCTACGGCCGCCGCCCTCGCGGGCCCGCCCAGGTCGCCGTCGCACTTCCCGGGCCGTTTCCCGCTGCCCGGCGGTTCCCACGCCTGCCCTGCCCGCCGCCGATCCGCTCACCGACAAGACTTCTCTCCTTGACAATTTTTTTTGTCGGAGAGATCCTGGAGCGGTGCTGGACGTCGCTGAGACCGAAGAACCCGCCACGGCCGAGCCCGCGGACCTGCCGCCGCTGGACGGCGAGGTGGTCCGGCCGGACGACGAGCGCACCGGATACCGACGGCGGCGCACCGGCTCTCCCTCCTGGGCGGCCCGCAATGAATCCCCACCAGGAAGCCGCCGCCTCGAACGTGGTCGAAGCGGCGGCGGGCAATCGAGAACCACACACCTGAAACCCCTAAGGAAACCAGCATGCGCACTCTGATCAGCTCCGCCTTCATCTCGCTCGACGGCGTCATGGAGGCCCCGGGCGGCGAACCCGGCTACCGCAACTCCGGATGGACCTTCAAGGACGTCGAGTTCGTCCCCGAGGCGTTCGACATCAAGGGGCGGGAACAGCAGGAATCCACCGCCGTTCTGATGGGCCGGACCAGCTACGAGGCGTTCAGCCCGGTGTGGCCGGACATGGACGAGTTCGCCCACTACAAGTCCATGCCGAAGTACGTCGTCTCCACCACCCTCACTGAGGACAAGCTCGTCTCGAACTGGGGCGAGACCACCATCCTTCGCTCCCTCGACGAGGTCGCCGCCCTCAAGGAGACCGACGGAGGCCCGATCATCGTCCACGGCAGCGTCGCCCTGAACCACAGCCTGGCCGACGCCGGCCTGATCGACCGCTACCACCTGCTCGTCCACCCGCTGCTGCTCGGCGCGGGCAAGCGCCTGTTCCCCGCCACCGACAAGGACACCCAGAAGCTCAAGCTCGTCGAGCACGCCGTGTACTCCAACGGCCTGCAGATGAACGTCCTCGACGTCGTCCGCTGACCAAGCCCCGGGTCTTCCCACGCCGCGGGCCGCGATCATCACGCACGGCCTTGATCCGCTTTCGAAGGGGGCCCCAGGAGTGCGTGGGGCCGTCCTGGGAGGACTCCGCCGCTGCGTGATGCGCGCCTCCCAGTCCTACAAGGCAGTGCGCCGAGCAGCAGCGGTTCACTCAGACACGTACGACGCGACGACCGGCCCCTCTCCACCACACCGACGGCGACGACAGCGATCAGTTCCAGGCCCTCCACGTCGGTGCCGCTCGTGTTCATGGCTCCTCGGTCGCGCCCCGACGCACGGGTAACCAGGCCAGGACTTCCTCAGGAGCTGCGTTCCTGGGAGTTCCGCACCCGCCCTCTGGAGGGTTCGGCGTGGATGAGCCGTGCGAGGTGGTGGCCGGAGTGGGTGGGCGCCCGGCGCAGGGCGATGAGCGCGGCGTCGTCGCCGAGGCGTCCACCGACGTGGGCAAGGAGGTCACGCCGGATGTGACGCAGGAGCGGTTCGGGGCCGCACTCGGTCCACTGGGTGGCTCGTTCGGCGAACGGATAGAAGTCACCGCTCTGATTGCGCGCCTCTATGACACCGTCGGTGTAGAGCAGGAGAGTTTCCCCGGCTTCGAAGGTGAACACGTCCAGCGTGCGCGGCGATGGGCCCAGTACACCGACTCCCAGCGGGGGCGCGGGGTGCAGCCTCAGTGCGGTGACGGAGTGTTCCGGGCTGAGCAGCAGGGGCGCGGGGTGCCCGCAACTGGTCATCCTGACGATGGCCGCATCATCGGGGATCTCCAGCAACAGGGCGGTGACGAAGCGCTCCTCGGCCCCGGCCTCGTCCTCCGGCGGGGTGAATTCGCCGTGGTAGCGGGAGATGCTCTGTTCCAGCGCGTCCGTCAGCGCGGTGAGGTCGGCGTGTTGATGGGAGGCTTCGCGGAACGCGCCGAGCAGCAGGGCGGCCTCTCCGATGGCCGCCAAGCCCTTGCCTCGGACATCTCCGATGAGCACGCGCGTGGCGTCGTCGGTACGCGTGACGGCATACAGGTCTCCACCGATCTCGGCCTCGTCCTCGGCGGCCAGATACACGGACGCCGTACGCAGGGGGCCGATCCCGCTGGGCAGCGGCCACAGCAGTACGTGCTGTGCGGCCTCGGCGACCGACCTCACCTGGGCCAGTTGCCGTCCGTGTCGTTCGTGTACCACGGAGTAGCCCACGATCAGAAGGCTCAGTACGGCGAGGGCGACCATCTGCACGATGACGTTGCGCGAGAAGAGGATGCCGTCGTGCAGGGCGATGCCCGCCTCGGCCGCGAGCGCCAGGACGCCGATCGCCCCGGTCAGCCGGGGACCGGCGAAGGATGCGGTGATCGCCGGCGCGATCACCAGCAGCGGGCCCAGATGGATGTCGGCCGGGGCAACGATGTCGACGACCGTGATCATCACGATCAGCAGGACGGGGAGCGCCAGCAGCCCATGCTTCGAAGGCCCCGGGCCGAAGCCGGCAAAGCGATTCCAGATCCCCACATGTTCCACAGTGCACCGCCCCAGGACAGCTTGCGAGCGCAGCCAGCAACTGTCGGCAAAGCGCCGGAAAGACTGCCACGCGCGTCCCGCACGCGCCGGACCACGCAGCGACGGAACCGACCCCGCACCGGCGCCCGGCGCGGGGTCGGCAGGGCTGCCGCCCGGCCGCCAACCGCAGGCGACCAGGGGCTCACGCTGCCCGTCCGGCGTCGCGTTCACCACGGTGGCCGCCCGGTCGGACACGGAGCGCGACCACCTCCGCGACGACGGCCGGGGCGGGTCAGTCGAGGAGGAGGGGATTCGGCAGGGTGGCCGCGGGGTGCATGCGCAGGAGGGTGTGAAGTACTCCTGAGAGGCCGGACATGAGACTGGGCGAGAACGCCTCGCGGGCCAGGCCGCCGACCGGGCCGCGTTGCTCGAGGCCGGTGAGGATTTCGGCGTCTAGGTCGGAGGGGTCGCCGAAGTCCATGGACGTGAGGAATTCCCAGAGGCCGAGGTCGCCGTGGCACAGGGTATGGCTCCAGCCGAAGCCCTCGGCGACGCAGGCATGTGCGGCCCGACGGGCCATGTCGAGGTGGGCGGGATCGCCCGTGCGCCGGTGGAGGTCGAGCATGCCGATGCCCACTCCCGCGCTGCCGTGGCACCAGCTGGTGAAGAAGTGCTCCTCGGCGCCGACGCGGACGTCGAGCCAGTTGCCGTGCTCGGGTCGGTAGAGGGACTCCTGATAGGCGAAGGCCCGCTCGGCGAGGTGGTTCCAGTCGCACCGTTCGGCCGCGGAGCCCGCGTCGCTGAGCGCGAGCCGGGTCAGCGCCCAGCCGATGCCGGTGGCGCCGTGGGCGAAGCCGCCGATGCCCTCGGGGTTGAGCCGGGTCGTCCAGCGAGCGCCGCTCGCGTCGAGGGTGGCCAGCCCGGTCAGTCGGCGGCCGATGTGCGCGGCGGCGCCGAGCCAGCGGTCCTGCCCGGTCGCCACGGCCAGGTTGAGCAGGGGGACGACGGCGCCTGCCGCCCCGTTGAGGAGGTCCACCTCGACGTCGTCCTCGACCAGTCGGCCCTCCGCGAGCAGCAGGCCCCTCGCGGCGGCGCGCTCCAGCAGCCAGTCCTCACCGAGCACCCGGTGCAGCGCCAGCCACGTCCACACCTGCGACGCGGCACCGCTGAAAGCCCCGGGTGACGGCGTCGGTGTCCGGTCCTCGGTACCGACCAGGACCCGCAACGCCCCCTCGAACGTCTCGGCGACGCCCGGCACCTCCTCCGCCCGCCCGGCCCGCACCTCATTCACGTACTGCGCGAGCGTCAGCGCCACCCCGCCCTGCCCGGTGTAGAGGTCGGCGGGCAGCACCCTGATCGACCACCCCGCGGGGGTGAAGACGGGGCTGATCCAGGTGACCGTACCGTCCTCACCGCGCACCGCCCCGTCGCACAGCCGCCGTACCATCTGCGCGGCCAGGTCACGGCGGCGGCGCTCCCTGTCCCGGGCGTGCGGGTCGCGGGCGGCGGCCTGCGTCCGCGTGGGCAGCGAACGCTCGTTGAGGTACGCGCCGACCAGCGCGTCCTGGATCACCGCCTCCTCCAGCGCCAGGTCGGCGGTGCGCCAGTCCTCCACGGTGGTCCGTACGGCGGCCGAGTCCACGGTGAAGGTGAACATCGGCACGTCACCGGCCAACAGGTCCGCGATCTCGCCGTCGATGACGGCACGCTCGGTCGGCGCGCCGGGCAGCACCTCGGCGTTGCGCCGCAGGATGTCCCGGGCCCGTTCGACCGCCGCCGCCTCGTCGTGCAACGACGCCGGGTGCCAGAGCATCCGGCCGATGTCGACGTACGCCTGCGTCGGCCGCAGGATCCGCCGTGCCTGGGCGCCTTCGAAGCGGCGCAGCAGCAGGTGCGGATCCGTCCCGGTCCGGCGCAGGTGCGCGGTCATCTCACGGAAGCCGGCCAGGATCCGGTCCCAGTACGCACTCAGCACGGGGGTGGGACTGGGGTGGTTGCCCGCGGTGGGCATCGCCACCAGGTCCACCTGGAAACGGGCCGCCGCGGTCCCGGCGTCCGCGATCACCGGGTTCGGGATGAGAGGCTGCTGGCCGGGCAGCGACCCGACTCCGGAGATGTCGACCCCGCCGAGCGCGAAGCCGGTGCCGCGTACGGGCAGCAGTCCGGTGCGCAGCACCGTACGGCGGATGGCCGCCGCGGCCACGTCCACCGCGTCGCCCCGGCCGCTGGGCGGGAAGGGCGCGGGGGCGTCGAAGAGCGTCTCGGCGTCCACGATCACCGGCACCGGACCCGCGGCGATCATGTTCTCCGCGTGCATGTCGGTGCCGCCGGTGAAGCGGAGGACGGCCAGCCAGTGCCCTACGTTCCGGTAGAACGCGGCGAGTTCGGCCTCGCCCGCGCAGTAGCGGTGGCGGACGAACTCGGCCCAGCCGTAGCCCTCGCGTGCTTGTGTCCGCGGCACCCGGATGCGTTCGTCGGGCGACGGGGCGCCGGGGAAGTCCGCGTAGAGCTCGTCCAGCAGCGCGCCCAGCGCCACGTCGGATTCGGACGGCCGGGGCTTGTACATGACGCTCCCGCCGGCGAAGTCGACCCGACTGACCGTCAGGCCGCCCCGGTGGGTGTCGCCCGCCCCGAACGCCACGGCTCGCATCTCCCCCGCGGATCCCCCCAGCAGCGGCCGCAGCACTTCGCGGTCCGCGGCGAGCCGTTCCGCGAATCCGGCCGTCGCCGCCACCGACAGCCGCGCCACCGACGCGATCCGCGGGCCGACGTTCGGGTATCGGCCGGCCAGCCGGTCGAGGTAGCCCTCCTCCCCGGCCTGCTCCAGGAACGCGGTCCACGTCCGCGTGTCGGATCCCGCCCCCGCGTCCTCGGCGTGGCGTGCGCCGCCCGCGGTCATGCGCAGCGCGTGCAGTTCGATCAGGAACAGGCGCGACAGCTTCGCGTGCAGGGACTTGAGCAGGGCGGTGTGGCCGGCGTCCAGTACCGCTTCCTGTTCGTCCCGGCTCAGGGCGTCAATGGCGGCCAGCCGCCGGGCCAGCTCTTCCCGCCAGGGGCGGCCGATGGTCCGTACGGGTCGGGCGAACCATTCCGCCTCGTCCCGCCTCCCCGGCTCCCCCGGCTTCCTCGGCTTCCCCGGCCTTTCCGATCTTTCCGGCGCCGATCCGCTCACCGTCCACCCTCCCCATTCCGCCGTGAACTCGCTTCTTGCGGTCGTTCCGAGGAAGCGCGGGCAACTGTGCGACCAGCCCGGACCCATCCGCACCCGGCAGCAACCGACCGAGCCGGGAACCCCCGCATCCCCGACGCGCGCGGGGCGGGCGGCAACCAACTCGGCAGGCTGCGGCGCGTTCCCGGGTGCGGACGCGTCGTGGCTTGGCGCGCGGTTTCCCACGCTCCGGCTTTATGAACCGCACTCCGCAGGAGCGCCCCCGAAGAGGCGTACTCCGCAGGCGATACGGTCAATGAGCGCGCCCTGGAGAGGGCAGTCAGCGGGCAGGCCCTGCGCAAAGGGCCCTGGAGTCACCGCAGGCGATCAGCAACACCAGCTGCCGTGCGACCCACTCGGGCTGGAACAGAAGCCGTAGAGGGAGTCGCTCGGGTCGGTGAGCGCGGCCTCGGCGGCGGCGCCTCCGACGTAGAGGGGCCCGGCGGGGTTGGACTGGCCGTACGCGCTCTCGGCGCCCGCCAGCCAGGCATCGAGCACGGCTGTGGTGGCAACGCTGGTCTGGGGCATGAGAGACCTCCGGTGGATGTGGGGATTGGGGCGGATTGCCCAGCCCTGAGTATCGCCGGGTTCGAACACCCGACAGACGTCCAATCTGGCCAAAGCCATGTGGTGTTCTTGCGGTCTGCCGCCTTCTACGGGACGGGTGGGACGGTCGCACGGCCGAGCGCCGACCGGGCGGGCGCGGCGGACGTCGAGCCTCCGACTCCAAGCTCCGGCCTGGGTCGCGCACCGACGAAGAGCCCCTGAAGAGCGAAGTAAGGGCGCCCCGGCGCTCGTCCGGTCACCGCGGACTGGTCGGCAACCGCCCCCGACTCCTGGGGCGTCTGGTTCCCCAAGGACGAGCATCAGGTCCCGTACACCCGCTTCCTCGACGAACTCGCGCAGGCCGGCTACGAGTGGCTGGAGCTCGGACCGTACGGCTATCTCCCCACCGACCCGCGGCGGTTGAAGGCCGAACTCGACGCCCGTGGGCTCCAGGTCTGCGGCGGCACCGCCTTCGGCGCGCTGCACCGACCGGAAGCCTGGGACGAGATGCTCGCGCATGTCTGCGTGTCGTCGAGGCCGAGCGCGCCCACGGCCGTCGGCTCGTCCAGGTCGGTTTCATGCGCCGCTTCGACACCGGCTACCGCCAGATGAAGGAGGTCCTCGCCTCGGGATCGATCGGCGCCCCACTGATCGTGCACTGCGCCCACCGCAACCCGACCGTGCCCAAGGCGTACACCTCCGTGATGGCCGCGCAGGACACGGCCGTGCACGAGATCGACGTCCTGCGCTGGCTGCTCGACGACGAGATCGTCTCCGCCCAGGTGATCACCCCACGCGCCACCGGCAAGCGCTTCGCGCACCTCAAGGACCCGCAGATCATGCTCTTCGAGACCGCCCACGGGGTCCGCATCGACCTGGAGGTCTTCGTCAACTGCCAGTACGGCTACGACATCCAGTGCGAGACCGTCGGCGAGGAGGGCCTGGTCCGGCTGCCCGACCCGGCCGCCGTCGAGGTCCGTACCGCCGGACACCACGCGACCGCCGTACCGCAGGACTGGCAGGACCGCTTCGCCGACGCCTTCGACACCGAGTTCCGCGAATGGGTCGCGGCCGTCGGCACCGGCAGCGAGCCCACCGGCCCCTCCGCCTGGGACGGCTACGCCGCCACCGTCATCACCGACGCCGCCGTCCGCTCCCTGGAGTCCGACGGCACCGTCGTCA
Source organism: Streptomyces sp. NPDC096311 (assembly GCF_044763085.1). Taxonomy (NCBI): domain Bacteria; kingdom Bacillati; phylum Actinomycetota; class Actinomycetes; order Kitasatosporales; family Streptomycetaceae; genus Streptomyces; species Streptomyces sp. NPDC096311. The sequence goes on from NZ_JBIWFN010000007.1 coordinate 125,114, forward strand.
CCGTGGACATGAAGCCCCGCCCCGCCCTGTACGGAGGCGCCGCATGAAGATCGCCCTCGACCCCTACATGTTCCGCGCCCTGCCGCTCGACGAGATGGTCCGCACGGTCGCCGAACTCGGCTACCGGTACATCGAGTTGTCCCCGCGCGACGACTTCATGCCGTTCTTCCTGCACCCACGGGCGGACGACGAGCGTGTGGCCGAGCTGAAGAACTCACTGCGCAGGCACGGCGTCCAGCTCTCCTCCGTCCTCCCGCTCTACAAGTGGTCCTCGCCCGACGAGACCGAACGGCAGGCCGCCGTCCGCTACTGGAAGCGGATGATCGAGATCACCGCAGAGCTCGAATGCCCTTTGATGAACTCGGAGTTCAACGGCCGCCCCGACCGCGCCGCCGAGAGCGAGGCCGCCTTCTGGCGTTCCCTGGAGGAACTGCTCCCCGTCTTCGAACGCGAGGGCATCGCCCTCAATCTGGAGGCGCACCCGGACGACTTCTGTGAGGAGAACACGCCGGCGGTCGACCTCGTTCGCGCCGTCAACAAGCCCTGGGTGAACTACCTCTACTGCGCCCCGCACTCCTTCCATCTCTCCGGAGCCTCGGACGTCGGCGCGGACATCGCGGCGATGATGCGCTACGCCGGCGACAAGCTCCACCATGTCCACATCGCCGACTCCTTCAACCACAAGGGCTCCTCCGGCCTGCGCTACATCCTCAACCCGCCCGGCACCACGGCCCGCATCCACCAGCACCTCGACATCGGCCAGGGCGAGGTGGACTGGGACGCCTTCTTCGGCACGCTCCGGGAACTGAACTTCGACGGCGTCGCCACCGCGTGCGTCTTCGGCTGGGAGGAACGCGCCGAGGAATCCTCCGCGTTCATGCTGGACCACATCAGCAAGGAACTCTCCGCGTAACGCGAGCGACGCACCGTGCCCCGACGGTCGCAGGACCGCCGGGGCACGGTGGGAGCGGAGGGCAACTGAATGCCGACCGGGAGAGGCTGCCGCGATCAGACCGCCGGGGCCGGGTAGGTCGGGTACTCCACGCCGGAGACGTGCTGGACGACGCGGACGACCTGGCAGGAGTAGCCGAACTCGTTGTCGTACCAGAGGTAGAGGATCGCGTTGTCGCCTTCGACCTTGGTCGCGCCGGCGTCGACGATCGAGGCGTGACGCGAGCCGATGAAGTCGCTCGAGACCGCGTCGGGGGCGCTGATGAAGTCGATCTGGCGCTTGAGCGGCGAGGTCAGCGAAACGTCACGGAGGTGGTCGAGGACTTCCTCGCGCGTGGTCTCGCGGGCGAGTTGCAGGTTGAGGATGGCGATCGACACGTCCGGAACCGGGACGCGGATGGAGCTGCCGGTGATCTTCGCCTTGAGGTCGGGCAACGCCTTGGCGACGGCGGAGGCGGCACCGGTCTCGGTGATGACCATGTTGAGCGGCGCCGAACGACCGCGGCGGTCGGAGTTGTGGTAGTTGTCCAGCAGGTTCTGGTCGTTGGTGAACGAGTGGACGGTCTCCACATGGCCGCGCAGAACGCCGTACTCGTCCGCCATCGCCTTCAACGGCGGGACGATCGCGTTGGTGGTGCAGGAGGCGCAGGACATGATCTGCTCGTCCGGCTTGATCGTGTCGTGGTTGACGCCGTGGACGATGTTGGGAACGTCGCCCTTGCCCGGTGCGGTCAGGACGACCTTGGCGATGCCGGGGCGAAGGTGCTGGGACAGACCCTCGCGGTCACGCCACCTGCCGGTGTTGTCGATGAGGATGGCATCCTTGATGCCGTACTCCGTGTAGTCCACCGACAGCGGGTCGTCGGAGTAGATCACCTTGATCTCGTTGCCGTTGGCGACGATCTTGCTGTTCGCCTCGTCGACGGTGATCGTGCCCCGGAACTGGCCGTGAATGGAGTCACGCCGCAGCAGCGAGGCGCGCTTGACGATGTCCTGCCCGGCACCCTTGCGGACGACGACGGCACGCAGCCGCAGCCCGTTGCCGGAGCCGGCCTTCTCGATGAGCAGTCGGGCGACGAGGCGGCCGATGCGGCCGAACCCGTAGAGGACGACGTCGCGCGGCTCCTGGCGCTCGATCTTGTTCACGCCCGTGGCGCCGGCCACGGCCTCGGCGGTGAACTCCGCCACCGACAGACCACGGTCGTCGGACTTGTAGGTCGCGGCGAGCATGCCGATGTCGATCTGCGACGGGCCGAGATCGAGCGTGGTGAGAGCCTGCAGGAACGGCAGCGTCTGGATGACCGAGAGTTCCTCGCCGGCGATCTGCCGGGCGAACCGGTGGGTCTTGAGGATGCTCACCACTGACTTGTTCACCAGGGAACGGCTGTGCAGCAGGACCGTGACGTCCCGCTCCCGGTGCAGCTTCCCGATGATCGGGATCATCGACTCCGCGATCTCCTCGCGGTGGTTCCAGTTGGTGAACGAGTCGTCATTGACAGTCACAGATTCATCTTTCGAGCTAGGTGGCGCTCAGATGGTAGCCCGACGCCCTTTTGATCATTCGAGCGGGGCCACCTGATCAAGAGGAACGCCCAGCTGAGACGCTCATACGCCCTCGCGCCGGTGGCGCGGGTCCCGGCGACCGGCGTGCGAGCGCGCCCTCATGGCCGGTCTGCCTCGCGCGATGAATGCCCACTTCGAGGGCACGAATGCGCCCCTTTCACGCGGTTCCGACCGCCACCGGTGACTGTTTCGCTTGACATGGGGCGCGCGCTGCCCAACTGCCCGGACCGTCACGAGGTTGCTGTCCTGGCGCCCGCCTCCCCGGAATCCGTCTTCGACCCCCACCGCCTCCGTGAACCCACGCCGCACGGCTTCTGACGCGTCGCCGGGGCGCCCCTTCGACACGGGTTCAGGTCAGACGTCGTCCATGGCCGGGCAGCAGGAGCCCTTGCCCGGGGCGTACGGCGTCGACGCCCCGCCTTGTTCGCTGATCTTCGTGCGTATCCACCCACGCCCGCTCACGTATCGGGAGGACATGTGACAGTCCCGGAAAGCTCCCCAGACAGCGCCGCCGGGCCCACCGCCGACGGACCACGGTCCACCAGCCTCAGCACCGACGCGGCACGTCAGCTCGCCACCACCACCAAGTCCGAACCTCAGATGCAGGCCATCACCTCGCGATGGCTGCTCAAGATGCTGCCTTGGGTGGACGTCAAGGGCGGCGCCTACCGGGTGAACCGGCGACTCCAACTCCGCGTCGGCCGGGGCCGGGTGCATTTCGAGCAGAACGGCGCGGACGACATCAGGGTCATTCCCGAGACACTGACCGAGCTGCCCGCCCTGCGCGGCTACTCCGACACCGCGGCCCTCCAGGAGATCTCCTCACGGTTCAGGGTGCGTGAGGTGCGTACGGGCCAGGTCCTCTTCGACGCCGGGCAGCCCGTCACCGAGGCCTATCTCGTCGTCCACGGCCGGTTCACCCGCTACACCACCGGCAAGTACGGCGAGCAGGAGGTCACCGGAGTCATCTCGGACGGCGACGGAATGGGGGACGAGGCCATCGGCCAGGCCGATCCGCTGTGGTTCAGCTCGGTACGGGCCGAGACTCCGGGCGTGGTGCTGGCACTCAACTGGGACACGCTCCTGGCGTTCGTGGAGCGCACCCCGTCGCTCGCCGCCCAGCTGGACGCCTTCGCGCAGCAGCAGAGCAAGCCCATGAACCGCAAGGGCGAGGCCGACGTACCCGTACAGGCCGGGCACGTGGGCGAACCGGTCCTCGCCGGCGGCTTCGTCGACTACGACCTCGCGCCGCGCGAATACGAGCTGTCCCTGACCCAGACCGTCCTGCGCGTCCACACCAGGGTCGCCGACCTCTACAACCATCCGATGAACCAGACCGAGCAGCAACTCCGCCTGACCATCGAGGAGATCCGCGAGCGCCAGGAGTGGGAGCTGGTCAACAACCGCGAGTTCGGTCTGTTGCACAACGTCGACTACGGCCAGCGCGTCAGCACCTTCTCCGGTCCCCCCACGCCCGACGATCTCGACGAACTGCTGTCGATGCGCCGCAAGACCCGGCTCTTCCTGGCCCACCCGAAGGCGATAGCGGCCTTCTTCCGGCAGTGCAACCGGCGTGGGCTTGTGCCCGGCACCGTGAACCTCGACGGCCACGAAGTACCGGCGTGGCGCGGCGTTCCGCTCTTCCCGTGCAGCAAGATCCCGATCAGTCCCCAGCACACCAGCAGCATCATCGCGCTGCGCACGGGAGAGAAGGACCAAGGAGTCGTCGGCCTGCACCAGACCGGCATCCCGGAGGAGTACGAGCCCGGTCTGAACGTACGGTTCATGGGCATCGACAGCACCGCGATCATGAGCTACCTGGTCACCGCCTACTACGCGATGGCCATCCTCGTACCCGACGCCGCGGGGATCCTGGAGAACGTCCAGGTCGGACGGACCGCGGAATGAGCACACCATCGGCTTCCGGATCGCCGACGCGACTGCCCGGCCCGCCCCGCCTCGTCCCGGTCACGCAAGCCCGGCGGAGCGGGGCGATCCCCGGGCTGCGCCACCGGCCCGCCGCGCCCGCGGACCCGGCGAAGGCAGCGGAGGTCGACCGCAGGCTGGAGGCCTGGGTCCGTGGGCTCGACGCGTTCCCGAAGGCGTGGACGGGGGACTTCACGGGGTTCCAGTTCGGCCGGGCCGTCGTACTCCAGCATCCGGGCGCGGCCGACCTCGAACGTCTCACCGTGGCCGGCAAGCTGCTGCTGGCCGAGAACCTCGTCGACAACTGTTATTGCGAGGAGGACGAGGACAGAGGCGGCTCATCGCGCGGCCTCGGCGGCAGGCTGATCAGGGCCCAGTCCGCGCTCGACCCCTTCCACTCCACTCCCGAACTGGAAGCGCGGTGGCGGTGCGGCGTACAGGCCGACGGGCCGCTGCGCTCGTATCACGGGGCCCTCAAGGACTACGCCGTCTTCGCCACCCCCAGCCAGACCGACCGGCTGGTGCACGATCTCGCCCGGCTGCATCTGGGCTATCTCGGTGAGGCCGCCTGGGCCGAGATCCGGTACGTGCCACCGGTCTGGGAGTACCTGATGATGCGGCAGTTCAACAACTTCCGCCCCTGCCTGTCGATCGTCGACGCCGTGGACGGTTACGAGCTGCCCGAGGCCCTCTACGTCCGGCCCGAGATCCAGCGGATCACCGCACTCGCCGGCAACGCCACCACGATCGTCAACGACCTGTACTCCTTCACCAAGGAACTGGCCAACGATCCCAGCCATCTCAATCTGCCTCAGGTCATCGCCGCGAACGAACGGTGCGGGCTGAAGGCCGCCTTCCTGAAGGCCGTCGAGATCCACAACCAGGTCATGGAGGCGTTCGAGGAGGAGGCGGCGGCTCTGTCCGCCACCTCACCCCTCGTCGAGCGCTACGCCAGGGGCCTGGCCGCCTGGGTGTCCGGCAACCACGAATGGCACGCCACCAACACCCACCGCTACCACCTGCCGAACTACTGGTAACGCCCTGCCGCCCGGCCCGTCGCCCACCGCGCCACAAGGAGTCACCTTTGCCCATCACCGATGCCGGTACCGCGGCAGCACCGATGCCGACCCAGGCCACCTGCCAGTCGACGTACCAGACCCGCGTCGCGGACTACTGGAACGCCGAGGAGAACCCGGTCAACCTCGAACTCGGAAAGATCGACGACCTCTACCACCACCACTACGGCATCGGGGACGTCGACTGGTCGGTGCTCGACGCGGGCCGGGACGGGGACGGGGACGACGCTGCCCTGCGCCGTGACCGGATCACCGCCGAACTGCACCGGCTGGAACAGGCACAGGCCGACCTCCTCGCCTCCCATCTCGGCCCTCTCTCCCGCGCCGACCGCGTCTTCGACGCAGGCTGCGGGCGCGGCGGCGGAAGTGTGGTGGCCCATCTACGGTACGGATGCCACACCGACGGCGTCACGATCTCAAGGAAACAGGCCGACTTCGCCCATGCCCAGGCCCGCAAGCGGAACATCGACGACAAGGTCCGCTACCACCACCGGAACATGCTCGACACCGGCCTGCCCTCCGGCGCGTATGCAGCTTCCTGGAACAACGAGTCCACCATGTACGTGGAACTCGACCTGCTGTTCGCCGAGCACGCACGGCTGTTGCGCCGCGGCGGACGCTACGTGACGATCACCGGCTGCTACAACGACGCCTACGGGCGGGCCTCCCGGGAGGTGTCTCTCATCAACGCCCACTACATCTGCGACATCCACCCACGGTCGGAATACTTCCGCGCCATGGCCCGCAACCGCCTCGTCCCCGTCCACGTCCAGGACCTGACCGCCGAAACCATCCCCTACTGGAAACTCCGCAAGCAGGCCGACCACCTGGTCACCGGCATCGAGGAAACGTTCCTGAGCGCCTACGAGAACGGCAGCTTCCAGTACCTGCTCATCACGGCTGACCGCGTCTGACATCTCCGCCGCGTTGGCGCTCCTCCGGATGCGACTTATGGTGAGAAATGGTGCAGGGGGTTCCCATAAGGTGTTCACAACGGGGAGGACATGATCATGTCCGAAGCCACACATGCCACGCATCACCGCCCGCTTCGGCGGACGCACGACGATGGCGCGGGCGTCACGACCACCATCAACCGGGCAGCGAGTGCCGCGGGCGCCGCCGGTCGGGCCGCGGCGGATGCCGTACGGCACCCCCAGGCCGTGGTGGAGCGGTTGCGGCATCTGCCGCAGGCGCTGCCGCTGGTGCGGCAGGCGGTGACACCCCTCCTGACCGGACGCGTACGTGACTGGCGTGGGGAATACGCCTACACGTTGGGTGAGCAGGCATTCGTCTACGGTTTTCCGTACATCTACAACGCCAGGCTGCGCCACCAGTGGGTGACCCAGCCGCGTGACCCGGCGACGGTGCCGTACGCGGCGGTCAACCATTTCTGGCACGCGCAGCGGCTGCTGGACGCCTCGTACCAGGACGGCGGTTGTCCGAACAACGACACCCTGTACTCGACCGCGTGGGTGAACCTGCGCAGCGAGCCGGTCATTCTCTCGCATCCGGACATGGGTGATCGCTACTTCTCCTTCGAGCTGATGGGCATCACCTCCGACAACTTCGACTACATAGGTCAGCGCTCCACGGGATCCGAGGCCGGCCACTTCGCGATCGTCGGTCCGGACTGGAGCGGGAAGCTTCCCGATGGTGTGCGCCGTGTCGCGACCGCGCCGAGCCCGTGGATCCTGATCCTCGGCAGGACGCTGGTCGACGGCGAGGACGACGTGCCGAACGTACAGACGCTCCAAGCTCAGTACCGGCTCACTCCGCTCAGCTTCTTCGGCAGGGGCGGCGGCCCCGTCGACCCGGCGCGGCTCCCGGCGAGCCACGAGGTGCCGGCGCCGGTGGACCCCGCGCGGGATCCCCTCGGCCCCTGGAAGACGCTCAACACCATGCTGGCCGAGAACCCGCCGCCGGCACACCACGCGATCCTGCTCAAGCAGTTCGCCGAGGTCGGCATCGGTCCCGGTCTCGACGTCGAGGCCCAGCCCGAGGCGGTGAGACAGAACCTCATCCGAGCTGCGGCTGTCGGCGTGCCGATGCTCAAACAGCAGATGCTCAGTGGTGAGTGGGCCCATGTGGTGAACGGCTGGCGTTATCCGCCACCGCAGATGGGCCGCTTCGGCGACGACTTCGTCAAGCGTGCCGCCGACCAGTCGTTGGCGGGCATCATGGCCAACGATCCGGACGAGGCGGTCTATCTGCTCAACTACGACGACGCGGACGGCAACAAGCTGTCGTCGGGCCGGTACGCGCTGCGCTTCGACGCGGGCGCGATGCCGCCCGTCGTTGCCTTCTGGTCCCTGTCCGCGTACGGCGACGACATGAACCTGATCCCGAACCCGGCCAACCGCTACTCGGTCGGGGACCGCACGACCGGGCTCGTCATGAACCCTGACGGCGGTCTGACCCTCCATCTGCAGTCCACATCACCGGGAGAGGACCGTGAGTCCAACTGGCTGCCCACACCCGAAAACGGCACCTGGTTCGTGATCCTGCGCATGTACCGTCCGCACCGCGAGGTCGTGGACGCGGTATGGGAATGCCCTCCACTCACCCGCGTCGAGTGACCTGACAGGTCCGCAGGCCGCGCGCGGCGGCCCACGGACCCGTGGGCGGGGCCCCTCTCAGCCGATGTACAGCTGGTAGGCCCAGCCAGGGCTCCGCGAAGACCGGTTCGACGCTGGGCGCGTGGTGGGCGCACCCGGCCGCGTTCGCTCGGTCATGCTCCGTTGCCTGCGCCCGCGGTGTTCCCCCGCCGGGGCCCGTCGGGATCAGGCCTTGGGGCCGACGGAGTCTTCGATGCGGGCGAGCTGGTGGCCGATGGCGGTCAGCCACACTTCGAGATCGATGAGTGTGGGCATGGCCGGGTGGTGCTCCGGCAGCGGTGGGCCAGGGGGACTCCGGCCCGGCGCGGGGCGTTCGTCGCTGGTGAAGCACGTGGCGATGCGGTCGGCGTCCGTCGTCAGCTCGGCGGCCGTCCCACGGACCCATGCGCACGCGTCGGGCGGCACATCGGCCAGGGGCGCTTCGAAGCAGGGAAGCCGCTGGGCACCGAGCACCGTGTGGTACGCCACGACGAGCACCCCGTGCCAGTCGGCCTGGGCGCCCTCCCAGGCGGTGGGGGGCTCGCTGCGGAACTGCGCATAGGCGGACTCCGCCAGACGCAGATGCCGCAGCGTCGGCAATGTCGCGGGCGGAGACGGAGCGGTCGACGGGGCCAGTAGCGCCTCGACCGTGTCGGGTACCAGCGTCCCGCACGAGCGCAGCAGCCCCGCCATGGTGCGGTGAACCTCTTTCCGTGCCCCCGCCGGCCAGGCGAGCAGCCCACACAGGAGGCCGATGACACTGCCGGTGACGACATCGACGATGCGGGCCTCCGACAGTCGCCAGTTGGTCGGGGTGATCTGGGCGAAGGCGAGGGTGACCACCAGCGTGAACAGTCCCTGTGCGTAGGCGATTCCGAGCCGCGGGCCCAGAGCGAAGGCTATGAGCATGCCCGGCACGAGCAGGACGGCGTAGGCATCCAGGTGCCGGCCGAGGGCGATGAGCAGCGCACCTGCCGCGACCGCCCCCACCAGGTTGCCGATCAAGGCCTGGCGCACGGCCCGCCAGGTGGCGCCGACCGTGGTACGCCCCAGCGTGAGGACCGTGAGGAGGACCCAGAATCCGTGCGTGAGGTCGAGGGTGCCCGCGACAAGACGGGCGATGGCGAGGCCGCACGCGACCCGTACCGCGTTCTGGAACCACACCGAGCGATGCGTCGCGTTGCCCACGATGCGACGCGCCCACAGCTGCGTCGTGGGCAGGTCGGCGTACCAGAAGAGTTCGCGGGGCCGGAGAGGCGAGGTTCTGCGCCCGGCGGTGGAGACACCCACGGCTGTCACCGCGATCCACGTCGACTCGGCCAGTGTCAGCTCCGCCGCCTGTCGCCGCAGGACGTCGGTGTCCGCACCGGGCTCCCCCTGGTCGGCCGCACGGCGGATCCGTTCCGCCTGGAACTGCCGGATCGCCCCGTCGAGCGCGTCGGCCGTCGGTGGCCGCTCACCGGCACGCAGGGCCGCAGCCGTGTCCTCGCACGTCCGCGCGACGCGTTCGCGGAGCACGGCGGACGATCGATCCGTGCGCGGTGTCGTGCCAGGGGGCGCGGACGTCGTGCTCCGCGACGCCAACTGGTCCAGGACCCGGCGGACCGCGGCTCCCGCCTGCGCCAGGGCCCGGTCCCGGCGCCCCGGGCCGGTCGGGCGCTCACCTGGGGAAACCTGCGACAGCCGCATCCCCTCGCTGAGATCACGCAGCCTCGCGACGGAGACACGAGCCGGATGGACCACTGCCGCGGCGGCCGTCTCCAGCGCGTCGGCAAGCACGATCCGGTAGCTCGTGGCAGGTGGACCGGACAGCACGAACACCTGACACAGGGAGAGGAGTACGACGCCCACGGCCCCGCCCGTCAGCCGGGCGCCCAGCGTCTGAGGGGCGTACGGCGGGAAGCAGGCCAGGATGTAGAGGAGTTGGAGACCGGGGGCGGGACCCGCGGTACGAGGTCCGGCCACCACGGTGAAACTCAACAGGAATCCGACGATCAGCATGCCGACCACGGCGGCCGCCGTGCTCACCGCGAGTGCCGTGCCCAGCGCGACGAGAACCACTCCGAACGGCAGGGTCCGCAAGGTGATCCATGCCTGTTGCCGGCCGGTCCCGGGAATGGTGGACAACAGGCCGAGCGCGATCGGTGTGAACAGTGCGTACAGTGCCGCCACGGGTTGCTGAAGGCCGTACAGGAACGTGTAGAAACCGACGCTCGCCGAGCAGGTGACCTGGATCGACCGTCGTAGGATCGCGGCACCGCCCGGCCCCGGCGTCATGCGTGCTCGCCGCCCGCGCCGGTACGTGCACCGCGAACGGCCCCTGACGGCAATGGCGGCTGTCCGCGCATGGCGACGTTCCTCTCGGCAGGCGCCGCGTGTCCTCGGCGACCGGGCCTCTGCCCATTTTCGTCCCTCTGAAGGGCCGGCGCACGCGGTGGCGGCGCTGATCGGCGCACGGGCACGCACCAGGCACTGAGCTCCGGGCCGCGCGGCGCCCGGTGGGCGGGGCACCTCGCGGGCCCCGCCGAACCGGTCCGGCAGACCTCAGGCGGTCGGATCGTCAGGCGGTCAGGTCGTCGTCAGACGGTCAGATCGTCAGCAGGCACCCTCGTCCTGCCAGACGCCCCAGTCGGAGGCGACGGGGGTCTCGTTCTGAGTCCACCACTTGGCCTTCCAGTTGTGGTTGTTGTACGACACCTCGTTGCCGACGGTGTAGACCGCGGTCGAGCTCCAGGCCGGCTTGCACCCGGTGCTCGGGGGCGTGGGCGTCGGGGTGGGAGTCGAGGAGGGCGGTGTGGCCCCGGCGAACTTCACCGAGTACGTGGCGAAGTCCCAGGGATTCTGCGCCACGCTGGAGCAGGTGCCCGAGGTCCGGCCACCGTTGTCGGCCGGGGTGCACTGACGGTCGCGGTTGAGGGACCAGAACGTGAAGCGGTCCATGTTGTGGCTGGTGGCGTAGTCCAGCACGGTCTGGAAGTCGGTCTGCGTGAAGAACTCACCGGCGTCGCTGCGCCCGTTCATCCCGGAGAAACCCTCGTGGGCGTAGGCGGTCGCCTGGTCCCATCCGAAGGTGGACTGCAGGATCTGGTTGAAGTTGGTCAGCGCGCTGGTCTGCGACGCCGCGCCATTGAAGCCGCCGTCGAACGGCATGATGGAGAAGTTGTTCGGGGTGAAGCCCTGTGACTTCGCCTCCAGCAGCATCTGCTTGCCGAACCAGCCGGTGCCGTCAGCGGTGCCGGCGGTGGTGACGGAGACGTAGAGTCCGGGGTTGTTCTGCTGGAGGATCTTCGCGGCGCCGATCTCGTTCTTGATGGCCGCCGTGTTCTCGTACTCCGGCTCTTCGAGGTCGAAGTCGATGGCGTGCAGGCCGTACTTGGTGACGACCTGCTGGTATGCCGCCGCCGTGGCAGCCGCGTCCGAGCACACCTGGCCGAGCTTGGTGCCGCCGTACCCGCCGATGGAGACGGAGACATCGCCACCCTTGGCACGGATGGTGTTGACGACCGACTGCACGGCGGTGTCCGAGGAGACCGCGGCCGTACCGCCCCATGTGGGGCTGCAGCCGCCGCCGTTGGGGGCGAGGACGAAGGCGAGCTGGAACGCCTTGAGGCCGGTGGCGTCCATGATGGTGGCCGGGTCCGGCGGGTCGTTGTCGAGCGGCATCAGGTAGGGAGCCGCGGCGTACCAGCGGTTGCTGAGTGCGGAGGTCGCGCCGGAAGCGCTGCCCGCGACGAGTGCGGTCGTGCCCGCTGCGGCTAGTCCAACGGCGGCTGCCGCGCCCAGACATGCGCGAAGACGTCTCACTGCGTGCCTCCAGGAGGTGGGGGAGAGTCGCCCCAGCTTCCTGCAGGTGTTGCGTCCATGCCAATAGATTGGCCTAGACCAGATAACTCTTGGACTAGACCATACGATTGCTTTACCTCTCCCCCGCTACGGGAGGAAGCGAACACGGTGAGACATCACGGTCGACGCACGCGAACTGCGGAGCGTGGCCTCCGCCGGGTCAGCCCCGCGCCTGCGCCCTGACATGTGCCGGGTACCACTTCGTAAAGCGGATCGCTGCGACCAGCAAGGCGATCGGGATGACCCAGTTGAGCCAGTCCGACCCCGACTTCACATGCAGTGCGAGCAGCCCCAGCAGGGCCGTGACCAGGAACACCCCGCCCCACACCGCCGTCAGAATCCTGTTGGTGCGCCGGAACAAGGGTGTGTCCCAGTACTGGCGGGGCACCGACTCACGTGCGTACTGCTCGGTGAACGGTGTGAAAGCGAGGGAACCGAGTGCCACGACGGCGATCACCCCGTTGGCCAACGTCTGCGCGTAGGTCTCCAGCCACATCAGGTCCTGACGCTCCACCGCGAGCCCGAGTACGAAGATGACGGCGAAGAACACCAGACTCGCCGCCTCCAGAATCTTGAAGCTCCCGCGCCGCAGGTCGGGCACATTGAACACCAGGGCCGCGATGAGCGCTGCCAGTGCGGCGTACTTCCACGTACTGGGGCTCGCCACCACGTCGAAGATGATCCAGGGGGCGAAACCGAGGAAGACACTGTTGGTGCGCAGGGCTTCGCCGCTGGGTACATCGGCCTGCGCATCGGCCGCCGGCATTCCGGACGGCGTCATTCTGGGCGGCGTCATTCTGGACGGCGGAGACTCGCCGCTCCCCGTCGCTCCGAGTCCTCGATTCGCTTCGGGTTGAGCCATCGGACACCTCCGCGGATGGCGCCCCCATGTCGGAAACCGCGAGCGAGAGGAATCCCCCGGCCGGGCGCTGAGGCGAGGACCTCTGCTTCTCATGCTGCGACCGCCCCCACCCCGTCGCATCCGCTGCGGAAGTCCCCCGGTGTCGCTGACCTGGTCGACCATCGGACCCGATGGCACGGTGCGGCCCGGTCCCACCGTCGTGGCCGGGGTCGACGAACCCGTGATGATCCACGACATGGCGTTGACGAGCCGCTTCTCGGGACGAGGCCTGCTGGCTGTGGCACACCGTCAACGCGCACGACTCGTCAGACCGGCCCAGCGAGTCGGACGGACCGGACCCGACGGTGACGCTCGACTACGTACAGTGGCACCGGTTGACACTCGGTGACTCCCCAAGGTCGGGATCGGGCCGAGCGGCCGACGGGGAGAGCGACAGAGGTCTGGCACGAGCCGTGATCGATCCGGCCGCCGGGACCCTGCGGCGCAGGCTGCTCGACGACTCGCACATGGAGTTCCCGCGGGTCGACGACCGTCTGATCGGTCGCCGCCGCCGCAGCCGCGCGCCGACGGCGCGCACCCCTGGTGCGGAACTCCTCTCGAGCGAATTCGACGCGTTGCGCGGGTACGACACCCAGGGCGCCGCGGGCTCGTGGCTGAATGACGTACGCGACGGACGGGACGAGCCTGCTGCTGGTCTTCGCGGTGCAGGAACCGGAGGCGGGCCCGGTGGCGCCCGTACGGATCCCGGTGCACGTGCCGCTGGGACCGCACGGCTGCCGGCTGCCGACGGAGGAGTGACCGCACGCGTGGCGCGGAATTCAGCTGATGCCGGAGGCTTCCAGGACACTGCCGTATGCCGGTCGTCCTACACGTAGGCGTCCCAGCGGCGTGACGTAGGGTGAGCGCCGGGGTGGAAGACCAGAGGGGGCATGAGGTGGCGCCGGATCCGGTGCGGTTCGCGGTACTCGGACCGGTTCGGGTCTGGCGGGCGGGGACGGAGCTGCACCTCGCACGTCCACAGGAAAGGGCACTGCTGGCACTGCTGTTGGTACGGGCAGGTCAGCCGGTCTCCGTGAACGAGATCGTCGACGTCCTGTGGGGCGGGCGTCCGCCGGACACCGCGGTCAATGTGGTCCACCGGCACGTCGGGGCACTGCGCCGCCTGTTGGAGCCCGGCCTTCCCACCCGGGCGACGGGCCGGTGGCTGCTCCGGGACGCGGGCGGATACCGACTGGTGGCCGACAGTGACTCTCTGGACCTGTTGCGCTTCCGTGCGCTGCGGGTCGAGGCCCGGCGGGCCGCCTCGGACGGAGCACCCGCACGGTCCGTGGACCTCCTCACCGAGGCGTTGTCGCTGTGGCAGGGGCCGACGGCCCACGGGATCCCCGTGGAGGCGCGCGCACACGCGGCGTTCGTCTCACTGGAGGGCGAGCGCCTCGCGACCGTGAAGGAGGCCGCCGATGTCGCGCTGCGTGCGAACGTGCCGGATGTGGTCCTCCCCCGGCTCCGGGAGGCCGCTGCCGACAGCCCGTTGGACGAGCCGCTGATGGCCAGACTGATTCTCGCTCTTTCGGCCACCGGTCGACGGTCCGAGGCGCTCAGCGCATACCTCACCGTGTCGAACCGTCTCGCCGACGCGTTGGGCATCGATCCTGGACCGGAGCTGCGCGACGCCCACCAGGCGGTGCTGCGCGACGCGCCATCCACGGCGACCGGGCCCGCAGCCGACGCCTCCGAGGCGCGCACCGCCCAGAGCTCAGCGGCCTCGGACCTCGTCGGTCCGCGAGCGGCCTCCCTGCCCGTGCCCGCGCAACTGCCGCTCGATCTACCGACGTTCACCGGTCGGCGGGCCGAACTGGCCGAGGTCCTCGCACCGCTGTCGAGCGAGGGGCGGTCCGCCGAAACAGTCGTGATCAGTGCCATCGGCGGAATGGCCGGAATCGGCAAGACCACCCTCGCCGTGCACTGGGCCCATCGGGTCGCGGATCGCTATCCCGACGGGCAGCTCTACGTCAATCTACGGGGCTTCGACCCCTCGGGGGCCGTCATGCGTCCCGACGAAGCGGTCCGCGGTTTCCTGGACACGCTGGGGGTACCACCGGAACGCGTCCCGCACGGTCTGGACGCCCAGGCCGCGCTCTACCGCAGCATGCTGGCCGGACGTCGGTTCCTCGTCCTGCTGGACAACGCGCGGGATTCCGATCACGTGCGGCCGCTGCTGCCCGGCACGCCCGGCTGCCTCACGATCGTCACCAGCCGCAACCAGCTCTCCGGACTGGTGGCCGCTCATGGGGCCCAGTCCCTCACCCTGCGTCCGCTCGGCACCGACGAGGGACGGGAACTCCTCACCCGCCGCCTGGGGGCCGAGCGGGTCTCCGCCGAGCGGGAGGCGGCGGCGGAGATCACCGCACTGTGCGCCGGGCTGCCGCTGGCCCTGGCCTGCGTCGCCGCCCGCGCGGCCACCCACCCGCACTTCTCGCTGTCGGCCGTCGCCGCCGAGCTGCGTGAGGCCCATGGCAGTCTCGACGCCTTCATCCAGGCCGACACGTCGGCCGATGTCGGCGCGGTCTTCTCCTGGTCCTCCCGCGCCCTCTCCCCCGCCGCCGCCCGCCTCTTCCGACTGCTCGGACTGCATCCCGGACCTGATGTCACCGCGCCGGCCGCGGCCGCCCTGGCCGGGCTCGCGGTACGGGAGGCGCGGCTGCTGCTGACCGAGCTCTCCCGCGTGCACCTCATCAACGAGCACGCCCCCGGCCGGTACGCCTTCCACGACCTGCTCCGCGCCTACGCCGCCGAACTGGCGCACACCCAGCACAGCGAGGCCGAGTGCCGGGCGGCCGTGAACCAGCTGTTCAAGCACTATCTGTACACCGCGCACGCCGCCGGTCGGCTGATCGCACCGTACGTGGACACCATGCCGCTCCCGCCTCTCCCCGAGGGGACCCTCCCCGAACCACTCGCCGACGACGAGTCGGCCCTGACCTGGCTCACGGCCGAGTACGCGGTGCTGCTCGCCGTCATCGACGCGGCCACGAGCTCCGGTTCGGACCGCCTTGTCTGCCTGCTCGTCTCGTCCCTGGAGCGGTTCTTCGACCGGCAGGGGCTCTGGCACGACTGGGCAGCCGCCCAACGGACCGCCCTCGACGCCGCGCTGCGGCTGTCCGACCCCGTCGTGGAAGCTCACGGCCTGCTCGGACTGGCCCGGGTGGCGGGCCGACTGGGCCTGCGCGAGGAAGCCGGTGCCCACCTGGACCGTGTCCTGGAACTCTTCACCGAACTCGGAGACGACGTCGGACGGGCCTACGTCCACCTGAGCCTCGGCTGGGAGGCCGAGCGGCACGGTGACCTCCCCGGTGCTCTCCGGCACGATCAGCTGGCCCTGGGTCTCTTCCGGGCCACTGGCCGTCAGGCCGCGCAGGCAACCGCCCTCAACGCGGTCGGCTGGGACCACGCGACGCTCGGGGATCACCCACAGGCCCTCAGCCACTGCCTCGAGGCCTTGACCATTCAGCGGGATCTCGGAGACCACATCGGCCAGGCCGCCACCTGGGACAGCATCGCCTACGCCCACCACAATCTCGGCGACCATCCGCAGGCCCTCACCAGTTACCGCAACGCTCTCACCATCTTCCGGGACCTGGGCGTGCCGTCCGAGGAGGCGGGAACCCTCGTCCGCATCGGTGACACGCACCGTGCGGCAGGCGACCACGAGGCCGCCCGAGCCGCCTGGCGCAGCGCCCTCACCCTCTTCACCGAACTCGCCCACCCCGACGCCGAGAGGGTCCGTGCCCGGCTGGATGAACTGGGCAAACCGCTCGGTGACGCGTGACGGGACATGTGCCCCAGGGATCGCCGTCCCGGGGCGCACGTTCCAGTCAGCGGAGTGAGTTGTCTATCGAGGTCAACGGCACGGAGAACAGCACCCGTTGCGGAATCGCGGTGCCGGTTCCTGTCCAGTGACCTGTGCTGTCGGCCGCCCATTCGGTGAGCGTCCACACCCGGCCCGTACTCCACCAGTAGGACATGCTCTCGGTGTGCTGGCCCCAGCAGGCGTAGGTGATGTCCTGCCCGCAGTTGGCTGCCGCCGTGGCTCCACTGGTGTTCTGCCGCCACAGGATGCCGTGCTGGCCGACGCCGCCGCGCGCGTCGTCGACGTAGAAGTTCGGCGTGCCACCGTTGGTGGCGCTGTGCGACAGCACGCCCTGCAGCCCGACGGCGTTCGTCTCGTACGCCTTCGAGGCGTTCACGTGGTTGCTGCTGTCCGTGGCGAGGTAGCCGGGCTCGGAGCTGAAGTCGTACCGCCAGATGCGGGCCGGCTGCGTGCCGCCGGAGGAGAACCACTCGGTGGCGACCAGGCTGTCCGGCGCGCTGCTGCGGTCCAGCGAGATGGAGCCGAAGCACGGCCGGGAGTCATCGTTGGCCGCGCTGCAGTCCCCTCCGGCGAGGCTGTACGAGCCGATGGCCGGCATCACGTACTGGTAGCCGTCCGCCGACCATCCGCCACTCACCTTGCCGACCGCGGAACTGTTGACGGTGGCCTGGAGGATGCGCTTCATGTCGAAGATGTACATCACGTTGTCGTCGGAGTCCTGCTCCCACGAGGTGACGATCAGCTTGTCCTGGTACCAGACCATGCCGCCCATGTGGGACTTGAGCGCGCGGTAGTCGGTGCCGCCGTTGAGCGGGATGACCGGCAGCACCCAGCGGTATGTGAGGTTGTTCGGGTCGTTGGCGTCGATGAAGGCGATACGGCCCATGTGGTCGGTGGTGGTGGTGCCGTTCTGTCCCCACCCGGACAGGATGACCTTGTTGGTGCCCCACACGCCGTCGTTGTCCGCGTCACCGGAGGAGGTCACGGACTGCGGCAGCCAGTCCTGTGTCACCGCGTCACCGGTGTCCCAGCAGTACGCGGATTCAGCGGTCGGTTTCACCGGCAGGGCGGCGGTCTCGGTGCTGTTGCAGTTCGCCGCGTTCCGCATCGGGTGGTTGGCACTGGCGAGGACCTGGTCGACCCCGCGGGACGTGCCCATCTCGCTCGCCAGATTGTCGAGGGAGGCCGTCGGGACCCGGTGCTCGACCAGTTGGAGCTTCGACAGCTCCGAGGACGAGGTAATCGTGGTCAGCTTGTTGGGGTTGTCGCCGGGGGCCGCCTGAGCGGTGCCCGCCGACACCAACAGCATGGCCACCGCCACATACGCGGTGGCCGCAGCGGGTCTCAGACCCTTTTTGAATATTCCATTGATCTTCACCGGACAGATGCTACGGCGTTGTTGACCGCGGTCCTCGGTGCTCGACGACGGAACTTGACCGTTCGTCAGGTCACGTCCCCGCGTCCGAGCCGGCCGCTGCCGTGGAGGCCACGGAGACACGAAGCCGGCCACGCGACGGCCGTCACAGACGTCCTGGTCCGTGTAGCTCATATCTTTCAACGTGCCATCAGATAGGCCGAGTTGACGCGGACGGTCTGAACGACTCCGTTGTGACGTCGAGTCGGGGCAGAGCTGCACCCTGGCCGGTGACGGCAGGTGGCCTGCGGGTCCGGGCAGGTAGCGGGGTTCGCACGGTCAGTTGACGAAGCCCCCCTCACCTGCCGCTTTGCCGACCGGAGTTGAGTATGGGTACTCATGCGCCTCACCACCAGCCGCGGCACCCTGCAGCCATGACCGACACCCTTCCAGCCCCGGAACGCCGACGCCCCTGGTCGCACCCAACACGCCTGGGCGTGGACCTCGCCCTCGCGATCCCGCTGTTCCTGTTGGAGACCGCGTGGCTCGTGGTGGACTGGATATATGGCTACGGCCTGGAGGTATGGGCAGCGCAAGGCGAACAAGCGCAGATCGACGCGGCCGGCCTCGCGCACATGGGGCGGGTACGGATGCTGCTGATCGCCGTACTCATTCTGGCAGTTCTCGCGGCAATCTTTCGTGCCCGCTGGACGGTGATCGCGCACCTGCTGGTGGCCCTCCTGGCAGGCGGATCGCTGACGGCCTCGCAGCACGAGTGGGACCACAGCCACACCCCGCCACCCGGACGCATCCGCTACAGCGCGAACTGCTGAGACCGCCGGGCGTGCATCAAGCCGTGTTGTCACCTCTTGACGTCGCCCCGGCCAGTGCCCACGACCAGTGGAGGGAGCGCTCATCTGCGACCCGCTCATCCGTCTCATGGTCGCCGATGAGCGCGGCCGTCCCGGCGCCGCATCCTCCGGTCCCGTTTCCGTACGGCTCCACGACCCGCTGGGTGGTCGAGCACTTCAACTCGCGCGCAGCAACATGTGCTTGAGGCGACTCCGAAGCCCACTCTGAAACGATCAGTCGGCCCCACAGTCCGCCGCGCAGCCGAATGGGACGCGCCAGAAGAATGGCGCATGTATTCAAATGGCGTATGCATTCAGACTTGCGGTAATAGTTTGATTCCAATTCCGATGCCTTCTGATTTACTGCTGAGATCGGCTCAATGAGTGGCCTTCTCGGAACCGACTGGCGTGCTGCACTTACGCTCCGAATAAGCCCCTGTATTCCTTGGTTGCTACGTGTGGCGACGGAAGGACAGGGACGATGATTGAGCGAAGGAAATTCCTCATGGCCGGTGGCCTGGGGGCTGCGGCCATGTTTCCAGGGGGTGTTCTGGGAACGCGGGCGTATTCCGCGACGGCTCACCCGCCGGCAGGGTGTGAGGACCCCTCGGGGACGCCGAACACCCCTCCGCTGAAGAGGTTCGTCGACCCGCTGCCCAGGCCGCTGACAGCCATCTCAGATCCTTCCGTCTATCCGGGCGCCGACTACTACGAGTTCACGATGCGGCAGGGGTCGTGGCGCTTCCACCGGGATCTCGCGCCGTCACCCGCGTGGGGCTACTGGGCCACGAACCCGCACGATCCTCACAAGCCGATCGGCATGGGCTATCTCGGGGCCACCATCAGCACGACCAGGGACCACCCGACGGTCGTCAAGTGGCGCAACGAGCTGCCGACCACCCACATGTTCCAGAAGGTGATCGACCAGATTCGCCACAAGAACCCCCTGGTCGCCCCGGTCCCTCCGCCTCCCTACAAGTACGTCAAGCAGTTCCCCGATGACATCAACGTGTGGAACGTCGTACACCAGCACGGCGGTTACACAGCACCACAGTCCGACGGCCTGCCGGAGCAGTCGTTCAGCCCGAAGGGCTTCCATGCCGATGGCTACACCACCCTGGACCCGCACCGGGCCAAACCCAACGAAGCGATCTACGGCTACACCAACCACGACCATTCGTGCATGCTCTGGTATCACGATCACGCCATGGGGATGAGCGCTCTCAACGTCTATGCGGGCCTTGCCGGCCTCTACCTCATTCGTGACCCCGCCGACGAGCGGCTCGGGCTGCCGCAAGGCGAATTCGAGGTCCCCCTCATCCTGCAGGACCGGACCTTCAACCGGGACGGCTCGCTCGCCTACACCATGGTGGACAGGGAAGGCGAGGACACCCCGGTCGTCAACGGGAAGGCATACCCTTTCCTGGACGTCGAGCAACGACGCTACCGGCTGCGCATTCTCAACGCTTCGAACGAGCGTTTCTGGCGGCTGAAGTTCGACGTAGACCCCAGAGACGCAATTCTGGAGCCCCCACTGCCATTCTGGCTGATCGGCACCGACGGCGGCTTCCGCGCCCCGCTGCGCATGCTGGACTTCCTGATCAGTCCGGCCGAGCGGTACGACCTGATCGTCGACTTCAGTCAGGTGCGCGCGGGCACGAAGGTCAGATTGACGAACTATCCGGGAACGCAGGTCCACTTCCCCGGCGTCCCCGGCTGCGGGCCGGAAATCGCGGACATCATGGAGTTCCGGGTCAAGCCATTGTCCGGAGATAGGGACAGGACGACGCCGCCCGAGAAACTCAGGCTGCAGGCGGTCGCACCCATCAAACCGAAACCACACACCCGTCGGCGGGAATGGGTCGTGTACCAGCACAAGCTCTTCAGGACGATGACGCTCAACGCGGTGCCCTACATGGAGCCGTCCCAGGACTTCATCAAGGAGGGCTCGACCGAGATCTGGGAGTACATCAATCCCAACCACGACGCCCACCCGATGCATGTCCACCTCGTCAACTTCCAGGTGCTGAACAGGCAGCCGATCGACGCGGCCCACTACCAGGAGGATTACGAAAAGTGGATCTACCATGGCCGCAAACCAAAGGACTACCCGGTGTTGGCCAACTACTTCACCGGCCCACCGATTCCGCCGAACCCGGACGAAACGCTGTCCTACAAGGACACGGTCAAGGCCCCTGCGCAGATGGTGACCAGAATCATCATTCAGGAATTCGTCCCGCCCAAGGATGACATCGCGTCGATTCCGAACAGCGGCGCCGAGCTCCCGGCGACGTACATCCACCACTGCCACCTCCTCGAACACGAGGACGACGACCTGATGCGCCCGTGGACGATCGTCGGCCCCGACGGCGGTCACGGCGGTGGCGGCCACAGCCACTGACGGGGTCCGATCGACCCGCGTGTGCCGGTCCGCGCCCAAGGGGCCCGGACCGGCACTGCTGATGAACAGGCCGAGGCGTACGGGAAGTTCGCCGGCATCTCCCCGCGCTTCCATGACCCCCGCAACGTGCTCGGCCGCTACGGCTTCACCCCGTCCGCCCCGCGCGATCGAGGGCGGCGACCTCGCGCACGGCCTCGGCGATGGACGGGAAGTCCTTCTTGAGGATCGCACCGTGGTTGCCGGCGACCTTCGCGCCGATCCGTATGTTCGGGTTGCGGGCGACCACCGCGTCGAGACCGGTGCGTATCCGTTCCTGCTCGTCACCGCGGCTTCCGAAGGACGTCCCCGAGGCGACCACGTACCGCACCGGGACGGTGATGTCGTCGAGCACGGGGCCCAGCTCGCGCTCGCGGGAGAGCCTGCCGAGCTCGATGTTGCTGTTCGCCTGCTGTTCGGCGGTCATCCGCGGGGCCAGCCCCGTCGGGCGCAGCAGCGGCAGGAACCAGCCCATCCGCCGGAACAGCTTCCGGATCCGCTGCTCCATGGCCTCGTCGAGCCAGTCGTACGGGAACGCGCCGTCGACCAGGACCGCGCCCAGGGCACGCTCCGGATTCCGGCCGGCCCAGTGCGCCCCGACGACCGCCCCGTAGGACCAGCCCACCACCAGCGCCCGGTCCACACCCCTGGCCGCGAGAACGGCATCGACGTCCCGGACGGCTGCCTCGAAGGAATGGTCCGCCGAACGCTTCGATCTGCCGCGGGCCCGTTCGTCATAGGTGATGTGCCGCCACCCCGTGCCCAGTTCGGCGATGACCCGCCGCCAGTACCCCTGAGTGGCGAACTGGCCATTGAGGTAGACCACAGGGATACCGGGACCGCCGGTGTCGGTGACGGCCAGGGCCGTATCGTCGACCGACACCATGCCGGTCCACTTCGAACTGATCGAGGAAGTGCTGTTCTTCGTCATGTGTTCCCCCTGGCTGGTTCCGGTTCAGTTCATTCAGAGGCTGCGGGCGGTGATGTCGCCGCGGGAGGTGGTGGCGCGGATGTCGAGTTCGGTGGTGCCGTCGTTCTTGAGCGCGTTGCTGACGCGGCCGTAGCCGGTGCCGGCGTCCAGGGCCGCCGAGACGCCGGCGGCGGCGCCGACCGAGATGTCGCCGGACTCGGTGCGGAGCACGACCGTGCCGCGCACGGCCTCGGTGATCCGGATGTCGCCCCTTGCGGTGCGGATCTCCGCGGAGCCGCCCAGCCGGCCGACCTCGACGTCGCCGTCGATCGCGGTGAGGCGGACACGCGCGGCCTCGTCGATCTTGATCTGGCGGTACGCGCCCTCGAAGGCGACGTCGCCGAGGCGTCCGACGCCGCGGAGCTCGGCGCTCGCGGTCTTGGCCTCGATACGGGAGCCGGCGGGCAGCTGGACGGTGACCTCCAGGGATCCGGAGGGGCCGAAGAGCTGGTTGTCGGAGGTCGAGGTCGTGATCCGCAGGACGCCGTCGGCGTAGGCGACTGCCGTCTGCTCAGCGGTCTTGGTGTCGCGGCTCTTGGAGGGGTCGGCGGGCAGGACCTCGACGGTGGTGTCGGCGCGGTCCGCGGCAATGAACTGGATGCGTCCGGCGGGGATGTCCAGGACGGCGGAGATCGGGGCGGGGGTGTCGAACTTCTGCATCATGCTCTCCCGTGCTCGCTCGTTGTTTCTGACATCGGAAACGCTACGTTGCTTTCAAGGAGCTGACAACGAGCTCGTTGCATAGAATTGACATCTATGCAGGTAGATGCCTGGAAACTGTTGCAACGGTTCTGAGAGTAACGCAACGACAACCGTCCCTGTCATTGCAATGGGTACAGCGTGAACGCTACAGTGGGGGGCATAGACCGCCACGAAGGACCACCGAGGAGATTGCGATGCCGGGAGGCAGGCTCACCCAGCAGGAACGCCAGCAGATCGCGCTGGGGCTGGCCGACAGCCTCCCCTACGCCGAGATCGCCCGACGCCTCGACCGTCCGACCTCGACGATCACGCGTGAGGTGATGCGCAACGGCGGCCCCACTGCCTACCGCGCCGACCTGGCCCACCGCGCCACCGAGCGCCGCGCCCACCGGCGCAGGCCGGCCCCCTCCCGGGGGCCGGAGTCAGCCCCTCAGCCGCACGGACGCGACGCCGAGGCCGTGGCCGAGTACGAGGAGACGTTCACCACCGTCCTCATGGCTTCGGGCCTGACCAAGATGACGGCCCGGGTGCTGACCTGCCTGTTCACCACCGACGCGGGCAGCCTCACCGCGTCCCAGCTCGCCCAACGGCTCCAGGTCAGCCCGGCGTCCATCTCCAAAGCGATCGCCTTCCTGGAGAGCCAGAGCCTCGTCCGCCGGGAACGCGACGAACGCCGCCGCGACCGCTACGTCGTCGACGACGAACTCTTCTACCAGGCGACGATCGCCAGCGCCCGAGCCAACGACCAACTCGTCGAAACCGCACGCCAAGGCGTCGCCGTCCTCGGCCCTCGCACCCCCGCCGCCATCCGCCTGGAGAACATCGCCCGCTTCCTCGACTTCATCAGCGAAAGCATCACCCGCGCCGCCGAACAGGCCCGCGAAGTGCTCCACACCAGACCCGAAGCAACCTCGAACGACACCGCCCCATCAGGTCCGGACCACGGATAGACAAACCCTCTCGACATCGGGTTCCACCGCAGCGGCCGTCCGCTACAGGGTGCGGAAGTCTCCGCGCGAGCGCCCGCGCGGCTCAGGTCGACGCAGGGCCGCGAGACACCGCTCGCGGCCCTGTTGTGCGTCGGAGTTACGGCTGCTGCTGGGCCGGTGCGGGGCGAGCGCCCGCCGGGCGGCGGGCCTTGGAGACGGTCGAGGCCGCGTCGGACGCGGGCGCTGCCACCGTCCGCCACCACGGGGCTTGGGGCAATTCGCCACCAGGTTCGAAGGGTTGACCCGGTATGGGCAGGGCAACCCGAGCACCTGCTTCAGCAGCGGCCGCGTATGTGCGCTCGGCAGGCTCCTCCCACGGATGCGGGGCCAGGTTGAAGGTGCCCCAGTGGATCGGCAGCAGTACACCGTGCGGCTCGCCTCCGCCCAGGTCGAGATGGGCGCGGAGACCCTCCTCCGGTGTCATGTGGATGTCCGGCCACAAGTCGCTGTAGGCGCCGATCTGCATCATCACCGCGTCGAACGGACCGTGTGCCGCCCCGATTTCGGCGAAGCCGGGAAAGTAACCCGTGTCCCCACTGTGGAAGACCTGGTGCCTGGGACCGGTCGCCACCCAGGATGCCCAGAGCGTACGGCGGTGCAGGGCTCGTCCGCAGAAGTGCCGGGCCGGTGTGGCAGTGAGTGTCAGACCTGCGACCTGTGTCGACTCGTGCCAGTCCAGTTCCGTGATCCGTTCGGGTGCGACTCCCCAGCGCTCCAGGTGCGCCCCCACGCCCAGCGGGGCCGCGAACTGGGCGCCCGTGCCGACGAGGGCGCGAATGGTGGGCATGTCCAGATGGTCGTAGTGGTCGTGGGAGATCACCACCACGTCCACGGGGCCGAGGTCCTCAAGGGGCAGCGGGACCGGGTGGAGTCGTCGGGGTCCCGCGAAGCCCACCGGTGAACACCGCTCGCCCCACACCGGGTCGAACAGCAGCCTTGCGCCGTCGATCTCGGTGAGAACGGTGGAGTGCCCCGTCCAGGTCAGTCGCAGACCGGATTCCGGCGCCGCGTCGGGTCCCGTGAGGGTCGGTCGGTGCAGGGGGATCGCCGTGGCCGGCCTGCGACGCACGCGATCGGCGCGGTGAACGTTCGTCCGGGCCAAGTCGAGCGCGGAGCCGGAAGCCATGGTCAGGGTGGCCGTCGGATTGCGGAAGCTGCCGTCGGCGTACTGAGGAGATGCCTGCATGCGCTCCAGTCGTGCACCGGTGGGGATGCCGCCGAAGGCGGCGGGGCGAAGCAACCGCCCGAGGCGCGGCAGAGGCATGAGAGGTCTCCGTAGTGATAGCCAGGTGGGCCGAGGCTGAGGTGAGACGGAAGGTTCACTGTCGACCTGCCGCCTCGACGAACAGCCCTCGGGGTTTCCGCAGGATCTGCGCCCCCGAATGTAGTCACTGGAAACAATGATGTCAACGACAACAATGATGCCAGTGTCTACATCTTCTGGGCATGGCCATTCGGCCCGACCTCAGGGCAGTGCAGGGGCTTTGCGGTCTTGGCGGCGAAGAGCACCTACGGCGCGAGATGGTTCACGGCGGTCATCTCGGCGTACCCCTCCGAAGTGCTGGCCGTGAGAGGTCGGAAGGTGCCCCCCTAGTCGGACCGCCGTCTCTGCCGCTCGGGTCCGACCTGCGCAGAGTGGTCGCCGACGGCATGACGGCCGGCGGCTTTTCCCTTGCCGCACTGGAGCGTGCGGGACTGGTCGAGCGGACGGCGGATCCTCATGACGGGCGCTCCAAGCGGGCGCACCTCACCCCGGAGGGCGCCAAGGCGCTCGCCGCGGGGACCGCGGCGGAGGAACAGGTGTTGCGGGAGGCCTTCGGAGCGATGGGCGCCGAACAGCTGGGGAACCTGGACCAGTTGCCCGACGCCCTCCGGGCGGCCTGTCGGGAGCCGCTTGACCTGCCGCGACGTGACGGGGTCGAGAGCCCCCGTTCGACGGGCTCCCTCCTCAGACTTGTGCCATGCCGCCGTCGACGCTCAGTTCCATGCCTGCGCAGAAGCTGCTCTCGTCGGATGCGAGGAAGACGGCGGCCGCGGCGACCTCCTCGGGGCGTCCCATGCGTCCGAGTGGAATGACGGATGCGAAGGCCTCTCTGAGCGCGTCGGCGCCTTCCTTGGAGTCCGCTTGGCCGTCCAAGATCGGGGTGTCGATCGGGCCGGGGCTGAGGACGTTGACCCGGATGCCGCGGCCCTTGAGCTCCTTGGTCCAGGTGCGGGCATAGGAGCGCAGGGCGGCTTTGGTGGCGCTGTAGGTGGTGTACCCCTCGACGCCGATGTGGCCCGCGATCGATCCGACGAGGATGACCGAACCGCCGTCGTTCATCAAGGGCAAGGCCTTCTGGGCGGTGAAGAGGGTGCCCCGGGCATTGACGTTGAAGGTACGGTCGAAACCCGCTTCGGTGATCCGGCCGAACACCTGCGGATCGACCACACCCGAGTTGGCGACGACGACGTCGATCTTCCCCTTCTCCTCCGCGACGGTCCGGAAGAGCCGGTCGAGGTCGGCGGAGACGCTGACGTCACCCTGGACGGCCGTGACGTTCCTGCCGATCTCGTCTTTCGCCTTGTCCAGTTCGGGCCGGCGCCGTCCGGTGATGAACACGAAGGCACCTTCCTCCACGAACTGTTGCGCGGTGGCAAATCCGATACCGCTACTGCCGCCGGTGACGACGGCGGCCTTTCCGTCCAGCCTGTTCATGGCTGTGACCTTTCATGTGTGCGTCGTGTCAGCTCTGGTGCCCGATCCCCGCACAAGGAACGGGCGGGTTCGGATGGCGGTGCGGCCGCCGTCGACGGCGATGGTCGCGCCGGTGACTTGGCCGGCCTTCGGCGAGACGACGAAGGCGACGACCTCGGCGGGCTCGGCCGCGCGTTTCATCGCAGTGGTCCCGCCGAGGGCGTCGAACAGGTCCTGAGCATGGGGCCGGGTCTGGGCGGGACCGGGGGCAACCGTGTGGAAACGGGACCGGGGGCAACCGTGTCGAAGCGGACGCCGCGGCCGCTGTACTCGGCCGCCCAGCCTTGCGTCATGGATGCCGGCGCGGCCTTGGTCGCGCCGTACGCGGCACCGGTGGCCAGGCCGAGGCTGCCCGCCATGCTGCCGATATTGATCACGTTACCCGATCCCTTCGCCGCCGTCGCCAGGGCGAATGCCGCGACGACCAAGAACGCCGCGCGCACGGTGCCGGCGAACATCGCGTCGTAGTCGGAGACCTTCGTCTCCTCGGTCGGTGCCCAGACCGCGTGCCCGGCGTTGTTGACCAGGACGTCGATCTCACCGGCCGCGGCGGCCAGCCGGTCGATGCCGGCCGGGTACTGCGGTAGTGGGTTACAGGTCGAGGTTGTCCTCGCGCTCCACAGACAGGGGATGCGCCTTCGAAGGCAGACGGATCTGTCTGCCCATGGTCACCTCATGGTCACCCATGTCTGAGCAGATGCGGTCCCCTCGGGAACGCAGGGTGGCCGCACGGGCGCGGCTGTCGGCCGCCGGCCGCCGGCCGCCGGCCGCCGCCGACGCGCTGTTCTACGCCGAGGGAGTCCAGTCGGCCGGGATCGACCGTGTCATCGAGTCGCCAAAGTCGCCAAGGCAACGCTGTACGGCGCCTTCGGCAGCAAGGACGGCGTGGTCCGTGCCTGTCTCCAGGCACGGCACGCGGCGACCGCCGAGCGCATGGCACGCGGACTCGAAGCCCGCTACGACACCTCGAAAGAGCGCCTGGTCGGCGCGTTCGAGGTGCGGGGGCTGTCGTTCACCGAGCCGGGGTTCCGCAGCTGCGCGTTCATCAGCGCGAGCCCCGACGCCCCGCCCGGTGGTGTCGTCGAACAGGCCGCGCTGGACAACCGCACCTGGCTGCACGAGCTGTTCTTCGACCTCGCCCAGCAGGCAGGCGCCACGGCCGCGAAGTCACTCGCCCACCGGCTGGCCGCCGCGCCCGCACGGGTGCCGCTCGATCCTGCTCTACGACGGCGCCGGGATCAGTGCCTGGCCGGACCACGGACCCCAGCGCCGAGACAGCGGCCCGCACCGTAGCCGCGCCCCTGGTCGAGGCCGCCATCCTGGACAGAGACGGACCGCCCGACGGCGACCACGCCCGCCAGTCGTTGTGGTGGCCCCACCCGGAAGGAGCCGCTTCCCTGCTGGGAGTGAGCCGGGCCGGGCCGACTCAGTCGCCGACACCCGGGGCGACCCCGTGACCATTGGCGGTCAAGGTGACGTCGATATTGCCCCGGGTAGCGTTCGAGTAGGGACACACCTGATGTGCGGCCGCGACGATCTGCGCTGCCTGCTCGGGATCCGCGATCTGCGGCAGGGTCACGTGAAGCTCCACGGCAAGTGCGAAACCGCGATCCTCGGTGGGCAGGAGGCTGACCCGGCTCTCGATCGAAGCGTCGCCGGTTTCGACCCTTTCGCGACGGCCCACCACGCCGAGTGCGCCCTCGAAGCAGGCCGCATAACCCACCGCGAAGAGCTGTTCGGGGTTCGTGCCACCCCCCTCGCCGCCCATCTCCTTCGGCGCGCGGAGCTGGACGTCCAGGACTCCGTCATGGGTGCGCCCGTGGCCGTTCACACGGCCGCCGGTCACGGTTGCCTCCGCCGTGTAGAGAACTCGTGCCATCTCGATCTCCCTTCCGGACCTGCGGATTGCCCCGGCCCACGGCCGGGAGCTTTCCAAAGTCTGCCGCTGATCGCACCTCGACGGACCCATCCGTAGGGCACGAGCGACCATTCACGCCCGCGTCCCGATTCGTCGAACGGTCGTAGAGACCGACGCGGCATCGCGGTGCGTGGCACAGCTTCAGCCGCCGGAATGCGTCCTGAGCGTGGAGTTGTCGAACGGCGTCCCGACCAGCGTCGTCGCGCAGGCGGCTTTCGGCGAACGGTGTCAGCGAAGAGTGGCGACCGCAGTGCGGTACAGGACTTCTTCGGCGCGCTCCCATGACCAGCCGTTCTCCACCACGAGCGTTCGCCAGCCGGTGGGACCGAACCAGTACCAGAGAAGGTCGGCCGTCTCCTGCACCGAGTGGGAGGGCGGCGGAGTCAGGTGGTGCAGGTGCTGGGCGGTCGCGCGCAGCGCGTCCCGGTACGCCGCGGTCGCGCGCTCCCACAGGGCCTCACCGTTCTCATGCACGGGCAGCGCCTTGCGGATCGCTTCATGCACGGCGAACTGCCCCTCGTTGCCCGTCCGCGTGCCGTGGGCCAGGGCTTTCAGGACCGACTCCGGTGTCCGCAGGGCGAGCAGGTCCTCCATGGCCTGCTCGTAACCAGAAGCGATCACACCCTGGTCGACGATCCGGTTCAGGATGTCGCTCTTGCTCCCGACACTCGCGAAGACGGTCTTGGAGGCGACGCCGGCCGCTGAAGCGATGTCGGCGACGGTCACGCGACCGTAGCCGCGCTCGGCGAACAGTTCCGTGGCCTGACCGAGGATCAGTGCCCGCGTCCGTGCGGCGGCCTGCTCGCGCAGCGGGGAGACGTAGCGGCGCTTGGACGGCATGGCGTCATCCTAAGGCGTGAATTCATTAGGCGTGCTATAACCTCAATATCCCCCGGCCGGCCTCACTCCCGGCCCCGGCCACGACCGCGCCGCCCGTCCCCCTCGGACCGGTCGGCGTCACCCCTCAGATCACACACCCGTCGAAAAGGATCAACGCAATGGGCATGGATGCCACGGACCTGGCCCACGGACTCTTCCGGGTCCTCGAGACAGGCGATCCGGCACTGGCCTCAGAGGTGGTGCACGAGGACTTCCACAACCGCGAGGCCGCCGTGTCACCCACGGCCTGCGCACTCCCCGGACCGGCGGGAGTCCTTGCCTCCGGCGCGTGGATGCGCTTCGCCTTCAGCGACCTGACCTTCGCCGTCCTCGGCATCGCCCGCAACGACGAACAGGTCTGGGTACGGCTTCGCATGCAGGGCCGCCACACAGGTCCCTTCGTCCGCTTCCGTGACGGCGCTCTCGACCAGGCCATACCCCCCACCGGGCGTGACATCGACTTCGAACAGATGCACGTGCTCGAACTCCGCGACGGCAAAGTGGTCGGACACGAAGCGGTGCGCGACGACATGACCATGCTCGGCCAGCTCGGCGTCTTCCCGCCCGCTCCGGCCACCGCGCTGCGCATGGTCGCCTGGCGGGTGACCGGAAGGGCCACGCGCGCCGCGACCGATGTCACGGCGAAAGCCGTCGAGGCGGCCGGCCGGCCGCAGGGCAACCCGGGACCGAGCCACTGAGCCGCGGAGCCACTGAGCCACTGAATCGAAAGCCTCCTCGGCGTCCCGACACGCCTGGCTCCACCGGGACTACACGGACAACGCTGACGCAACCAATCGACGACCGTGTCGTCCCGGGCGTCCGCGCCTCCGGCGGGGTCGCCGTCGGTGGGCCTGGTCCGGCTGCCCACGCCGGCAGCGGGGTGGGTGCCGGACCCGGCCCGCCCGACCTGACCATCCGTCGGCGTCCCGCCGACCGACCCACCCCTCCCCCGGCGGGAATATCCGACAATGATTTAGCACTCAACAATATGGACCTGATCGCCGACCGTATGGGAGGCTCGCATGGGCACCACCGCCGAGATCGGGGATGGAACTATGTCTGAGCTGGGCCTCCTCGACACCGGTGGCATCCTGCGCCAGGCATGGGTCGCCCCGCACCGGACGAGCTCGGGCCTGGGCTGGGAGCACGCCTATCTGTCCACCCAGCGGGAAACGCCGTACCACTCGACCTTCGACGGTGCCGCCACTCATCTGCTGATCCTTCACCTCAGTGGCCCGGTGACCGTCCGACGCCGGTCCGGCCGGTCGACGCGGGCCCAGCGGATTCCGGCAGGGGGGCTCTTTGTCCACCCGGCAGGTCGCGCGCTGGATGTCGAACTCCAGGGGGGCCTCGACACCGTCCACCTCTATCTCAGCGACTCGGCCCTCCAGGAAGCGCACGGCGGCCGTGGGGCGGTGGAACTCGCCGAGGAACTGGGCAGCTCGGATCCCCTGATCGAGCAGGTCATGCTGGCTCTGGACGGCGTCGTGCGGCAGGGGGAACCCTCCGCGCGCACCTACGTCGATCACCTCGTCGGCATGCTCGCCGCCCAGCTCGCCCACGCGCACACGGCCGGTCGGCCTCCCGCGCCGGCCGGCGCGATGTCGGGACTGACCACTCAACAGCTCGTGTCCGCACGGGAGTTGATGGAGCAGCGCATCTCCGACCCGCTGCGCGTCTCCGAGCTGGCCGCCGCCACCGGGCTCAGCGCGAGCCAGTTCAGTCGGCAGTTCAGGACCAGCACCGGAAAATCTCCGCACCAGTTCCTGTTGCAACTGCGGCTGGACCACGCACGCCGGATGCTGCGCACCACGGTCCTGCCCATCCCCGACGTGGCCGTCCACTGCGGTTTCTCCCATCAGGAACACCTGACACGCGTGATGCGCGCCAAGCTCGGCACGACCCCCGCCGCGGTCCGACGCGCGGGCTGACGCCGCGTTCCACGGCCCGCCCCGTCCCGTCCCGCCCGCCCCTTTTCTCCGGCACACCTCAGGCGCCACATCCGCCCCGCGCCCCCGCCAGAGCCACCGCACCGCGCCGATCCTGCAGAAACACGCGCGAAACGTGCAGGAGTCCGAGCGCCCGCCGTCCCCACACTCGGTGTCAGAAATTCAGGGACCCACGGCAACGCGAAGGCGGACCCCCATGAGGAATTTCGTATACACCTCCCATCCCTCGCGGATCGTCTTCGGCACCGGAACGGTCAGCCAGGTCCGCGAGGAGGTCGAGCGACTCGGCTGTTCCCGAGTCCTCCTCCTGTCCACTCCGTCGGTGGCCAAGGCCGCCGCCCGGGTCCGTGATGTCCTCGGTGACGTCATCGTGGCGGAGTTCGACGGTGCCACCATGCACACTCCGGTCGACGTGACCGAACGGGCCCTCGACGTCCTGCGGAAACACTCCGCCGACTGCCTGGTGGCCGTCGGCGGCGGTTCCACCACGGGGCTGGCCAAGGCACTCGCGCTGCGCACCGATCTGCCGCAGCTGATCCTTCCCACCACCTACGCGGGTTCCGAAGTCACCCCCGTCCTCGGCGAGACACAGGACGGACGCAAGACCACGGTGGCCTCCCCCGCGATCCTGCCCGAGACCGTCGTCTACGACGTCGAGTTCACCCTTGGCCTGCCGATGGGCCTGTCGGTCACCAGCGCCGTCAACGCCATGGCCCACGCCGTGGAAGCCCTGTACGCGCCAGAGGCGAACCCTGTCATCGACGCCATGGCGCTCGACGCGATCGCGCTGAGCGCCCGCGCCCTGCCGGCGCTCGTGGCCGAGCCGTCCGACACCGCGGCACGCGCCGACCTCCTGCATGCCGCGTGGCTGGCCGGTACCTGCCTCGGCTCCGTCGGTATGAGCCTGCATCACAAGCTGTGCCACACGCTGGGGGGCGCCTTCGACTTGGCGCACGCCGCGACGCACACCGTGATCCTGCCGCACGCGATGGCCTACAACGCGCCGGCCGCTGGGGACGCCATGAGTCGCATCGCCGGCGCACTCGGCGTGCCGGACGCTCCGAGCGGGATGTTCGACCTGATCACCTCGCTCGGGGGCCCCACCTCACTGCGTGAGCTGGGCATGGCGGAGGCGGATCTGCCGCAGGCCGCGCGGCTGGCGCTCGCCACGCCGTACCCCAACCCCCGTGAGCTGACGCCCACGGGAATCGAGAGCCTGTTGCGCGATGCCTGGCAGGGCCGCCGTCCGACGGTTCCCGCGGCGCCGACTCCTGCTCCGCGAACCCCTGGGCTGTCGGCCCCCGCGGGGCACGGAGTGGCTTCGGACGTGGAGCGCCTGACCGCCCAGGTGGTGGAGAGCTTCGCGGACGCACCCGATCCGCGGGGCAGGCAGCTGATCAGCGACCTCGTACGGCACCTGCACCACTTCGTGACGAGCAATGACGTCACCGAATCCGAGTGGGAGCGGGCCATCGACTTCCTGACCCGTACCGGACAGATCTCCACCAGCACCCGCCAGGAGTTCGTACTGTTGTCCGACACGCTCGGGGTCTCCAGCATCGTCGACCTGCTCACCCATTCACGCACCCCGCAGACCACACCGTCAGCGGTCCTCGGCCCCTTCTACACGGACGGGCCGCCGGAAACCGCACAGGGCGGCGACATCTCACACGGCGTGGCCGGCACTCCCCTGTGGGCCGACATCCTCATCACCGATACGGACGGACGTCCCGTGCCGGACGCCGTCACGGACGTCTGGCAGGCCAACAAGGACGGTTTCTACGACGTCCAGCTGCCCGAGTTCGACGGACCGGTGCTGCGGGGCCGCCTGCGCACCGACGAGCAGGGACGCCTGCGCTTCTGGACGACCCTGCCGGCCGCGTACCCGATCCCGGACGACGGACCGGTGGGACAGCTGCTCCAAGCCGTCGAACGTCATCCCTACCGTGCGCCCCACCTGCACTTCATGATCTCCGCCGCCGGCCACCAGCGCCTGGTCACCCAGCTGTTCGTGAAGGGCGGCCACTACATCGACTCCGACACCGTGTTCGGCGTCAAGGAGGGCCTGATCGTGGATTTCACACCCCGGATCGGGCCGACCCCGGACGGCCGTGCCGTCGACGGGGAATGGCGCAGCCTGCAGTTCACCTTCCGCATCGCCCGCCTGGCCGACGGCCCCGCACACTGACCTGGAGCAGTCTCATGGACTCGACCCACACCTACGACACCGACGTCCTCGTGGTCGGCAGTGGCCCCGCCGGTGGATCCGCGGCCCTGCTCCTGGCCACGTACGGCATTCGCACGCTGCTCGTCACCAAGTACGGCTGGCTGGCCGACACCCCCCGTGCGCACATCACCAACCAGCGCACGATGGAGGTACTGCGCGACCTCGGCCTGGACGGCGAAGCCGCCGCGGCCGGCAGCCCCGCCGAACTCATGGGCGACACCGTTCTGTGCACCGCCCTGGCCGGCGAGGAGATCGGCCGGATCCGCAGCTGGGGCACCGGCCCGCACGCGGCGACCGAGTACGGTGCCGCCAGCCCCGCGCAGATGATCGACCTTCCGCAGACCTTTCTGGAACCGATCCTGGTGAAGAACGCCGCGGCGCGAGGAGCCAAGATCCGTTTCGACACCGAGTTCCTCAGCCTGGAACAGGACGCCGACGGCGTCACCGCCCGGCTCCGGGACCGGGTGCGCGGCGACGAGTTCACCGTGAGAGCCCGCTACCTGATCGGCGCGGACGGCGGCCGCAGCGGCGTGGCGGAGCAGATCGGACTGCCGATCGACGGGCAGAGCGGCAAGGCCGGCAGCATGAACATCGTCTTCAAGGCCGACCTGTCCCGGCACGTGGCCCACCGCCCGAGCGTTCTGTACTGGGTGATGCGTCCCGGCGCCCACATGGGCGGCATCGGCATGGGGCTGGTGCGCATGGTGCGGCCGTGGAACGAGTGGCTGCTGGTGTGGGGATACGACATCGAGCAGCCCCCGCCCCACATGGACGAGGCGACCGCCCGTGACATCGTCCGCGACCTCATCGGCGACCGCGACATTCCCGTCGAGATCACGTCGAGCTCGCTGTGGACGGTCAACCACAGCTATGCCACGACGTATTCGTCCGGGCGGGTCTTCTGCGCAGGGGACGCGGTGCACCGGCACCCGCCGTCCAACGGCCTCGGTTCCAACACCTCGATCCAGGACTCGTACAACCTCGCCTGGAAGCTCGCCATGGTCATCCGCGGGCAGGCCGGCCCGGGGCTCCTCGACACGTACACCGCGGAGCGGGCACCGGTCGGCCGGCAGATCGTCGATCGCGCCAACCTGAGCCGTGACCAGTTCGGCCCGATCTTCCAGGCACTGGGACTCGACGAGTACAGCGAGGAGGAGGACATCGCCAACGGTCTCGCCGCGTGCCGCAGCGGGACGGCCGAGGGCACCAAGCGACGGCAGGCGCTGGAAGAGGCCATTCAGCTCAAGAACTACGAGTTCAACGCCCATGGCGTGGAGATGAACCAGCGCTACGACTCCTCCGCGGTCGTCCAGGGCGTCGGCGCCGCCGAGGAATGGACCCGGGATCCGGAGCTCTTCCACCAGCCGACGACCCGCCCCGGCGCGAAACTCCCGCACGCCTGGCTCGTCGACGGCAACGGCCACCGCCTGTCCACGCTGGACGTCGTCGGCAAAGGAACCCTCACGATGATCACCGGCCTGTCCGGTGGCGTGTGGGAGTCGGCCGCGGCCGACTGCGCCGAGGCTCTGGGGATTCCCCTGAAATGCGTCCGCATCGGCGCCGAGGACAGCCGCGACGCCTACGGCGAGTGGCGCCGGACATCGGAGATGGCCGAGGACGGGTGCCTGCTCGTCCGCCCGGACGGACACATCGCCTGGCGGGCCTCTTCGGCGCCGGACGCCGACTCCGCGGCGTACGGCGAGCTGCTCGAAGCCCTGAGGACCGTACTGCACCGCTGACGACCGCGACGCGACACCCGCGTACAGCCACACACCCACACGGAAACCCGAACAGAGGCAGACACCGCTCGGGGCGAGTCTGCCGGACCGGAACGGAGCGCAGTACACATGGACAAGGTGGTTGCCACGGCCGAGGAGGCACTGGCCGGGGTCATGGACGGAGCGTCCCTGGCCGTGGGCGGCTTCGGCCTCAGCGGCGTCCCCGACGTGCTGATCCGCGCGCTGTACGCGACCGGTGTGACCGGGCTGAGCGTGGTCTCCAACAACTGCGGCGTGGACGGCGGCGGCCTGGGCATCCTGCTCGCCGCCGGTCGCATAGCCCGCGTCACCGGCTCGTACGTCGGCGACAACAAGGAGTTCGCCCGCCAGTACCTCTCCGGTGAACTGCTGGTCGAACTGACGCCGCAGGGCACGCTCGCCGAGCGCCTGCGCGCCGGCGGATGCGGCATCCCCGCCTTCTTCACGCCCGCCGGTGTCGGTACCCAGGTCGCCGAGGGCGGCCTGCCCTGGCGCTACGCCCCCGACGGCACCGTGGCCGTCACCTCACCTCCCAAGGAGGTCCGCGAGTTCGACGGCCGGCGTCATGTGCTCGAACGCGGCATCACCACCGACTTCGCACTGGTGCGGGCGGCCAGGGGCGACCGCCACGGCAATCTCGTCTTCCACCGCTCGGCCCGTAACTTCAACCCGCTCGCCGCGATGGCCGGCCGCGTCACGATCGCCGAGGTCGAGCAGCTGGCCGAGCCCGGCGAGCTCGACCCGGACGAGATCCATCTCCCCGGCGTGTTCGTCCAGCGTGTGGTGGAACTGACGCCGGAGCAGGCCGCGGACAAACACATCGAACGGCGCACTGTCTCCGCGCCGTCGGCACGAGGGACGGTGCGGCACTGATGCCATGGACCAGGAACGAGATGGCCGCACGCGCGGCAGCGGAGATCCAGGACGGCGACTACGTCAACCTCGGCATCGGACTGCCCACGCTGGTGCCCGAGCACGTGCCCGAGGGAGTGCACGTGGTGCTCCAGTCGGAGAACGGGGTCCTCGGCGTCGGGCCGTACCCGGCCGAGGAGGACGTGGACCCCGACCTGATCAACGCGGGCAAGGAGACGGTCACCGTACTGCCGGGTGCGAGTTTCTTCGACTCCGCGCTGTCCTTCGGAATGATCAGGGGCGGTCACATCGACACCGCCATTCTGGGAGCCATGCAGGTCTCCGCCACCGGAGATCTCGCCAACTGGATGATCCCGGGCAAGATGGTGAAGGGCATGGGCGGTGCGATGGACCTCATCCACGGCGCCCGCCGAGTCGTCGTCGTCATGGACCACTGCGCCAAGGACGGCAGTGCGAAGCTCGTCGCCGCGTGCACCCTGCCCCTCACCGGAGTGGCCTGCGTCGACCGGGTCATCACCGACCTCGGCGTGCTGGACGTCACCGAGGACGGACTCGTCCTCGTGGAGACCGCTCCCGGCGTCAGCACGGACGAGATCGTCAGCCGTACCGCCGCGCCCGTGCGCGTGCCGGACCCCGTCGGCTGACCCCGATTCAGTACTCCCCCCTCCCCAACTCCCCTCCACCACAAGGAGTCCCGATGAACGAGCGCCTGCGGGACGTCTACGTCGTCGACGCCGTCCGCACCCCGATCGGCCGATACGGCGGTGCTCTGTCCGCCGTACGCCCGGACGACCTCGCCGCCGGAGTCGTACGTGAACTGCTCCGCCGCAGTCCCGCCCTGGACCCGTCCCTCATCGGTGACGTGTTCTTCGGAAACGCCAACGGCGCCGGGGAGGACAACCGGGACGTCGCCCGTATGGCCGTGCTGCTGGCCGGTCTGCCCGTGACGGTCCCCGGAACCACCGTCAACCGGTTGTGCGGCTCGGGGATGGAGGCGGTCATCCAGGCCGCCCGCGCGGTGGCGCTCGGCGATGCCTCCGTCGCCGTGGCCGGCGGAGTGGAGTCCATGAGCCGCGCCCCGTGGGTCCTGCCCAAACCGGAGCGGGCCTTCCCGGTCGGCAACCAGGAGCTGTACTCCACCACCCTCGGCTGGCGGATGGTCAACCCGCGGATGCCCGACGCGTGGACCATCCCGCTCGGCG
Source organism: Streptomyces sp. NPDC096311 (assembly GCF_044763085.1). NCBI lineage: Bacteria > Bacillati > Actinomycetota > Actinomycetes > Kitasatosporales > Streptomycetaceae > Streptomyces > Streptomyces sp. NPDC096311. The sequence continues at coordinate 162,645 of NZ_JBIWFN010000007.1, forward strand.
AGAGCGCCGAGCTGATCGCCGACAAGTACGGCATCACCCGCGAGGCCCAGGACGCCTTCGCGCTCGCCAGTCACGAGAAGGCCGCCCGGGCGTGGAAGGACGGTGCATACGACGCCGAGGTGGTCCCCGTCGAGCGTGTGGACCTGCCCCGCGACGAGGGGATCCGGGACGACACCTCACTCGAGGCGCTGGCCCGCCTCAAGCCGGTCTTCCGTGCGGGCGGCACGGTCACGGCCGGCAACGCCTCGCCTCTCAACGACGGCGCGGCGGCCCTGCTGCTGGTCGACGAGGCCGGGCTGGCCGAGACGGGCCGTGAGCCGCTGGCCCGGATCCGCGCCAGTGCCGTGACGGGCATCGAGCCTCAGTACTTCGGTCTCGGCCCGGTCGACGCCATCCGCAAGGCCCTGACGAAGGCGGGCCGCACCTTCGACGCCCTGCACACCGTCGAGCTCAACGAGGCATACGCCGCCCAGGCGCTGGGCTGTCTCGCCGCCCTGCCGGAACTCGACTCCGACATCCTGAACCCGAAGGGCGGCGCCGTCGCCCTCGGGCATCCCCTCGGCGCCTCCGGTGCTCGTATCACCGGAGCGGTTGCCCATCAGCTCGCGGAAGCCGGCTCGGGCACGGGCCTGGCCGCGCTCTGCATCGGCGTCGGGCAGGGCCTGGCCCTGGTCCTGGAGCGCTGAGGCGGCGACCGCCATCCGGTCAGGATGTCGTCGCCACGCGTTCGAGTGCGGCGGTGAGTGCGGCGAGGTCATGGCCGGCGAGGTTGTCGAGAACGTGCCGTCGAATGCTGGCCAGGTGGGCGGGCCAGGCCTCCTGGAGGCGGGCGAGGCCGTCGTCGGTGAGGACGGCGTTCCAACCGCGCAGGTCTTCCTGGCACTTGGCTCGTTGGACGAATCCCTGCTTTTCGAGGCGGTTGACGACACGCGTCATCCCGCTGAGCGAGAGATTGCAGGCGGTGGCGAGCTCACTCATCCGCATCCGGCGGTGGGGCGCCTCGGACAGGAACATGAGCGGGGTGTACTCGGAAAGGGGCAGCCCTCCGTCGCCGACCATGTCCGCGTCCACCAGTCGTGGCAGCGCCATCATGACGTGGGCCAGAGCGCGCACGAGCGCTTCCTCGGTCTGGTCCATGGGGCGCAGGGGCTGTTCGTCGTAGGGCATGCCTCACACCCTATCTCCTTGACACAGCAAGCACCCATACATTTACTTGACTCGACAAGCACACATACAAGCGAAGGTGCACACCATGATCAGGATCGGCATCATCCTCGGCAGCACGCGCCCCGGACGCAACGGCGAGGCCGTCGCCCACTGGGTGCACGAGCTGGCCACGCACCGCACCGACGCACAGTACGAGCTCGTCGACCTGGTGGACTACAAGCTGCCGCTGCTGGATGAGGCCTACCCGCCGGCGATGGGCCAGTACAGCCAGCCGCACACGCAGCAGTGGGCCGCGAAGATCGCCTCGTTCGACGGCTTCGTCATCGTGACCCCCGAGTACAACCACTCGGTGCCCGGTGCGCTGAAGAACGCCATCGACTTCCTGGCGGCCGAGTGGGCCAACAAGGCTGTCGGCTTCGTCAGTTACGGCTCCACCGGCGGCGTCCGCGCCGTCGAGCACCTGCGCCTGATCGCCGGTGAACTGCAGATGGCGGACGTCCGCTCCCAGGTGGCGCTCTCCCTGTTCACCGACTTCGAGAACTTCAGCGCCTTCAAGCCCGCCGACAGCCACCGTGACGCCGTCACCGCCACCCTCGACCAGGTCGTGGCGTGGAGCAAGGCCCTCGCTCCGCTGCGCGCCGCCTGACGCGAGGAATCACGGGGCGCCGCCCACCCGTGCCCCGCACCGGCGTCCGACACCGGTGCGGGGTGCGGGTCCTGAGCCACCTTTCGACCGTTACGGGAAATGAGAAATCCGCTGATGTCAGAACGTGCTGCCTCCTCCGCGGGTGGGCACCCGATCACGCTTGGGCTGGACACGTTCGGCGACGTGACCGACGACGCCCGGGGCCGACCGCTCTCGCACGGCGAGACGATCCGCAACCTGGTGGCGGAGGGTGTCCTCGCCGATGCGGCCGGACTCGACCACTTCGCCATCGGTGAGCACCACGTCGACTGGATGCCGCTCTCGGCGGCGGACGTGGTGCTCGGCGCGATCGCGTCGCGTACTTCGCGTATACGCCTGGGATCCGGTGTCACCGTCATCAGCTCGGACGATCCCGTTCGGGTCTACCAGCGATACGCGACCCTCGACGCCGTGTCCGACGGCCGTGCCGAGGTGATTCTCGGCCGGGGCTCGAGCACGGAGTCCTTCCCCCTCTTCGGCTACGACCTCGGCGACTACGACACCCTCTTCGAGGAGAAGGTCGGCCTCTTCGCCGAACTGCGCAAGGAGAAGCCCGTCTCCTGGTCCGGCAGCACCCGGCCGGCACTGGCCGACCAGCCCGTCTACCCGCACAGCGAGTCCGGAGCGATCCCCACCTGGATCGGCGTCGGCGGAAATCCTCAGTCCGTCGTCCGTGCCGCACGCTACGGATTTCCGCTGATGCTCGCGATCATCAGCGGTCCGACCGCGCGGTTCGCCCCCTTCTCGCAGCTCTTCCGTCAGGCGCTGGAGAAGTTCGGCCGACCCGATGTGCCGGTCGGCGTGCACAGTCCGGGGCATGTGGCCGCGACCGACGAGCAGGCGGTGGAGGAGTTCTGGCCGTACTACGAGAAGACCATGCGCATGATGGCCCGGCAGCGAGGATTCCGTGTCCCGGCATTCGAGCACTTCATGAACGATGTCGGTCCCGGCGGGGGGCTGTTCGTCGGATCGCCGGAGACCGTAGCACAGAAGATCGCCACCACCCTCCGGGAGCTCGGTGCGAGCCGCTTCGACCTCAAGTACGGGATGAACGGTCTGCCGCACGAGACGCTCATGACCACCATCGAGCTCTTCGGCACCAAGGTGGCCCCGCGGGTGCGGGAGCTGATGGCCTCGTGAGGTGTTCCACCCTCAGGCCGACCGGCGTCGCCGTCCAAGCCGCCTGCGCCCCGTGATGGCTGACACGGGTGCAGGAGGGTCGCGACTGTGGGAGCACGCGACCCATCGGACACGGCTGTAGCCGTGTCCGTCGGGGCGGTGTCCGTGGCCCGCGCACCGAGTGCGCGACGGAGGGCCGACGGATACCGCCCCTTGCCGTTGCTGACGCCGCAACCTTCCCTGTCGTGCGTCCGGCTGACGCGCGTGACGTTCAGCCGGGCGGGGACACAGCTTCAGCTCACGAACTCCTCTTCCCCGTAGCGCACCTCGGCTCGGTTCCAGTCGACGCCGAGTTCGGCCGTGAACCTCTGGGCCACCGGCAGGTCGGCGAGCGGGGCGATGAGGATGAGCCGCCCGTCCAGGGTGACCGAGCCGCCGCCGAGCCGATCGCGGGCCTCCGCGTCCGCGAGCAGCGCGTCATGCAGACGGGTCCGGCTCACGCCGGGAGCCTGGATCTCGACCGCGTCGGTGTCCGGCGAGGTGCGCGGCAGGCAGCGGAACGTGAGCACCGATTCCTGGTGGTACTGCTTGGCGACAACGTCGGCGATGTGGTGGAGCCCGTCGCGGCCGACCTGGTCGACGTCGAACTCGCGTGAACGCTCGTAGGTGGCCTTCTTCAGGTCGCCGGACCAGAAGACGCCGTCCAGCAGGGTCGAGGAGCCGGGTCTGGCACCGTTGGCGTGGATGATCTCGCGCACCTCGTGGTCGAAGCGCGTCAGGCGGGTGTGGAGCCGGGCGTCGGCCGGATCCGTGATGATCGCGGTGTTGCCGGTGGCAAAGATCTCCGCAGTGGGGCAACCCCGCGCCAGCGGGCTTGCCTGCGCGCTTCCCGCGCCCGCGACTCCCAGCGTCAGGGCGGCAACCGTGGCCAGGACGCGCAACTGCCGCCGCATGAGGACGTTCTTCATGCGGTGATCAACGAGTCCTGGCCGACTTCGTTGCGCCACCGCCCGCGCCGCACCGCGGATCCGACCGCGGGCCCCGGCCACGGCATCATGCGGCCACCTACACCGGGTACTCCGGTGCCTGGGTGCTCGGGCGCCTCACCGCGAGGGCCGCGATGTCGTCGTTCAGCCTGCCGCCGCTGTAGTGAAGCAGGTCCTGGTGAAGCCGGTCGAGCAGCTCACGAGGCGGCCTCGGGCCCTGCCGCCGCATCCAGTCCGGGAGCGGGAAGAACTCGCCGGTGCGGCCCCGGGTCTCCGATACGCCGTCGGTGTAGAGCAGTAGCTGGTCGCCCGGGCTGAAGTCGACGGTGTCGACGCAGTAGTGGTCTCCGATGAGCGACGCGAGGTGCAGAGGCGGCGAGGGAGCGGTGGGATCCAGGACGCGGATCTTCCCGCGATGCGCGAGCAACGGCGGCGGGTGCCCACAGTTGAGAAGTCTGACGTGGCCGCCGCCGTGCGGGATCTCGACGATGAGAGCGGTGGCGAAGCGCTCCGGCAGGTCCTGCGCCGGAAACGCGGCGCTGTAGCGGATGATGCTGATCTCCAGACGATGGATGACGCCTCTCAGGTCGGGCTCGTCGTACGCGGCCTCCCTGAAGCAGCTGATCACCGCCGAGGCCGCCCCCACCGCGGACAGGCCCTTGCCGCGTACGTCGCCGATGAGCAGCCGGACCCCGTACGACGTGGCGGCGGCTTCATAGAAGTCGCCGCCGATCCTGGCCTGTTGTTGGGCCGCCAGATACAGCGACTCGATCTCGACGTCGTCCATGCGGCGTGGCAGAGGACGCAGCAGTACCTTCTGGGCCGCGTCGGCGATGAGGCGGATGTGGAAGAGCGCCTCCTCGCGCTGAAGTCGGACATGGCTCGCGTAGGCGGCCGCCAGGGTGACCGCGACGATCGCCGCCGCGGTGTACTGCGTGCCCAGGTCGGCGTAGACGAAGCTGAGGCTGATCATGACCAGCAGGCAGAACGCTCCCAGCAGGATCGTGGGGAGTACGGGCCACATCGCGGCGGCGAGGGCAGGAGCGGCGGGCAGGAGTCGGCTGACGGCGATCTCCCTCGGTGTGGAGAACGCCAGGCAGGTGATGAGGAGGGTGAGGACTACCGGTGACAGCGGGGCAGCTTCCCACCAGCCACCGCCGAGGGAACGACGGCGCCGCAGCCATCCGGACATGATCACAAAACGCATCATATCGGTCGAAGTAGATATCGAGCGGGGCACCAGGCGGTCAGGCCCGGCTCGGGGCCGCAGACGCACGGCGGGGCGGTGGAACGGTGGCCCGAAACGTTTCGGCGCGAACGAGTGCCGATCCCGGTGGCCGACATTGCCTCCCTTAATCGAACGAACTAGTCTGTTCGATTAAGGGAGGTGCCCGTACATGGCGACGCGCACGAGAAGGACGAACACGGTCGAGAAGATCCTGGACACGGCGGCCGACCTGTTCTACGCGAACGGCCTACGGGGCGTCGGCGTGGACCAGGTGATCGCCGCCTCAGGGGTGGCGAAATCCACCCTCTACGTCCACTTCCGCACCAAGGACGAGCTGGTCGCGGCCTACCTGCGCCGAACCGACATATCCTGGCGCGCCCAACTGGAGGCGGCCGCCGAACGGGCGGGCGACGACGCGGCGGCCCGGATCACCGGGCTCTTCGACGCACTGACGGACGCCTTCGACCGGCACGGCTTCTTCGGCTGCCCTTTCGTCAGTGCCGCCGTCGAGACCTCGCTCGACTCCGAGGCCCGGGCCATCACCGTGCAGCACACCGAACGCCGTCACACCTGGCTGACGCAGCTCAGCACCGAGGCGGGCGCCGCCGACCCCGACTCCCTCGCCCGCCACCTCGGCCTCCTGATAGACGGCGCCCTCGCGTCCGGACGGCTGCTCCAGGACCGCGCGGTGGTGGATCAGGCCAGATCCGCGGCCCGGCGCCTGCTCGTCGACCACACCCGCCGTGACACGGCCGACGGCCTCCCGTAACAGGCCACCAGGCACACCCGTGACCGCGAGACGCCCCACTCCTCCGGCTCCGTACTCACGAACAGCTTCCAGGAAGGAAGGCAGGGCCATGCGCGCAGCGATCCTCGAACAGTTCGCGGCACCCCTGGTGCTCAAAGACCTCCCCCGGCCCGCCCCCGCCCCGGGCGAGGTGCTGGTGAAGATCGCGGCCAGCGGAGTGAACCCGCTCGACATCAAGATCCGGGCGGGGAAGGCCGCACACGCCCGGACCGTCCTGCCCGCCGTACTCGGCCTCGACCTCGCCGGTGTGGTCGAACAAGTCGGTATTGACGTCACCGGATTCGAAGTCGGCGACGAGGTCTACGGGCTCACCGGCGGGGTCGGCAACCTCCAAGGCTCCCTCGCCCAGTACGCGGCGGTCGACGCCCGGTTGCTGGCCGTCAAACCCGCCGCTTTGACCTTGCGCGAAGCCGCCGCACTGCCTCTGGTCTTCATCACGGCGTGGGAGGGCCTGATCGACCGCGCCCGAGTCCGCCCCGGACACAAGGTCCTCATCCATGGCGGAGCCGGTGGCATCGGACACGTGGCCGTCCAGATCGCCCGTGCCCACGGCGCCGACGTCTACGCCACCACCTCCCCCGCCCACGCCGACACGGTCGCGCACCTCGGCGCCACACCCATCGACCGCACCGCGATGTCCGTGGCGGAGTACGTCGGCAAACACACCGGCGGCGAGGGCTTCGACATCGTCTTCGACACCGTCGGCGGTCCCGTGCTCGACGCCTCCTTCACCGCCGTGCGCACGTACACCGGCCACGTCGTCAGCGCACTCGGCTGGGGCACCCACGCCCTCGCTCCCCTCTCCTTCCGGGGCGCCACCTACTCCGGTGTGTTCACCCTGATGCCCATGCTCACCGGCAACCACCGCGCACACCACGGCGAGATCATGCGCGAGGCCACCACCCTCGTCGAAGCGGGCTCCCTCACGCCACGGGTCGACCCACGCACCTTCACGCTCGACTCCGTCGCCGACGCACACGCGGCGGTCGAACAGGGCACCGCGGCAGGCAAGGTCGTGGTGGACATCGCCCAGGCTCCCAGCGGACCGTGAGTCGCGCTCCGTATTCCGCCTGTCGTGCTCGCATACCTTCCCCGTCGAACGCTCGACCATGAGGCTTGAAGGTCTTCAACGCGTCATGGCGACCGGACCATCAGTTCTGCGAGCTCCTGGATGGTCAGCCGGTACCGCTCCGGAGCGCGTTGCACTCTTCCACCGCTCCGACAGTCGGCGCCCCCACGCGGGCAGCGGTCTGCGCCAGTGACTGCGGTCTGCTTCTCATCAGGCTGACGTTCGGCCTGCTCATGGCCGGACACGGTGCCCAGAAGCTCTTCGGGATACTCGGTGGCGACGGCCTCACCGCCACGGGCAAGGGATTCGCCGCGCTGGGGTACCGTCCCGGAAAGGTCTACGCCGTCATGGGCGGCGGCTGCGAATTCCTGGGCGGCATCGGCTTGGCTCTGGGGCTGTTCACACCGCTGGCGGCGGCTGCCCTGATCGGCGTGATGGTCAATGCCATGGCGACCGTGACCGGGGCGCATGGATTGTGGGATACCCAAGGCGGTGTGGAGTACAGGGTGTGTATCACTGTCACCGCACTCGCCGTCGCGGCCATCGGCCCGGGAATGCTGGCCGTCGACCGAATTTTCCCGTGGGGCAAAGGTGGCTGGGCCGAAGCGGCCTTCGCTCCGTTCCTGGGCGCAACAGGCTCCGCGATCGTCCTCATCCTCTGACCATGCGCCAGTAGCCATGCGCCGGCCGCCAGCCGTCGGCCGCCCGCCATTCTCCAGCCGCGCCATGGACTCATTCCGCGATCACGCAGGAGGGCCGGTCCGAGGACTCCCCGGGTCGGGAGCGGTGAGGTGGGCTTCGGCGTATCGGCGGAAGGCGGTCACGAGAGGGCCGCGGTCGCCGGCGCGGGTGCCCAGCACGACGTGGCTGGGTTCGACACCCTTCAGCGGGATCGTGGTGAGGTCGGCGCGCAGGCTGTTTGCTGAGTGACCGGCTGGTGGACGCGGTCATCGCCCATGGCGATCCGGCCGCGATCGCGGCCAAGGTGCGCGAGCACCTGGCCGCAGGCGCGGATCACGTGACGCTGCTGTCGCAGGTCGGCACCGACTTCTCGGTGGGCGTGGGCCAGCTGGAGTGGCTCGCCCCGGCGCTGGCCGGCGTTGACAGCTCAGGTTGAACCGGAGTGGTCCGGCGGTCCGGTCCCGGTGCGCCCTCGGACGTGCACCGGGACGGCGCCGACCGATACCGCTGTCAGCCCTTGAGCTTGAGGAGAATGCGGGCCAGCTCTTCGAGCTCGGCCGGGTCCAGCCTGTCCGCCAGGACCGGAGACAGGGTTTCGCGGCGGGCGGCGTCCGCGCGCTCGAAGAGGTCGCGGCCCTGCGGTGTGATGGTCACCTCGACGGACCTGGCGTCGGTGGCCGAGGGGGCGCGGGTGACCAGTTCGCGGGCCTGGAGGGCGTCGATCACCCGGGAGACCTGGCTTCGGCTGATCAGCGCACAGGAGCCGAGATCGGTGGCCGACAGCGGCCCGTCCTGGTGGTAGAGCCAGAGCAGTACCTCGAACCAGGAGGCCGGCAGGCGGAAGTCCCCCTCCAGTCGGGCGCTCGCGCGTGAGGTGAGGGCACTGCTCACCCCTACGAGGCGGTAGTACGCCTGGTCCTCGACAGGCAGTTCTGCCTGCTTGAGCCTGATGTCCGTCACCAGGTGAGTCTACCAATTTGCGTGCACGCACACACAACTCTAATATGTGTGTGTACACGCATCCATGGAGGCTCGTCATGAAGATCGCCCTCGTCACCGGCACGTCGACCGGCATCGGTCTGGAAACCGCCGTACTCGCCGCACAGGCGGGCTACGAGGTCATCGCGACCATGCGGAACACCGCCAAGGCCGCAGCGCTGCTCGAACGGCTGCCCGACGCCGACGTCCGACAGCTCGACGTGACGGATCCGGACTCGGTCAGGGCCTGCGTCGACGGCGTGATCGCCGACCACGGACGACTGGACGCGCTGATCAACAACGCCGGGGCCGGACACCTCGGCACCATCGAGCTGGAGAGCGTCGACGACGTCCGCGACGTCATGGAGGTCAACTTCTTCGGAGTCGTCCAGGTCACCAAGGCCGCGCTGCCGCACCTTCGCGCTGCCGAGGGACGTCTGATCACGGTCACCAGCGTCGGAGGCGTGGTCGGCCAGCCGTTCAACGAGGCCTATTGCGCGGCCAAGTTCGCGGTCGAGGGCTGGATGGAGAGTCTCGCGCCGGTCGTCGGCAAGCTCGGTGTCGCGGTGAGCGTGATCGAGCCCGGCGCGGTGGCCACCGAGTTCGTCGCGAACGTGCGGGCCGACCGGGACGTCGAGGCCCTGGTCGCCGGGGCCGGGGACTACCAGTCGGTGATCAACGGCTATCTGGCCCGCACCCAGCAGGCGTTCTCCGCGGCCCAGTCGGCGCGGGCGTGCGCGGAGACCGTCGTGGGCGCGCTGACCGCCGCCGAGCCCCGGTTCCGCTACCAGAGCTCCGAGTCCGCGGCCGGCTTCACCGCCGTCAAGCTGGCCGACGCCGACGGCTCGGCCGTACAGGCTCTGACCACCTCGTGGCTCGAGGCGTGAGCATCTCGGGCTGGAAGACTTCCACCTCGCGGACGCCCGGGGCCAGGGCGCCGTAGAAGCCCCGTCGGCCTGCGAGCTGCTATCCGGACATTCAGGCGGTGCGCGTCAGTTACGGCTTCCTCAAGTCATGGTGACTTCGTGGTGAGCTGGGCATGATGGGTACATGACGTTGGCCTTGCGCGCCATGGCGCGACTGGCGAGTTGGCCGGACCTCACGGAGACACCGCCAAGCTGTGGCACGGGGCGGGCGCTGCGCTCGGTCCAGGACGAGATCGTCCACTTCCATACCGACCAAGACGTTGACCTGCACCTCACCGCCCGTGCCATTCGGCGTTTCGAAGACCACCTCAGGGGCGCGACCGCGGTCCGTTTGGTGCCCGGTTCGCGCTGGGTGACGATACGCCTCGAAGTCGAGACGGACATGGACCTGCTGCTGACCCTGGTGAGCCTCGCTCTTCAGGCCCATCAGTCGTGGCCGGTTTCCCGCGATACGCCGACGGCCAAGTGTAATGATCACCACGACATGGTGCTTCCGCGTGACAACTCCAGCGGGAGCTGAGAAGCACATCTTTCGGGCAGGGGACGTCGTGGCTGTCGAGACGCGCGAGGAAGAAGCCATCCGCGGAGTCGTCGAACGTCTCACGAGCACCTACGCCGAGACGCGTACGCCCAAGCAGGTCGAGGCGGCTGTCACCACGGCTCACGCCGCCTTCAGTGAGCGACCCGTGCGCGACTTCGTTCCGGTCCTGGTCGAACGCAAGGCGCGCGCCCTTTTGAACGAGGCTTCGGGCTGACGTCGCGCTTCACACGGCGGCGAGCGCGGCCGGGTATCTGTCGGACCGGTTCGGGGCGCGGCCGTTCGCGGTCTGCGAATTCATCGTGATGGCGGCCTCGTTCGCCGGGCTGCTGGTGCTGCCGACGGACTTCGGCTCTCCGCTCGTTGCCTTCCTTGTCTTCCTCAACGGACTGGGCGGCGGCCTGTTGGCGGCACCGAGCACCTCCATCATCATGTCGAACGTGCCGCCCGAGGCCCGTGGGGCGGCCTCCGGCATGCGGGCCACCTTCCAGAACGCCGGCATGGTGCTGTCCATGGGTGTGTTCTTCTCCCTCATGATCGGCGGGCTCGCCGGATCCCTGCCGCACACCCTCACGTCCGGCTGACCTCCCAGGGCGTGCCGACCGGCCCCGCACACCCGGCCGCCGCCCTGCCCCCGGTCGGCACGCTCTTCGCCGCCTTCCTCGGCTACGACCCCGTCAGACAACTGGTCGGCCCCCACCTGCTCGCGCAGCTTTCGCCGGCCGACTCCCGTCCCGTGACCGGACGGGATTTCTTCCCGCACCTGATATCCGGCCCCTTCCATCACGGCCTGGTCGTGGTCTTCGCCCTCGCCATCGCGATGTCCTTGGCAGCCGCGTACGCCGCGTCACTGATCCAAGGCCGCACCAAGCCCGAACCATCAGCCCGGGAGCAGTCGCTCACGCCTCCTTGCGCGTGCAGGGCTGATCGGAACTGCCGCCGAGAACGCTGTCGATGTAGGCCGCGAGCGAGGAGCGCAGGCCTTCGGGCGTCATCTTCTGATCGTCGATCAGGTGCGCCACGAGGTCGGCGCGGAGGGCGGCCAGCAGGGCGTGGGCGGTGAATTCCGCGTTGTGGACGCCGGGCACCTGTTCCAGTGCCGCACGGAGGATTTCGTGCCACCAGCCGTAGTGCTCGGCCTGGTAGGGACTGCTGAGCCCGGCGTCCTCCGCGGCCGTCATCAGGTTCCGGTTCTCGATCTTGAAGCGCAGGGAGGCATCGAGGAGGTCCAGCACCCGCTGCCGCGGTGAGGATCCGGCTGCGTCCTGCGCTTCCCGCACGGCTTGCTGGAGGGGGTCGAGGCGGGAGGCGATCACAGCGGCGATCAGGCCGGCGCGGTCGCCGAAGCGGCGGAAGAGGGTGCCCTTGCCCACACCCGCGGCCGCGGCGATGTCGTCCATCGACACGCTGCGGGGGCTGCTGCTGGCCGCGAAGAGGGCGTCGGCGGCAGCCAGGACGGCTTCTCGGTTGCGCAGGGCGTCCGCGCGTTCTGTGCGCTGGGCCACGGGGCCTCCTCGGTCTTCGGCCTGTCCCGGCCCCCGGAAATGATATGCGGTGGGTTCGCGCGAGTGGCGGCTCGCGCCCGGCCGCGCCTCCCGCACACAGGCGCGGCAGTGGGCATCACCGCCTCTTTCTCGGTGAAGCCGAGAAGCGTCTTCGGTGCGGTGAGGTGCCGGTACGGCTTGCGCGGACCGGATTCCCCGGCGGTGGAGCAGTACAGGTGATCTTCTGTGGTCGAAGGCCCGGCGCAGGATCGCGCCCAGCGCCCGGGCGTCGGCGATCAGGCGGTCATCTCCTCGTCGTGCTCGGCTGCCGGCGCGGCTCGTAGGCGGCCGTGACGTCGGAGAAGTGGGCGATGGCGTCACGGAAGCAGGAGACGCCGCGCTCGTAGGCGTGGTCGATGCGCGGGTCCTCGAGGTGGCCGTGGAGGAAGAACTCGCTCGCCCGGCAGTGGCTGGAGGCGCACGGCAGTCCGTCGCGTGCGCTGACGGGGTGGATCCCGAGTGCCTCGGCTCCAGGCGTTCGGCGGTGGAGAGTCAGGCGTCGTGCCGGCTGTCGTGGTCGCCGGGAGTGACGCGGGAGGTGGCGGCGATGACCTCGCCGACGACCGAGCCGCCGTAGGCGGCGAGATTTGGGTTGCGCAGGGCCTCGGACCAGGAAGGCGGATCGTCATGGAACATCCGCTGTTTCACGACAACTCGCGTTCGGCGAAGGCGTGGAACGTGCCCGGGGGGCGGCCGGTGAGGCGCTGGACGGTGTCCGAGGTACGGTCCTCCGCGCCGTCGGCGATGGCACGGTCCATGCCTGCCAGCATGGTGGCGAACTCCAGCGGTATCTCCGCCGCCCAGCGGTCGCGCAGCTGGTCGAACGTCAGATGCCGGTGCACGACTGGCCGGCCCGTGACCTCGGTGATGGTCGCGGCGACGTCGTCGTAGCTCAGCGCCTGCGGCCCGGTCAGGATCAGGTCGGCGTTGGGCGCCTGCTCGTCGGTCAGGGCACGTACGGCGACGGCGGCGATGTCCTCCGCGTCGACGAACCCGACGCGGCCGTCTCCCGTAGCCGTCAGGATGGCGCCGTCCTCGCGGATGCTGCGCGCGTGGGGAGTGGAGCCGGCGAAGTTCTGCATGAACCAGGACGGCCGCAGCACCGCCCACTCCGCGAACAGGCCGGGCAGGGCCTGGTGGACCTGTCCCACCGCAGGACCGCGCGCGGGGATCGCCGATGAGCTGAGCAGCACCGCGCGGTGCACGCCTGCCGACCGGGCCTGACGGAGGAAGGGCAGCATGGCCGCGGCCGGGTCCGAGGAGCCGATCGGTGGGATGAGGTAGACGCGGTCGACGCCATCGAGGGCCTCACCGAAGGTCGCGGGCTCGTTCCAGTCGAAGCGGACAGCCTCCGCACCCTCCACGGGGGTGGCGCTTCGACCGGCCGCCTTGACGCGGTGGCCTTCGGCGACCAGCCCGGCGACGACACGGCTGCCGGTGGTGCCGGTGGCCCCGATGACCAAGGTGGCGCTGGGGGTGTTCATCAGTTGGCTCCTACGAAGTCGGCGCCGGGCTGCTGAACGGCGAGGGGGTTCCAGTAGTCGCGGTAGGAGGTGATGCGTCCGTCCCTGACCGTGACCACGGCGATGTAGGTCATGTCGAACGGGCTGTCGGTCTCGACCAGGCGGCCGACTCCGCGCATCTCCACCACGATCGTCTCGGGGACGGTGGTCTGGTGGATCGTCACGTCGGGGAAGTCGTGGAGGTCCACGTGGTCGGGGTAGTGGCGCATGTAGTCCCCGATGGCCCGCCGGCCCTCCAGCCGCTCCGGCCAGCCCTGGGGCGCGAAGGGGAACTCGAGGACGCCGGCCTCGTCCCACAGGTCCACCCAGCCGAGGATGTCCTTCTCCACCAGCAGTCGCAGGCCGTGGCGGTACAGCTCCGCGGCCGTCATCGGTATTGCCATGATCAAGGTTTCCGTTCTGCTCGAAGGCACGGCGATCCCAGCCCGTGGGGTACGACCACTCGTCACGAGAAGCGCGTTGTCCAGTGATGACGGTTCCCCGCCGCGGGACACCCGAATGAAATCGGACCGACAGTCCGTATGCATTGGAGCATACGGACCGCCAGTCCGTTTGGCAACCCTGAGCGCGGCCGGTGACGTCGACGGGTCACGGAGGGGCGATACGGGGCGCCAGTGCGGCGGCATCGAGTCCCGACAGCTCCTGCAACGACCGTCCACGCGGTTCGATACGGAAGAGGTAAGTCACCAGGAAGCCGAGCCCGCTGGTGACCGCCACCCCGTAGAGCAACAGGCTCTCGCCGAGCCGCGCCAGGAGCACCGGGAACAGGAAGGTGCCCAGGGCCGCGCCCAACTTGCCGCACCCGGTGGCGAAGCCGTGGCCGGCGGCTCGCATTTCGGAGGGGAACACCTCGGCGGGCAGCGTGAAGGTGGTGGAGTTGGGGCCCAGGTTCATGAAGGTGTTGAACAGGGCGAACCCGACCACGACCATGGAGAGGTGGGCCTGCGCTCCGCCCGGCAGTTGGGCGCTCCAGGCCAGAATGCACAGCGCGAGAGCCATGACGCCGAATCCGGTCAGTTGCAGCGGCACCCGGCCGACCCGGTCGACCAGCACGATGGCCAGCCAGAAGCCGATGACCAGGAAGACGTCCAGCACGGCGGTGCCCTTGGTGGAGGCGATGTCATCGGCGATGAACGTACTGTTGGCGCCGGCCAGTGCGAACGAGGCCAGCAAGGTGGGGGTGAAGATGCCCACGCCGTAGGTGGCGATGTCCATCAGGAACCAGGGCACCGCGGTGAAGATCGTGCGCCGCCTCCACCGTCGGGAGAACAGTTGCGGCTGGAGGAACGCACGGAACCCCTCCGGGGGAGCCTCCAGGCGTTCCCGGTCGGCACCGGTCACCGTCACGGGCACACCGACGAGTGCCCGACAGATCTCGCGGGCCTCCTCCTCGCGTCCGTTCTGGGCGAGCCAGCGCGGACTCTCCGGCACCGCGCGCCGCAGCCAGATGATCAGGAGGGCGGGCAGCACGCCGAACCCCAGCATGATCCGCCAGGAGTCGACCTCCGGCCGGACGTTGAGGACCACGACGCCGACCACCGCCCCGAGCAGGATCCCTGCCGCCTGCAGACTGAACGCGCCCACCAACCACCGTCCGCGGTTCTTGGACGGCAGGATCTCGGCCAGGTAACCGGCGGCGATGGGATAGTCGAGACCGACCGCCAGCCCCAGAGCGAATCTGAACGCCGCCAGCGACCAGGGGTCCCAGGCGAGGGTGCACAGCACCGAGAAGACGACGAACATCCACAGGTCCAGCCGGAAGATCCGGCTACGGCCGATCCGGTCCCCCAACGGCCCCAGCAGCGCGGCGCCGCACATCGCACCGACGATCGCGGCAGCCGAGATCAGTCCCTGCAGCGCGGAGCCGACCGCGAAGTCCTTGGCGACCAGCGGATTGGCCACCCCGATGATGAAGAAGTCAAAGCCGTCCAGCAGGATGCCCAGTCCCGCCAGCAACCAGAACCGGACATGGAACCGGGACATCGGCGCGCCGTCCAGCGCCTCACCCAGCGGCATTGCACGAACGGCAGCATGGTCGGTCGCCGTCGCTGAATCGGTCGACAAGACGTCCCTCACTCGAGCACGAATTCCAGGAATCCCCCCGGGAGATCGTGCGGGAGCCGGCCCGCCGCCACCATCGCCACGGACAGGTGGCGGACCTCGACGCTCGAACGGATTACCTCCTCTCCCCCATTCGACCACCTGACATCCGCAGGGCGGGGTCAGCCCTCCGACCAGCGGGATCCGCACGGGCGCGCCGAGGATGCTCGTCACGCCGGGGATTCTCGTGAAGTTGAGGCGTTGTTCACCCGAACTCCGGACGGCGGCCGGACAGTACGGAATCAATCCATGTCAGTCCCCAAGGAGTTGCGCCTGATGCCGAGCACCACGCCCGCCGAGGTCCGTACCATCCCAGCGGGCGGCAGAACCGCACCACCCGGAGGCCACTCGTTGAGGTCGGACATCCAGGGGCTGCGTGCGGTGGCCGTCACGCTCGTGGTGCTCTCCCACGCCGGGGTGCGACAGGTCAGCGGCGGATACGTCGGGGTCGACGTCTTCTTCGTGATCTCCGGCTTCCTCATCACGTCCCTGCTGCTGCGCGAACTCGCCACCACCGGTCGCCTGTCGGTCCGCACCTTCTACGCCCGCCGTGCGCTGCGGCTGCTGCCCGCGTCGTCCCTGGTCATCGCGGTCACGCTGGCCGGGTCATGGCTGTTCCTGTCCAAGGCGCGGCTCGCCGAGTACGCGGGTGACGCCCTCGGCAGCGCGCTGTACGCGGTCAACTTCCGGCTGGCGGCGGCCGGTACGGACTATCTCGCCCAGAACAGTCCGCCTTCGCCGTTCCAGCACTTCTGGTCGCTCGCCGTGGAGGAGCAGTTCTACCTGGTATGGCCGCTGCTCCTGCTGCTCAGCTGGCGGGCCGCCCGCGGCCGGCGCCGGCTGATCGCGCTGGTGCTCGGGGTGCTGTGCCTGGGGTCGTTCGTGGTCAGCGTCCTGGTGACGAACTCCTCGGCGCCCTGGGCGTACTTCGGCTCCCCCACCCGGGGCTGGGAGCTCGGCGCCGGCGCGCTTCTGGCGCTGGCCACGGCCCGGCTGGAACGGCTGCCCGCCGCCCTCGCGGCCCCGCTGACCTGGCTCGGCCTGGCCTGCGTCGCGCTGGCGGCGGTCTGGTACGACGACGCGACGCCCTTCCCGGGCTACCACGCCCTCCTGCCGGTCCTCGGCGCCACACTCGTCCTGGCCGGCGGCTGCGCGCCCGCCTCGCACGGCGCGGGGTGGCTGCTCGGACGGCGGCCGATGGTGTGGCTGGGCGGGCTCTCGTACGGCTGGTACCTGTGGCACTGGCCGTTGCTGGTCGTAGCCCCGGTGGCGCTGGGCCGTACGGACGGCGCCGCCGGGGTGCCGCTCGCGCTCGGGCTGTGCGCGGTCGCGCTGGGCCTGGCCTGGCTGACGCTGCGCCTCGTCGAGAACCCGGTCCGCTTCCATCGGGCGTTCCGGGGACGGCCGAACCGGGCCCTGGCGCTCGGCGTCGGGCTGTCGGCGGGGGCGACGGTGCTGGCGCTGACAGCGGCGGCGGTCCCGCCGACGATCGAAGTCGGCGGGCCCGCGCCCGTACTGGCGCAGGAGCTGGCCGGCGCACCGGACCCGCAGGCGCGGCTGGCCGAGCTCCTGGCCGCGTCCTCCGGCAGCCTGCCGAACAACCTCACCCCGGCCCTGCCGAAGGTGAAGTCCTCCCGGTCCGCGGTCTACCGGGACGGCTGCCACGTCGACTACGACAGCACGCGGAATCCTCCGTGCGTCTACGGCAACCGCGCGTCCTCCCGGACCGTCGTGCTCTTCGGCGACTCCCACGCGGCCCAGTGGTTCCCGGCTCTGCAGGGTCTCGCGACCGAGCGCGGATGGAAGCTGGTCTCACTGACGAAGGCCTCCTGCAAGGTCGCCGGCGTGACCATCATCAACCGCCACAAGCCGTACACGGCCTGCGACACCTGGCGTTCCCACGTCGTGGCGAGGATCAACGCCCTTCACCCTGCGCTGGTGGTCGTCTCCTCCTCGGACGCGGGCGACCCCGCCGAGCCCGCCGACGACGCCCTGCGGCAGTGGACCAGGGGCTTCGAGGACACCTTCCGGGACCTCGCCACCTCCGGCGCCCACGTGGCCGCCCTGCTCGACACCCCGTGGCCCAAGGGGGACCCGGTCGACTGCGCCGCCGACAACTCCCTGCAACTGCACGCCTGCGCGAACCACCTGCCGGACGCGATCCACGATGCGACCCGCCAGTCCGCCATCCGCAACGCCGCCGCCGAGACCGGCACCACGGTCATCGACCCCCGGCCCTGGGTCTGCGCGATCCGCACGGGCGTCTGCCCCGTAGTCGTCGCCGACACCGCCGTCTACCGCGACGAAAGCCACCTCTCCGAGGCTTACGCCGCGGCCCTCACCCCCGTCCTCGCGGACTCCTTGGACCGCCTCGTCAGTTCGTCCTGAACACACGGGGCGATTGAAACCGTTCAATCGCCCCCGCCTCGGACGCGTCAGGTTCCACCGAAAGCGCGTACCCACCCGGCAGCACAGCAAGAAAATCCCGCACACTCATTGACCTCCGTCCCGCACGCCCCTACGTTCACCGCCGTGAATCGATTCATCGCTTCTACGTGAGGGGCCCCAGTGATCAGCAGGAGGAACTTCCTGGCGGCATCGGCGGCCACGACGGCCGCGGCCGTCGTGGCCGACACCGGATCAGCAGTGGCCGCTACGGCGTCCGCACCAGCCCGAGCGGGTGCACCACGCGGTGCCCTGCGCATCACCACGCCCACCGTCGAGTACGTTCAGCACCCGCTGGGCCTCGACGCGCAACACCCGCGGATGAGCTGGCCGATGGCCTCGGACGAACAGGGGGTGCGCCAGAGCGCCTATCAGATCCGTGTCGCCTCCAGTGCGTCGGACCTCTCGCACCCGGATGTCTGGGACAGCGGAAAGGTCACCTCCGGTGAGTCCGTACTCGTCCCGTACGCGGGCCCCCAACTGAAGCCGCGGACGCGCTACTTCTGGTCCGTACGCGTCTGGGACGCCAAGGGCGCAGCCTCCGCCTGGAGCGCGGCGGCTTGGTGGGAGACGGGCCTCATGGACGCCGCACAGTGGTCGGCGGAATGGGTCTCGGCCCCTCCGGCCCTCACCGACGCACCGTCGCTGGAGGGCAGCGCCTGGATCTGGTTCCCCGAGGGCGAGCCGGCCAACAGCGCGCCCGCGGCCACCCGTTGGTTCCGTCGCGCCCTCGACCTCCCGGACGGCGTCACGGCGGCGACCCTGGCCATCACCGCCGACAACGTGTACGCCGTTTCCGTGAACGGCACCGAGGTGGCCCGTACCGACCTGGCGACGGACAACGAGGGCTGGCGCCGGCCGGCCGTGATCGATGTCCTCGCTCAGGTGCGTTCCGGGAAGAACGTCCTCGCGGTCTCGGCGACCAACGCGACCGAGGGACCCGCCGGTCTGGTCGCCGTCCTCGTCCTGCACACGGCATCCGGCGAACAGCGGATCGTCACCGACGACTCCTGGAGGTCGACGGACAAGGAGCCCGCCGCCGACTGGCGCGAGGCGGACTTCGACGACAGCGGCTGGCCGGCGGCGAAGGAGGCCGCCGCCTGGGGAGCCGGGCCCTGGGGGCGGGTCGTCCCGGCGTCGTACGCGGCCAACCAGCTGCGCCACGAGTTCAGGCTCCCGGGCAAGAAGGTGGCCCGCGCCCGCCTGTACGCCACGGCTCTCGGCCTGTACGAAGCCCACCTCAACGGCCGCCGCGTGGGCCGCGATCAGCTCGCTCCCGGCTGGACGGACTACCACGAACGCGTCCAGTACCAGACGTACGACGTCACCGCGCTCCTGCGGCCCGGCGCCAACGCCGTCGGCGCGTACGTGGCTCCGGGCTGGTACGCGGGCAACGTCGGTATGTTCGGACCCCACCAGTACGGCGAACGCCCCGCGCTGCTCGCGCAGTTGGAGGTCGAGTACGCCGACGGGACGAGTGAGCGCGTCGTCTCGGGCACGGACTGGCGGGCCGCCTCCGGACCGATCGTCTCCGCCGACCTCCTGGGCGGCGAGACGTACGACGCGCGCAAGGAGACCTCCGGCTGGACCTCACCCGGCTTCGACGACCGTACCTGGCTCGACGTCCGCGCCGCGGGCGACGCCGCTCCCGACCTGATCGTCGCGCAGGTGGACGGCCCGGTCCGGGTGGCCGGGGAACTCACGGCAAGGACGGTGACCGAACCACAGCCGGGCGTCTTCGTCTTCGATCTCGGCCAGAACATGGTCGGATCGGTACGGCTGCGCGTCTCGGGCGAGGCGGGAACGACCGTACGTCTGAGGCATGCCGAGGTGCTCAACCCGGACGGCACCCTCTACACCGCGAATCTGCGCACCGCCGCGGCCACCGACACGTACACCCTCAAGGGCGGCGGCGAGGAGACGTACGAGCCGCGCTTCACCTTCCACGGATTCCGCTACGTCGAGGTGACCGGTTTCCCCGGCACTCCCCCGGCGACGGCCGTGACAGGCCGCGTCATGCACACCTCCGCACCCTTCACCCTCGACTTCGAGACCGATGTCCCGATGCTCAACAAGCTGCACAGCAACATCACTTGGGGGCAGCGCGGCAACTTCCTGTCCATCCCGACGGACACACCCGCGCGCGACGAGCGCCTGGGGTGGACGGGCGACATCAACGTCTTCGCGCCCACGGCGGCGTACACGATGGAATCGGCCCGCTTCCTCACCAAGTGGCTCGTGGACCTGCGCGACGCACAGACTCCGGAGGGCGCCTTCACGGACGTGGCACCCATGGTCGGCACGGTCGGCAACGGTGTCGCCGGATGGGGCGACGCGGGCGTCACGGTCCCCTGGTCCCTGTACCAGGCGTACGGGGACCGACAGGTCCTGGAAGATGCCTGGCCCTCCATCCAGGCCTGGCTGAAGTACCTGGAGAAGAACAGCGACCACCTGCTGCGGCCGGCCGGCGGGTACGGCGACTGGCTGAACGTCTCCGACGAGACTCCCAAGGACGTCATCGCCACCGCGTACTTCGCGCACAGCGCCGACCTCGCGGCCCGCACGGCCGAGGAGCTCGGCAAGGACTCCGCCCCCTACCTCGACCTCTTCGAGCGCGTCCGCACCGCTTTCCAGAACGCCTACGTCACCACCGCCGGCAAGGTGAAGGGTGACACGCAGACGGCCTATGTCCTCGCCCTGTCGATGAACCTGCTGCCAAACGCGATGCGCAAGGCGTCGGCCGACCGCCTCGTCGCGCTCATCGAGGCCAAGGACTGGCACCTTTCGACGGGCTTCCTCGGTACACCCCGGCTGCTGCCCGTCCTCACCGACACCGGCCACACCGACGTCGCCCACCGGCTGCTTCGGCAACGCTCCTTCCCCAGCTGGGGCTACCAGATCGACAAGGGCTCCACCACGATGTGGGAACGCTGGGACTCCATCCAGCCCGACGGCAGCTTCCAGACCCCGGCCATGAACTCCTTCAACCACTACGCGTACGGCTCGGTGGGCGAGTGGATGTACACCAACATCGCCGGCATCGCGGCGGGCCGGCCCGGCTACCGCGAGATCGTCGTACGCCCCCGCCCGGGCGGCGACGTCACCACCGCTCGTGCCACGTTCGCCTCCGTCTACGGCCCGGTCTCCACATGGTGGCGCCAACGACCGGGCGGCTTCGTCCTGACGTGTGCCGTGCCTCCCAACACGACCGCGGAGGTGTGGGTCCCCGGGGAAGACCCGGACGTGGTGACCCACACCCACGCGACGTTTCTGCGGACTGAGGACGGCTGCGTGGTGTACCAGGTCGGCTCCGGCGATCACCGTTTCACGACCCGGCGCGCACAGGGGGCTGCCCGCGGCCCCCGTCACCAGTAGTGGCGGCGGCCACCGACAGCGTGTCCGGCAGCCCCGAGGATCCACAGGACGAGTCCGATGATCACAAGGATCACGCCGATCGTCCAAAGAATGCTGATGCCCGTGACGAAACCGACGACGAGCAGAATGATGCCGAGGACAAGCATGGCAACCTCCCGCAATCAGCCCCCCTCGTCACCTCCGTGTACCACCGCAGGGCAACTCCTAACGCGGTCGTGGCAGGCGATTAGCGCGGTTGCGGCAGGTGATCGGGGGAGCTCTCCGGCGTCTGCGGCGGGGATGGGATCTTCGCGGGTACGAGTTCGGTGAGCAGGAGCGTGCGGTCGTCCGCTCCGTCGTTGGTGGCCGACGTGCCGTGCAGCAGGCGCCGGCACAGGGAGTCCAGGGTGTCCGGGCCTGCGACGCGGTCGGGGTCGACGCCGTCCATGTCGAGAAGGCCGGCTAGGCGGGCGATGCCCTGGTCGATGTCGGTGTGGCGGGACTCGACCAGGCCGTCGCTGTAGAGCAGGAGCAGCACCGGGTCGGGCACGTGCAGGACGGTGGGTTCGTACGTCCCCATACCGAGTCCCAGGGGCAGGCCCGGGCTGGTGAGAGTGACCGGCCCGGTCCGTCCGCCCGGATCGCGGATCAGCGGGGGCGGGTGGCCGGCTCCGACGAAGGTGCAGATGCGGCGCCTCGCGTCCCACTCGGCGTACATGCACGTGGCGAAGGAAGCTCCGGGTGTGTCACAGGCGAGCGCGTCGAGACGGTGCATCAACTCGGCCGGGGTGATGTCCAGTCCCGCCAGGGTACGGACCGCGGTGCGTAGCTGGATCATGGCGACGGCCGATTCCGGACCGTGCCCCATGGCGTCCCCGACGATCAGACTGACGCGGCCTCCCGACCGGGGCAGCACGTCGAACCAGTCACCGCCGATGATGTTGTCGTGCCCCGCGGGGAGGTAGCCGTGGGCGATACGACATCCCTCGAACACCTGCTCGGTGGCGGGGAGCAGGCTTCGGCGGATGGCCAGTGCCGTACGGCGCTCGCGTTCGTACCGGCGCGCGTTGTCCAAGGCCACACAGGCGCGTACCGCCAGCGACTCCACGGCCTCGGCGTCGGCGCGCAGGAAGGGCGCCTGGTCCGGGCCGCGCGTGCAGGCGATGAATCCGACGGCGGTACCGCGCAGATGCAGCGGGACGACGAGGAAGGAGGCCGTGCGCAGGAGGACGTCCATGCGGGCGTCGCCGCCACCGGCGGTGCTGAGCCGCGCGGACGTATGGGCGTCGACCGTGTCGAGCAGTTGCGTCTCGAGGGTGGCGATGGCACGCGTGTAGGGCGTCCCGCGCGGAAAGACGACGACCTCGCCGACCGGCAGCAGCCCCTCCCAGTCCTCGGGCGCGTCCGTTCCGATGCGCAGCGCCAGTCGGCGGGCCTCGATCTGCGGTGGTTCCGCGGACGCGTACGCGTTCTCCTCCAGCAGCCAGCGCTCCAGCAGGTAGACGGAGGCCGCGTCGCAGAACCCGGGCGTCAGCGCGTCGACGACATGGCTGCCGGTCAGGCTCAGGTCGAGTTCCGAGCCGATGGCGTCGGCCGCGGGGGAAAGGGCCGGCCGACGCGGTGAACGCGCTGTGGCGGGTTCGTCGTCCATGGGACAGTGCGCTTCGTTCCGCAGGGTTGTGCCTTTCCGGTGGGACGCGGGTCCGGCAGCGTGGCCTGGGCATCGACCCGCCACGCCTGATCGGCAACTATATGATGGAGCGTCAAGATCAAGGACATGACAGGGAGTTGAGTTGGCCGACAACGACGGTCTCCCGCAGGGGATCGATCCCGACAAGGCGAGCGTTGCCCGGATGTACGACGCAATGCTCGGCGGACAGCACAATTTCCCCATAGACCGGGAGGCGTTGGCGGCCTTCACGGCGATCGACCCCCAGGTGCGCACGCTGGCGCGGGCCAATCGCGCCTTTCTCGGCCGGGCCGTGCGCTTTCTGGTCGAGGCCGGGGTACGGCAGTTCATCGACCTCGGATCGGGCATCCCGACACAGGGCAACGTGCACGAGGTGGCACAGGCGGCCAGCCCGGACGCCCGGGTGGTCTACGTGGACAGCGACCCGGTGGCCGTGGCCCACAGCACCGCCCTGCTCGCCGACAATCCCGGCGCGGACATCGTCGACGCCGACATCCGCCGGCCGGCCGACATCCTGTCGTCCCCGCAGGTACGGAAGCTGATCGACTTCGAGCAGCCCGTCGCGGTGCTGATGATCACGATCCTGCACTTCATCACGCCCGAGGAGAACCCCGCCGGCATCGTGGCCGCGTTCCGGGACGCCCTGCCGGAGGGGAGCTGGCTGGCGCTCACGCATGCGACGAACCAGGATCGCCCGGACACGGCCGCCGCCGTGGGGCAGCTGTACCGGTCCAAGGCCACATCCCCGGTCACCGCCCGCTCCCGTGGCGAGATCCGGGATCTCTTCGACGGCTTCGACCTCGTGGAGCCCGACCTGGTCTACGTACCCCTGTGGCGCCCGGCTCCGGACGACCACATACCGGAGAACCCGTCGGAGTACTGGGTGTACGCAGGCGTCGGCCGCAAGCTTGCGTGACGGGGCCAAGGACCAGGGGTCAGAGTGGGTCCGACGACAGATCGCGACATCGGTCGGACATCGGCGGCGTGTCCTTGTCACCGCCCGCCCGTGACGTCCGGTCGATGGGAGAGGTCCACTCGGCGCTCGGATGGTGGGGGGCATGGGGACCGAGGACTTCGGCGACCGCCGCGGACACATGGTGCCGGAGCGGGTCGGGAAGCGGATCTCCGTTGACGGCGCCGACCAGGTCTCCCGCGACATGGTGGACCTTGGTGTTGGTGTGCTGGGACACCTCGACCAGTACATTCCAGGCGTCGGCGGCGCTCAGGCCGAACGAGGCCATCAGCACTCCCCGGGCCAGATCGATGACCGGCCGGGTCTGCATGGCCCGTTTGAGCTGGACGACTTCGGTGCGCAGGTCCTGCTCGGCGTCGCCGCTCAACCCATCCTCCTTGTGCGCTCTGTCGTTCTTGCCGGGATGCCTGTCACGGCCGCCGGCGGTCCGCCGACCGACCGCACAGGGGCTTCGCACAGGGAGCGCTGGAGTGGGTGCTCGGTGTCGATGGCACCGGAGATCGCGGCGGCCGCCCGCCCACCGGCCGAACGTGCCTCGCCCTTCAGAAGCGGGCAGAAGCCTTCGCTGCCGGCCTGGGCGGAGAGTGGACGTTCGTGCATGGCAGTCGCTCCTGGGGCATCCGCCTATCTCACTACTCCAAGCGTCGGCCTTCGGATCCTCACACGTCAAGAGATACAGGAACTTTCTTTCACCCTTTTGAATGCACGAATGCCGAGCCGTATCCTCGAGACATGGGTGAAGTACCGCAGGGGCATACCGGCTGGACCTTTCTCACCAACCACGCCCGAGTGCTGGCCGCGATCTCCAGGGATCAGGGAACCCGTATCCGTGACATCGCCGCACGGTGCCGACTCACCGAGCGCGCCGTCCAGAAGATCATTTCCGATCTGGAGCAGGACGGCTATCTCACCCACACCCGCCAGGGCCGCTCGAACATCTACCACATCGAACCGGGGACCATCCTCCGGCACCCGGCGGAGGCCGGGTTGACCGTAGAGGGCCTGCTGACCCTCCTCGACCAGCACGAGGCCCGGCGCGGCGGCAGGCCCGAGCCCGAGCAGCACTCGCTGGCGTTCGATCATTCCGCTCGGCGCGCGACGGACTGATCTCCGCGGCCGGAACGAGAGCAGCGGCCAACCAGCCTTTCGCCGGGGCCTGTTGAGGGAATCCAGCGTCACATCGCGTCCGGTGGCGTCCCGCCGGGAGCAGGGCTGTTTTCATCCTTCCGGTGGCGTGGCACACGTGGGGTTGCACTGCGTACCGGTCGGACATGCTGACCGGTACAGCCCCCCTCGGCCGGTACGACAAGAAGATGAACGTGATCACAAGTGGATAACCTTCTCATCATATGACGAACCCGCTCAAAGGAGGCACTCGTGACCACATCGTCGCAGCCACGGGTATCGGGTCTGGAAATCCGCTCCATCGACTACGTCCCCCTCGACGAGCGGCACGGAAAACTCTGGCACCTGGGGCCTCTGTGGTTCATGTCCAACGCGCAGATCGCCACCCTGGCGGTAGGGCTGATCAGCATCACCGAGGGCGGCAACCTCGTCTGGTCGCTGATCGCGATCGCCGCCGGCACCATCCTCGGCACGTTCTTCATGGCCTTCCACTCCGCGCAGGGTCCGCAGCTGGGACTGCCGCAGATGATCCAGTCACGGCCGCAGTTCGGCTACGTCGGGGCCCTGCTCGTATGGCTGTTCGCCTATGTGCAGTACGCGGGGTTCAACATCTTCAACACGATCCTGGCCGGTGAGGCCCTGCACACCACATTGCACGGCGGCGTCAAGCTGTGGGTCGTCGTCGTCACACTCATCGGGTTCGTCATCGCGCTGGTGGGCTACGACGTCATCCACCGCGCCGAACGGGTCCTCACCTACACCTTCCTGGTCGTCTTCGGGATCTTCACCGTGGGCATCCTGCTCACCCTGCACTATCCCCCGGGCTCCTTCGACCTCAGCGGCTTCCAGTGGACCCCGTTCCTCGCGCAGTTCGGCGTGGTCGCCGGATACCAGATCAGCTGGGCCATCTACGTCTCGGACTACTCCCGCTACCTCCCGCCGGACGTGACCGTCCGCAAGACCTTCTACTGGACGTACTTCGGGTCGGCGCTCGGCGGCATCTGGCTGATGTGTCTGGGGGCTCTGCTCGCCGCGTGGGCGGGCAAGGACTTCGAGACCGTCCGCTCGATCAACGCGGCGGGCGACAAGGTCTTCAGCGGCTTCGGCGCGATCGTGCTGCTGTTCTCCGCCCTGGGTCTGATCTCGGTGACCGCCCTGAACATGTACGGCGGGTCCCTCACGCTCATCAGCGCGATCGACTCGTTCAAGAGAGTGCGGCCGACCGTCGCCGTACGGCTCGTGACCATCGGCCTCACCGCGGCGCTCTCCGTGGTGGGGGCACTGGCCTCCACCGCCCACTTCCTCGAGAACTTCAACAACTTCCTGCTGTTGGTGCTCTACCTGTTCATTCCGTGGACCGCCGTGAACCTCATGGACTACTACGTGGTGCGCCGCGGCCACTACGCGGTCGCCGAGATCTTCAACCCGCACGGCATCTACGGCCGCTGGGGCTGGCACGGCATCATCGCCTACCTGGTCGGCTTCGCCGTCATGGTGCCGTTCTTCTCCGTCGGCACGCTCTACGTCGGACCCGCCGCCCACGCGCTCGGCGGTGCGGACATCGCCCTGTTCATCGGGCTCCCCGTCTCCGCGGTGCTCTATTGGCTGCTCACCCGGTCGATCGACGTCGATGCCGAGGCCCGCCTGGCCGAGGCGGAGATCGCGACGCTGGAATCGGCGGCCCATGAGCACCGAGAGCCATGACCCTGCCATGCGCCGCTGAGCGACGAGGAGGTCGGGGTGGCGTGCGTCGGCGTTGCGCCGGCGCTGGTAGGGGGCGAGTTTGCGGATCGCTCGGCCAAGAACCGCGGGGCACGTTTGTGCGTCCTGTCTGTCTTGCAGAGTGACGGCCGCCGCTCGGGGCGCGAACAACAGCAAAGGGTGATCATGAGGCGGAAATGGGCGCTCGCCACAGTTGTGGCGTTCCCGGCGGCTTTCGTGGGGTGGATCGTCTGGACGGTCTTCACGGTCTTCACGGCCTTCACCGCCGACCCGATGACCCAGGTGGAAGCCGCCTCGTGCGCGGACGCCATGCACTACGCGGACCAGGACGGGCTGCCCAAGGGGGCTCAGGACGCGAAGTGCACCGTCCGCGTCTGGCTGGACACGGAATACCAGGCGCGATTCACGATCCCACGAACGGATCTGGACGCGTGGCTGAAGGCGGCCTATCCCGGCACCCCTCTCACGCAGGAGAACTGCTCCGGGACACCGGTGGACGTCTGCGCTCACATCGATCTGCACCCCGAAGCCGAAGGCGGGGCGATGGCGGTGGACATAGACGTGCGGTACGGCGAGGACTCGACAGCGGTCGTCGATTTCTCGGCGTACGACGTGTGACGCAGGCGGCGCCGCCGTCCGAACGATCGGTTGCGGCCACTGCCCTCCGTCCTGGCCGACCTGTCCGGTCGCAGCCCTAGACCGCAGCGAGCAACGGCGCGACCAGACCCCGCGCCCACTCCCCGGACGCGGGCTCCCCGCTGAAGATCGCGCGGTAGTACAGCGGACCGAGCAGTCCGTCGACGGCCCGCTCCACGCTCGGCACCTTGCCTCCTCGACCTCGCTCCCGCTCGATGATGGACTCGAGCTGAGCGTGCCGGTCGGCCGTGCAGGCGCATCCGCCCTCCGGACCCGAGCCGATCGTCGCCCGCATCAGGGCGAGGACGTCGGGGTCGGCGAGGTCGGTGGCGACATCGCCCGTCCACCGCTCCAGGTCACCGGCCAGAGAGCCGGTGTCCGGCACCACGACGTCGCCACTGAAGCGACTGGTGGCGACGTCGGCCAGGAGCTGTGCCACGGAACCCCACCGCCGGTACACCGTGGTCGCGTGCACGCCGGCGCGCGCCGCGATGGCGGGAATGGTCAGCACCTCGGTCGGCTCTTCGGCGAGCAGCTCCCCGACCGCGCGGTGAACGGCCGCGCGCACCCGCGCGGAGCGGCCGCCGGGACGGGGCTGGACTGTTGCTTCGGTCATGCGGAAATTATCGCACTGATCGCTGCGTTAGAGGAGACTGCTAACGCAGTGATCGCTGCATTCGGAGAGAGAGCGCATGTCTGACGCACCCACGTCCTACAAGAAGATCCCGTCGGCCCCAGCCCCAGGTGGCCCACCGTCCGGCCGTGTGCGGCGGGGGCTGAGCCGACCGGTCGCCTTCGCGTCCATCGCGGCCGTCTTCGTCCTCTTCATGGCCGCGTCGAGCGCGCCGTCGCCGCTCTACGTCATCTACCAGCACGAGTGGAGCTTCTCGGCGACCACGCTGACCACGGTCTTCGCGGTGTACGTCGTCGGAATGATCGGGGCACTCCTGGTGCTCGGCGCACTGTCCGATCACATCGGCCGCCGACCGGTCCTGGCATCGGCCATCGCCCTCGAAGCGGTGGCGATGGCACTGTTCATCGTCGCCGACGACGTCTCGATCCTTCTGACGGCCCGCTTCGTCCAGGGCATCGCCACCGGCGCGGCCATGACCACACTCGGCGCGACCCTCGTCGATCTCAATCCGCCCCACGCGCCGCACCGTGCCGGGGTCATCACCGGTGCGGCCCCGGCGTTCGGGCTGGGCCTCGGCGCACTGGGCTGTGGTGTCCTCGCGGAGTACGGGCCGCACCCGACCCGACTGGTCTACGTGCTGCTGCTCGCGGCTCTGGTCCTCGCCGGTCTGCTCATCGCCCTCATACCCGAGACGGCACAGCGCCGGCCCGGTGTCGTACGGTCGCTTCAGCCGCGCCTCGGCGTCGCTCCGCGACTGCGCGCGGACCTGATGGCACTCGTGCCGATCCTGGTGGCGAGCTGGGCACTGGGCGGACTGTATCTCTCACTCGGCCCGTCCGTGGCCGCCAACCTGTTCGGCCTGTCCAGCCATGTCATCGGCGGCCTGGTGGTCACCCTGCTCTGCGTGCCCGCCTCGATCACGGCGTTCGCGCTGCGCGGCTGGCCCACCGAGCGCACGCTCGCCCTTTCGGCCGCCCTGCTGCTGCTCGGCACGGCCGTCGGTCTGGGCGGTGTGGAGGCGAACTCGCTCACCATGGCCGCGTCCGGCACCGCCATCGCCGGAATCGGCTTCGGCGGCTCGGCTCTCGCCAGCTTCGGCACACTGGCCCGAATCGCCGCGCCGGCCGAGCGGGGCGAACTGTTCGCGGTCGCGTTCGTCATCTCCTACCTGGCCTTCAGCATCCCGGCCGTGGTCGCGGGGATCGCCACCACGAACGTCGGCCTGCACGAGACCTCGGTCGTCTACAGCGCGGCCGTGATCGCCTTCAGCGCCCTCGCGCTCGCCGCCCAAAGGCTGCGCACGGGACGGGCCAGGAACACCGGCCAGTGCGACCGGCCCGCCACGGCCCAGCGCTAGAGACAATCCGACACGGACACCCTCACCACCGATCCATGACGGTGGGCGGGTACACGAAGCCCCCGGCAGGCACAGAGGCTGCCGGGGAGCTTTGGACTCCAGAGGAACGCCACGACCCCGCCCAGGACCGTCGTCATCGCCGATGCCCGCGACGGCATCGGCGCCGAGGGTCAGCGGTCGGCGATGTCCTCGCGCAGGCCGTCGGAGAATTCCCACCACGACAGGGGAAGCCAGTCGCCGTTGACGAAGGCGTCGACCGTGGCGCCTCGTCCGCGGACCGTCACGGTCGTTCCCGGCGGATAGGTGGTGCCGGACAATCCCGGCACGGGGACAAGCAGCGTTCCCAGTCGCTGTGCTGACATCTTTCGGCCTCCTTCTCCACTGCATTTCTCTGCACGGCACCGGGCAGTTATTCACATCGACGGTACCGGCTTGTCCGATCGCGTAGGACGGAGAATCATGAGAGATGGGTCACGCGGAGAATGTGGGCGGGCGCGTGGACATCACATACATGCGTCACCGAGCGGAGGTGGCAGCCGTGAAGGCCGTCGTTTACAAAGGGCCGTTCAGCGTTGCGGTCGAAGAGGTTGAAAAGCCCAGCATCCAGCATCCGAACGATGTAATCGTACGGGTCACTTCCACCGCGATATGCGGGTCCGATCTGCACATGTACGAGGGCCGTACCGCCGCTGAGCCCGGCATCGTCTTCGGCCACGAGAACATGGGAATCATCGAAGAACTCGGCCAGGGCATCACCTCGCTCAAGGAGGGCGACCGTGTGGTCATGCCCTTCAACGTCGCCTGCGGGTTCTGTATGAACTGCGTCGAGGGATTCACTGGTTACTGTCTGACCGTCAATCCCGGTTTCGCGGGCGGCGCGTACGGATACGTCGCCATGGGCCCCTGGAAGGGCGGCCAGGCCGAATATCTGCGCGTACCGTACGCCGACTTCAACTGCCTGAAGCTGCCGCCGGGAAACGAGCACGAGAGCGATTTCATATTGCTCGCCGACATTTTCCCCACCGGATACCACGGTTGTGAGCTCGCCCAGGTCCGCCCGGGCGAGAGCGTCGCGGTGTACGGCGGAGGGCCTGTCGGACTCATGGCCGCCTACTCGGCTCTGATGCGCGGCGCGAAGAAGGTCTTCGTCGTGGACCGGGTCCCCGAACGGCTGCAGAAGGCCGAGGAGATAGGCGCGGTTCCGGTCAACTTCTCCGAGGGCAACCCGATCGAGCAGATCAAGGACCAGACGGAGGGCATCGGCACGGACAAGGGCATTGACGCCGTCGGTTATCAGGCGACAGGGCACGGCACGGACCGCGAGGAACCGGCGACCGTCCTGAACTCGCTCGTCGGCACGGTTCGAGCCACCGGAGCGCTCGGGGTGCCCGGCCTCTATGTGCCCTCCGACCCCGGCGGCCCCGACGAACAGGCCAAGCAGGGCATGCTCCTCGTCTCGATCGGCAAGCTCTTCGAGAAGGGCCTGCGGATGGGGACGGGACAGTGCAACGTGAAGCGCTACAACCGGTACCTGCGCGACATGATCATCGAGGGCAGGGCGAAGCCCAGTTTCGTCGTCTCCCATGAACTGCCCCTGGATCAGGCGCCGTCGGGCTACGACAAGTTCGACAAGCGGATCGAGGGCTACACGAAGGTGATACTGCACCCGTAGCCCTGCGGACCGCGGCCTGCGCCCACTGCCGCTCGCCGGCTGTCGCGATGTGATGCCCTGCCGGCTGCGCGGGGAGTTGCCCGGCGGACAGGGAACGTCGGCGGACGGTCGTCCGTGGGCCTGGCCCCGTCACTCCCCATGCGTGACGTCGCTGGAGGCGACCCATGCGTGAGGTCGCTGGAGGCGACCCATGCGTGAGGTCGCTGGAGGCGACGGGAGCAGCCATGGCAGTGAACCCCTCCCCCTCGCGCAGCGGACGACGGCGGGCCCCGGCGGAACAGAATCCGCCGGGGCCCGCCGCGCGGGTACGTACGACCGGTGACCGGCGTCAGTCCGTGCCGGACTCCATCGCGGCGCGGTCCAGCATCGTCTCCTCGTCCGTGGCCTCGCCCCGCGAGGCGATCACCTCGGCGCCGCCCTCGTCCATGGCGCCGATCAGACCGGTCGAGGCCGCCTGCGCGGCGCCGATCGGCGTCGGGTGGTCGCTGCCGACCAGGCCCAGGCCCGCGTACTGTTCGAGACGGGCACGGGAGTCGGCGATGTCCAGGTTCCGCATGGTGAGCTGGCCGATGCGGTCCACCGGGCCGAACGCCGAGTCCTCGGTCCGCTCCATGGAGAGCTTGTCCGGGTGGTAGCTGAGCGCCGGGCCCCGGGTGTCGAGGACCGAGTAGTCCTCGCCACGCCGCAGCCGCAGGGTCACCTCGCCGGTGATCGCCGTGCCGACCCAGCGCTGCAGCGACTCACGCACCATCAGCGCCTGCGGGTCAAGCCAGCGGCCCTCGTAGAGCAGCCGGCCCAGCCGTCGGCCCTCGTTGTGGTACGCGGCCACGGTGTCCTCGTTGTGGACCGCGTTGACCAGACGCTCGTAGGCGATGTGCAGCAGCGCCATGCCGGGGGCCTCGTAGATGCCGCGGCTCTTGGCCTCGATGATCCGGTTCTCGATCTGGTCGGACATGCCGAGGCCGTGCCGGCCGCCGATCGCGTTGGCCTCCATGACGAGGTCGACCGGAGAGCCGAACTCCTTGCCGTTGACGGTCACCGGACGGCCCTGGTCGAAGCCGACCGTCACGTCCTCCGTGGCGATCTCCACCGACGGGTCCCAGAACCGCACGCCCATGATCGGGTCGACCGTCTCGATACCGGTGTCGAGGTGCTCCAGGGTCTTGGCCTCGTGCGTGGCGCCCCAGATGTTGGCGTCCGTGGAGTACGCCTTCTCCGTCGAGTCCCGGTACGGCAGCCCGTGCGCGAGCAGCCACTCCGACATCTCCTTGCGGCCGCCGAGCTCCGTGACGAAGTCCGCGTCCAGCCAGGGCTTGTAGATCCGCAGGTGCGGGTTGGCGAGCAGCCCGTACCGGTAGAACCGCTCGATGTCATTGCCCTTGAACGTGGAGCCGTCGCCCCAGATCTGCACCCCGTCCTCGAGCATGGCCCGCACCAGCAGCGTGCCGGTCACGGCACGCCCCAGCGGCGTGGTGTTGAAGTACGGGCGCCCGCCCGACCTGATGTGGAACGCACCGCAGGCGAGTGCGGCCAGCCCTTCCTCGACCAGCGCGGCACGGCAGTCGACAAGCCGAGTGATCTCGGCGCCGTACGCGGTGGCACGGCCGGGCACGGACGCGATGTCGGGCTCGTCGTACTGACCGATGTCGGCGGTGTACGTGCACGGGACGGCACCCTTGTCGCGCATCCAGGCGACGGCGACCGAAGTGTCGAGCCCGCCGGAGAAGGCAATGCCGACGCGCTCGCCGGTGGGGAGGGAAGTGAGGACCTTGGACATGGCAAGATTATGCAACATCCCGCATGGTCATGCAAGGCCACTCCACAAACGGTCCGACGCCCCGCCGATCGAGAAGTGACCGAGACCACAAAGAAAACGATGCCGTTTCGATAGCGCCCGAGCTACGCTGACGGCAACGAAGTGAACGAAACCGTTTCGTTCACAGGGAGTGCGGTGGCGGCCACCCGACCCGCGTCGGCAGTCGCCCCCACCCTCACGAAGGGCGCCCGTCATGACCTCCGTACTCGTGGTGCACAGCCAGTCCCTGCACCGTCTCGGTCTGCACATGCTGCTGGCGGCCCAGCCCGACCTGACCGTCGTCGGCGACGCGACGAGTGGCGCCGAGGCGGTCCGCATGAGCGCCGCGCTCGGTCCCGACGTCGTCGTGATGGGCCACCACGAAGCCGATCCGAACGGCGTCGAGGCCATCCGCCGCATCACTCGGCCCCTCACCCCGTTTCCGGCACGCGAGCCCGTCAGAGCCGGCGGACGCCCCCCGCGCGTCCTGGTCCTGACCCCCAGCAGTCAGGAGGGGTACGCCTACGCGGCACTGCGCGCGGGAGCCGGTGGGTTCCTCCCCCAGGACGCCACCCCCGACGAACTGACCGCGGCCGTCCGGATCGTGGCCGCCGGAGACGCCGTCACCACGCCCAGCGTCACCCGTGCGCTCATCGACGCAGTCCGCCAGGAGCGGCCGGCCCGGACCGCCGAGCAGGAGACCGGGCTCGACATGCTCACCGAGCGGGAACGCGACGTCCTCACCGCCGTCGCCTCCGGCTGGTCCAACGCCGAGATCGCCGCGCGGCTGTCCATCGCGCCGACCACCGTCAAGTCACACGTCAGCCACATCCTCGCCAAGATCGGCGCCCGCGCTCGCGTGCAGGCGGTGACCTTCGCCTACGAGACGGGCCTGGTGCGGCCGGCCGCCTGACGCCGACCTTCACCGCAAGGCCGCCGACCCGCACCGCAAGGCCGCCGACTCGGCGAGCAGGTCCGTGTCACGGTGCCACTCCCCGCAGACCACGCCTCCCCTTCGCGCCGCCGCGCCCGCGTGCAGGCGGTGGCCCCAGAGCGCCCGTCAGACCCGCTCCGCGGTGGTGCCACGCAGGACGAGGCGTGGCGCCAGTACGACCTCGCGGGGCTCGGTGCGGCCCTGGTTCAGGCGCTCGACGGCGGCGACCACCGCATGCCGGGCCTGTTCACGGGCGCTCTGGCTGACCGTGGTCAGATGGAGACAGCTCAGGCGGGAGAGGGCGTCGTCGACGTCGTAGCCGACCACGGACACCTCGCCCGGCACGGCGACCCCGGCACGGGACAGAGCGGCCAGGACGCCAATGGCGGACTGGTCGGCCGTCGCCGAGGACCCGACGATCGACGCCGTCAGCATCGTCGTCGGCAACGCGCTGCACCGGCCGATCGCCGAGGCACTGGTCGCCGCGGGCAAGCACGTGCCGTGCGAGAAACCTCTTGCCGGGTCGAGGGAAGACGCCCGCGCCATGGCCGAGTTGGAGCGCACCGCCGATGTCGTGACCGCCGTCGGGCGCCGTCGGCGTCGGACACGACGTCACCTACTGGACCGAGTTCCTGCGCGCCCTCGCCGAGACCGACCCGGACATGGCCGTGCACAGAGAACACGAGGACGCCGCCTACTCCCGGACCGAGGGACTGGCGCTGGCCGCCAAGAACCTTCAGGGCCCCGCGACCGCCCGGTAGCTCCACCCCACCGCACGGCCCCGCGCCCACCCACCAGGCGCGGGGCCACCGACTGCCCGAGCTCACCCGGTCAGCTGCGAGCCGGCCTCACGAGGAACCCGGTCTCCGCCACGCGAGCTCCCGCACCGGCACTCCCGGTTCGCGATGGGCCACGGTGGTGCGGCGCCCCGGCGTGACGTCACCGTCCGCCGAGCGTCACCTTGGCAGCCTTCGTCCACCCCAGGTCGACCAGCCGCACGTTTCCGCCCGTGCAACGGCCACGGGTCGACCGTTCATACGTGGAGCCGTACCGGTAGGTGCCGTTGCCCTGTGCGTTCGCCGCGGGCTGGGTGAAGTAGGCGACCGACTGGGGCACCTTGTCGCAGGCGACGGCGGTGCCGAAGTACTCGCTGAAGTTGGACGGGACGCCGAGCAGGGTCTGATCGCGCGGCACCCGGAGACTTCCGATGGCGGTGTCGACGCCTGTCTTCATGTTCTGGATCCACGCGCCCCACCACTGCCCTCCCGCGTCCGCGTTCAGGCGCCACACCCGAAGCCGGTAGTCGGCCTGCCGGTCGATGGCATAAGCGAGCCGGCAACTGAGCCCCGTCCCCTCGCCGCCGAACGCCCCGCAGCTCCCCCTGCTGGCGTTGGCGTTCCACAGCGAGAAGATCGCCGTCTCACCGGTCGTGTGATTGAAGCGCGTCCCGTCGGTCTGCAGGCCCATGTACCCGCCGTTGCCCGGTGTGGCCGTGAAGTCCCACATCATGGCCCAGTACGAGTGCTTCGCCTTCTGGGTGATCTGCACCCGCTGGTCGATGTTCCAGAACCCCTTGGCGCCGTGGAAGTTCCATATCGCGTACTCGTTGGCGTCCTGGTGCTGCGCGGCCTGTGCCGGCGCCGTGCTCAGCATGAGCACCGCGCAGACGGCCGCGACGAATCCCAGAACCCCGCGCGCCAGAGAGCGCCGACTCCGTGGGCGTGCCATTTCGCTGTTGATCGTCCCCACCCCCCTGTTCACGCCGACCGCCCCCGCGTCGGCGGTCCGGACCCGGCGGTGGTCGTGCGCCACCACGCTAGGCGAACGGATATAGGTGGCAAAAGGAGCGTGGGGGGAAGTAATGGCACGCTGCCCGAGTGCTCCGTCACGCCCCCTCCACGATGTCCACGCGCCGCATCTGCGCGTACTCGTCCACGCCCCTTCCAGTGCGGTCGCGTCAGCTGCCACCCGTCAGGTAGTGGCCAACAACAGATCTTCTCCGCTCGACGGGCGAAGGCCGTCGGTCCGATCGGCGAAGTAGCGTTCGGCGAGGACGGTTCCCGGCACGTGGTGGACGTCCTTGAAGCCGGCGTCACGGGCCAGCGCCACCATCTCCTGCGGGGCGTAGAAGCTGATGAACGGCGTTCCGGCCGCTTGCGCCTGTGGCTTGGTCGCCTCGAGTGCGGGGCGGTCGGCGTCATCGACGAGTTCGGCCGGCAGCATGAAGGTCATGGCGAGCGTCGAGCCCGGGGCGAGCGGGGCGAGCCGCCGCAGGGTCGCCGCGATGGCGTCTTCGGTGAGGTACATGGTGACGCCGGTGCAGGCGACGACCGTCGGCCGGCCGGGATCGAAGCCGGCGTCGGACAGTTGCTCCCACCAGTCCGCACCGGCCTCGAAGTCGACCGGCACGAGGCGCAGCCAGTCGGGGATCCCGTAGCCGAGTTCGATCAGGCGACGGCGCTTCCAGGCCTGGGTGCCCGGCTGGTCGATCTCGAACACCCTCAGACGGGCGGCGATCTCGGGCCTGCGCTGGGCGAAGGTGTCCAGACCGGCGCCCAGCACGACGTACTGGGCGACGCCGTGGCCGGCCTGTTCGGCCACCAGGTCCTCGATGAATCGGGCTCGGGCCACGATGGCCGCCCGGAACCCGCTGGTGCCCCGCGGGTCCATGTCCGGGCGGAGCTGCCATCCCTCCTCAGGTGCCGCCAGTCGCAGCCCGATCTCGTCCTCGATCACGTGGGGCGGCGGGTCGACCCGCACGTGCATCGCCCGCCAGAGGGCGACGCGCACCGCGGTGCTGTCCGGCACCTCGCTCTGCTCGTCCGCCACGATGCCCCTCTCCTTGCGGTCGGTCACCGAGTCGGCCGTGGACGACCGCGAGGCGAGTTCCCGGCGCACCGGGCGACAGCGTCGCGATCAGCCGGGGCCACGACCGTCCCACACGCCGGGGCCTCAGTAGCCGAAGCTCGTCGTGTAGGCGCACTCGGTGTAGATGTAGCCGGACCTCAGCCTGGCCGTGTCCGAGGCCGGGGACTTCCCGGTTCCGCTCCGGGCCTTGTGCACGAAGTACGTGGTGCCCGCGGGCAGTCGGATGGTCCGTTGTGGATAGTTCTTCCCGCTGTCGTTGCACGGTGTGAAGCCTCGCACCAGCGTGCTGGCGAGGGAGTAGGACGTGCAACTCCCGCAGGCCTTCAGAGGGAAGCTTCCCGTCACCGGCCCCGTGTACATCACGGTGATGTCGTCGGGGCTGTCGTTCTTGACGGTGACGGAGATACTGCCACCGGACGCCGTCGTGGGCAGTCTCTTGCCCGCGGCGGGCACCGTCTGGGCGATTTCCGCCGCGATGGCGATCTTCTGGGCGCGGGCTCGGTTCGTGTGGTGCGGATGGTTCTTGACGAAGTCGTTCATCGTGGTGACGGCCTCGTCGAAGCGCCCGTCCTTGTACTGGTCCACTCCGCAGGCGTACGTACCCGAGTCCGCCGTCCTGTCGGCCCGGTCGGCGTCCTTGCCGAGGTCCCCGGCCACACCCGCTTCTTCTCCGGGCAGCGCACGGACCTGGGTGCCCAGGCTGTTGAGGTGCTGGACAGCCGTGCAGGGATCGCCGCCGGCCACCTGTTTCACGGCCTTGTCGACGGCCGTTTTGACGGTCGGCTCCACTTTCGCGGCCGACGCGGACCGCGGGAACGTCGTCAGGAGATCACTGAAGTGTGTGGGCCAGTCCGCCTCGCCACCGCTCAGCGATTGCGACGCGCACTCGTAGAGCGAGGTCGCCAGCCGATCGTCGGGCCAGGTGGACAGTGCTCCGAGTGCCCGCTTGCCCATGGTCCTCGGTACGGTGCGCAGGTACTTCAGGGGCGCTATGGCGTCGCAGTAGTTCTTCTGGTCGTAGGGCGCACCGACTGTGGCGTAGTACGTCTTGAGCCGGTCGGGGACCCGGGCTGCCGCGCGGGAGCCGGGATGGTCGCCGCGCAGGCCTTGATAGACCGCCAGGGCCCGGCGGTAGGCGGCCTCCGCCGTCGCGAACGGCTGCTCGCCGGCGGTCTGGACGAGCTTGTCCGCCCGCTCCAGCCGGTCCATGAGCATCGCCTCGGTCGCGTCGTCACGCGCGCCGTCGTACAGGGCGACGCCTCCGGTCGGCACGGCCAGAAGGACGACCCCGAGCGCGATCGCGAGCCAGGCGCGCGGCGGCCACACCAGACGGGTCCGCAACCCCACGATCGCACCATGAACGGCCGCGAGACCGAGGAAGACCAGGTAGGCGACGACGGCTGCACCCGGGACGCCGTCCGGGTCCGCGGGGAGGGCCACCAAGAGCAGCAGCGCGGTCGCGACCCAGCACAGCGCCATGAGTCCCCGACGGCGCACCAGTGCGTAACCCAGGCCCAGTCCGCACAGGTTCAGCAGGGCCACCGCGGCCGCTCGGGGCCCGTCAGCCGGAGCGGGCGGCGGTGCGCTCGGCATCGGCGGTACGACGA
This sequence comes from Streptomyces sp. NPDC096311, assembly GCF_044763085.1. NCBI lineage: Bacteria > Bacillati > Actinomycetota > Actinomycetes > Kitasatosporales > Streptomycetaceae > Streptomyces > Streptomyces sp. NPDC096311. The sequence continues at coordinate 200,809 of NZ_JBIWFN010000007.1, forward strand.
ATCCGGCGCGCGGGCCGTTGTTGTCCCAGGACATGACGGCTCCCCCAGTCAATCACGCCCGAAGTTCTATGACTTGTCAGAGTACGTTCAATCATTCGGACGCGACAGAGGGTGCGCCGCGGCAGTGCGGGCGCACGGGAAGCGGAGTGTCGCCGTCGGGGATCACCTGCCGTCGCCAGGGGTCAGCCGTCCGATCATTACTCACATTTGATTGATCAGTCCAGACTGATAAAACTATTGTTAGTACTTGTGCAGATGGACAGAGAAGCAGGTACCGATCACGCCCACGGACCGAGCGACACCGTCCGGCTCGCCTCCGACCTTCGCCTCGCCGTGGGCCGCATGACCCGACGACTGCGCCAGGCCCACGCCGTGGGGGACGTGTCACTCTCCGGTGTTTCGGTGCTCGCGCGGCTCGCCGCCGACGGCCCCAGTTCCCCGGGATCCCTCGCCGACCTGGAACGCGTACGGCCACAGGCGATGGCCAGCACGCTCGCCGTACTCGAACAGCGCGGGCTCGTCGGTCGTGGCCCCGACGCGGCGGACGGGCGACGGATCATCGTGGCGATCACCGAGGAGGGACGGGCCATGCTGGCGGAGCGGCGCTCCGAGTCCGTACACCGGCTCTCGGCCGTCCTCGACGAGTTCACCCCGGAGGAGCGCGGGACACTCGCGTCGGCCCTGCCCCTCCTCGACCGACTGGCGGAACGGCTGTGACCGCGCCCACCTCGCGCTGGACGCGCCGGAAGGACACCCCCGCGGGCCCCGGCTACAAGTGGGTCGCCCTGTCCAACACCACGCTCGGTGTACTGATCGCCACGATGGACGCCTCCATCGTGATCATCTCGCTGCCCGCGATCTTCCGCGGGATCGGGCTCGACCCGCTCGCGCCCGGCAACATCGGCTATCTGCTCTGGATGATCCTGGGCTATCTCCTGGTGTCGGCCGTACTCGTCGTCGTCCTCGGCCGACTCGGCGACATGTACGGCCGGGTCAAGATCTACAACCTCGGTTTCCTCATCTTCGCCTGTGCCTCCGTCGCGCTGTCCCTCGACCCATTCCGGGCCGGCGCCGGCGCGATGTGGCTGATTCTCTGGCGCATCGTGCAGGCCTTCGGCGGGTCCATGCTCACCGCCAACTCGGCCGCGATCCTCACCGACGCCTTCCCCACCCGGCAGCGCGGCATGGCCCTCGGCATCAACCAGATCACCGCGCTCGCCGGCCAGTTCCTCGGCCTCCTCGCCGGTGGCCTCCTCGCCGCCGTCGACTGGCGCGCGGTGTTCTGGGTGAGCGTGCCGATCAGCATCACCGGGACCATCTGGTCGTACCTGAGCCTGCGCGAGACCGCGGCGGGGCGCCCCGGACGCATCGACTGGCTGGGCAACATCACCTTCGCCGCGGGCGCCGGAATCCTGCTGGCCGGCATCACCTACGGCATCCAGCCCTACGGCTCCGACGCCACCGGCTGGGGAAATCCGTGGGTGCTCAGCGGCCTGATCGGCGGCGTCGTCCTGCTGCTGCTCTTCTGCTACGTCGAGTCGCGCGTGGCCGACCCCATGTTCACCCTGTCGCTGTTCAAGATACGGGCGTTCGCCGCGGGCAACCTGGCGGCGCTGCTGACCGCGATCGCACGCGGCGGGCTGCAGTTCATGCTCATCATCTGGCTGCAGGGCATCTGGCTGCCCCTGCACGGCTACGCGTTCGAGGACACCCCGCTGTGGGCGGGCATCTTCATGCTGCCGCTGACGCTCGGCTTCCTGATCGCGGGCCCTGTCTCGGGCTACCTGTCGGACCGGTTCGGCGCCCGGATGTTCTCCACGGCCGGACTGGTCGTCGTCGCGGTGTCCTTCCTCGGGCTGCTCGCGCTGCCCATCAACTTCGACTACGGGCTCTTCGCGGCGCTGCTCCTGCTCAACGGGCTGGGCCAGGGCATGTTCTCCGCGCCGAACACGTCCTCGATCATGGGCAGCGTGCCGCCCGAGTACCGGGGCGTCGCCTCGGGCATGCGCTCCACGTTCCAGAACTCGGGCACCGCTCTGTCCATCGGTGTGTTCTTCTCCCTGATGGTCTCCGGACTGGCCTCATCCCTGCCCGCGGCGCTCAGCAGCGGACTCCAGGCGCACGGCGTACCGGCCGGCACCGCCGAGCACGCCGCGTCGCTGCCCCCGGTGAGCACGTTGTTCGCCACGTTCCTCGGCAACAACCCCATCGAGCACCTGCTCGGATCCGGCGGAACCCTCACCCACCTCACGGCGGCCCAGCACGCCACCCTGACCGGTCACGCCTTCTTCCCGCAACTGGTCTCCGGCCCGTTCCACCACGGACTGGCCATCGTCTTCAGCGTCGCCGCGGGCATGGCGCTGGTCTCCGCCCTCGCTTCGGCCCTACGCGGCGGGCCGCGTCCCGCCCAGGACAACCCGCCGCAGAGCCGACCGCCCGCTGCGGCCGGCCCGGCACCGGCGGAACAGCGCCGGAACAACGCACCCTCGTAGGCACGGGTCCTCGTCCAGGCCTGGCCGTGCGACACCGGTGGGCGGCCCGGGACCGGCCGTCGACCGCTCCCAGGCGATCTCAACCGGCGATCTCAACGCTGAGTTGGGAGCCCAGCTCCTCGAAACCCAGTACGGCGGCGACACGCCGGGAGGCGGGAGGCCGCGCGCGCCATTGCGGCAGGAGTCCGGCAGCGAGGGCATGCTCGACCGTCGCCGAGCCCGTCACCCGCGCCAGCCCGCGTCCTCGCGCTCCCGGCGCCGTCAGCACGCCGATGTGCGCAGTCCGACTCGGCCAGACCCGATATCCGGCGGCGGCAGCCACCTGCCCATGTTCTCGGACTACGAACACGGGCGACGTGATCTCGTCCAGTGCGGCCTCACCGGCGTCCTCACGACCTGCCGCCTGCTCCAGCAGCCGCAGTTCCGGGTGGCCGGCCGGCAGTCGCTCCACTGTCGCCGCACCGGCTTCCACCGGACGAAAAGCCTCCAAAGACACGTAAGAAAGCGCTGCCGGCCCCAGCACCCGGGCCACGGGCAGCACCTCCCGGACCGCGACGCCATCCACGACGTCTCCCACCGGCAGACCCGCCACCGCGTCGCGAACGATCACGGCGGCGCTCTCGCTCGGCACGGTCACGATCGCCGATCCGCCCAGGGCGACGACTCCGACCCAGCCGACCGGGCACAGCCCGGACTCCGCGGAGACCACCACGTTCACACCGCCCGTCGGCGTGAACGACACCGGCACCCGGGCCAGGCCCTCCCACAGCAAACGGGCTCTGACCAGCAGCGGTTCTCTCGACATGGCCCGCATCCTGCCAGCATGCCCCAGCTCCCACGATCGTCGGGCCGAAGCCTCATGGAGCCTTCCGGCGAGAGGTGATCGCCCTTCGCCGTCTTGACTCGGCGGCTCCGCCCCTCTAGTTCTGTCATGTCTGCGACAGTTCAACATACTGACTCCTGTTCGAAATGCCGAATCACTGGGTGGGGTGGACGACATGACGATGAAGGAACAGCGGCGCGACGGCGACGCGGAGAAGCGGGCCGGTGACGACGCGGTCGAGGACTCGCGCGGCGCCCCGGGTGGCGGCGTATCACGGCGTCGGGCTCTGCAACTGGGCGCGGTCGCCGTGGGCACGACAGCGCTCGAGTTCGACCCGCCGGCCGCAGCGTCCGATCAGGACGGTCCGGCCCGGGTCGGGTGGGCCAGGGAGCGGTCGTTCGACGAAGGGTGGCTCTTCTTCCGCGGCGACACGAGCGACGCCGCGGACCCGTCCTTCGACGACGGTTCCTGGCGGGCGCTCGACCTTCCGCACGACTGGAGCATCGAGGACCTCCCGTACGCCACCTCCACCGACGGCGGAGCGACCAGCGACCCGTCCCTCCTCGTGCTCAAGGAACCCGACCCGTCGCCGCCCGAACCTCCCCAGGTGATAGGCCCGTTCGACACGAAGAACAGTCAGAACGGCGGCTCGACCGGATACACGGTGGGCGGGATCGGCTGGTACCGCAAGCACTTCAGGGTGCCGGAGCTCGGCGGCGGTCGTTCCACGTCGGGCCTCGACGCGGGCGGGCCACAGGTCGAGCTGCGGTTCGACGGCGTCCACCAGAACGCGGACGTCTGGCTCAACGGCGTACACCTGGGCTTCCACCCTTACGGCTACACGGCGTTCGCCTACGACCTGACCCCGCACCTGAACCCGACAGGTCCGAACGTGCTCGCCGTCCGGGTCGACAACAGCGGCCAGAACAGCCGCTGGTACTCGGGATCGGGGATCTACCGGCATACGTGGCTGACCGTGACGGGGCCCGTGCGGATCCCGCTCTGGGGCGTTCACGTGACGACGCCCGAGGTGAGCGAGCGCCGCTCGGTCGCTCACGTGGAGGTGTCGGTCACCAACCTCGGCGCACGGCCCGCCCCGGCGTCCGTACGGGTCACGGTCCTTGACCCGCGCGGGCACGTCGTGGCCACGCGACACGCGCCCGCACGGAGTGTCGGACCGGGCGTCACGGCCGACTCGTCGCTCGACATCCCGATCGAGCGGGCCGCGCTGTGGTCCCCCGGCTCACCGAACCTCTCCATCGCACGCGCCGAAGTGCTGGTGCGCGGCAGGGTCGTCGACACCGTCACCGTCAGGTTCGGGATCCGCTCACTGGTGTGCAACGGCCGGGTCGGCTTCCTGCTCAACGGCGAACCGCTCAAGATCACCGGTGGGTGTGTCCACCACGACCACGGGCCGATGGGGTCCGTCGCGCTCGACCGCTCGGAGGAACGCCGGGTCGAGATCCTCCAGGCGGCCGGCTTCAACGCCCTGCGCACCGCCCACAATCCGCCGACACCCGCTCTGCTCGACGCCTGCGACCGGCTCGGCATGCTCGTGATGGACGAGTTCTTCGACGTGTGGGACACGGGCAAGAACCCCCAGGACTATTCCGTGTACTTCCCCGAATGGTGGGAGCGGGACCTGACCAGCGCGGTGCTGCGGGACCGCAACCACCCCAGCGTGGTGATCTGGTCCCTGGGAAACGAGATCACCGACAGGACGAACGGACGGCGGGGCGCACAGCTCGCGGATCGTCTGCGTTCCCTCGACCGAACCCGCCCGATCACCCTGGGCGGCGGCTCGACCTTCAGCGCGGACGATCCGTCCTGGAGTTACGTCGATGTGGGCGACGTGCACTACAACGCGAACGGCAAGGGCTACGGGCCCCTGCACGACGCCCACCCCGAGCGGGCGATGACCCAGAGCGAGGGCTTTCCCGCGACGATCCACCAGGACACGAAGTTCGTGAACGACCACACGTGGGCCGTAGGGAACTGGGTCTGGGCCGCCTGGGACTATCTCGGAGAGTCCGGGATCGGCAAGACGCCGATGGCCCCCGAGGGCACGGCCGCGGGCATCGGCGACCAGGACGTCATGCCCGGCTGGTCGATCGCCCGGACGCTGCACCACTCCTGGGGCGGCTTCGGCTACCCGTATCCCTACTTCCAGGGGAACTGCGGGGACATCGATCTGATCGGCCGGCGTAAACCGCAGAACCACTGGCGGGCGGCCGTGTCCGGCGTCAGCCCCGTGGAGATGCTGGTGGAGCGTCCGACGCTACCGGGGACCGAGCAAGTGGCCGTCTGGTGGGGCTACTTCGACGAGTTGGCGAGCTGGACCTGGGACGTGGAGCCCGGCCGCCCGATGACGGTTCATGTCTACACGCCGGGCGACCGTGTGCGGCTGCTGCTCAACGGTGCCGAGATGCCGGGCGGCGCCGCGACTCCCGAACGTTCCATGGCCACGTTCACCGTGCCGTACGCCCCCGGCGAGTTGACGGCGGTCGCCCTCCGCGACGGTGAGGAGATCGGCCGGACGACGCTCGGGACGGTGGGCGCTCCGGCCGCGTTGCGGCTCATTTCGGACGTCACGGATCTCACCACGAGCCGCGACGACCTCGCGCACGTACGCGTCGAAGTGACCGACAGCCAGGGCCGTCTCGTCCCCGACGCGACGCTCGAGGTGACGTTCCGGGTCAACGGCGCGGGTGAGCTCGCCGCCGTGGGCAACGGCAATCCGCACAACGTCGACAGCTTCCGGCAACCACGCCGCCACACCTGGCACGGGCAGGCACTCGCGATCCTCCGGCCCGCGAAGAGGCCGGGCCGCGTCACCCTCACCGCGAGCTCACCCGGACTGCGGCCGGCGGCACTCACGCTGGCAGTCGGTCAGCAGCGAACCCGCTCGGACCGAGCTCAGCCGTAGCCCGGGCCGCATACCGGAAGAGGGGGTCGGGGTCACCAACACCGCGCTCACCGCCGCTCGTTCGGAGGACTTTCCCTGCGTGGTGCCGTCGCTCTGTCTCCGAATCCCCGCGGAATTGTCCGTGATCGGTAACAGACGCATCCCCCGGCGGTCCATCGCCGTCCTCACGGGTGCACGAGATCCACAAGGACGACGAGGAGTGGGGCGGACATGTCGCGGCATGGGGGACGGGGTTGGCACGGGCGGGTTCTCGCGGCGGCGGTCGGGGTGACGGCGGCGGCTGCCGCCACCTCGATGTGGACCGCGCAGGCCAATCCCGTCGAGGGGCGGCACACGCCGGCCGGCAGCTCGGCGCACTCCGGCGCGCCGAACGCCGGGTCCAAGGCTCCGGGCGGGAAGCCGGTGTCGGTGGACATCGCCCATGCCTCGGACCGCGGGGCCCACGGTGTCAACATCACCATCGACGACGGACCGGACCCCACGTGGACGCCGCAGGTCCTCCAGGTGCTGCGGGACAACGGCGTGAAGGCCACCTTCTGCATGGTGGGCACCCAGGCCCAGGCCCACCCGGAGCTGGTCAAGGCGGTGGTGGCCGCCGGGCACCGGCTGTGCGACCACACCGTCTCGCACGACACGACCATGGACACCAAGTCGCAGGCCTACCAGTCCCAGCAGATCCTGGACGCCGAACGCATGATCACCCAGGCCTCCGGAGGCGTCCGGCCGGAGTACTACCGCGCCCCGGGCGGCGCCTTCACCCCCTACAGCCGCCACCTCGCCGCCTCCCACGGCATGCGACCGCTCGGCTGGAACGTCGACTCCAAGGACTTCGAACACCCCGGCACGGGCGCCATCATCGCCACCGTCAAGAGCGAGATCTCCAACGGCCCGACCATCCTCTTCCACGACGCCGGCGGGGACCGCTCCCAGACCGTGGCCGCCCTGCGTGAGGTCCTGCCCTGGCTGAAGCAGCAGGGGTACTCCTTCGGCTTTCCCGTGCGCTGAGTACCCGCCACTCGTCCTCTCAGCGGATGAGTCCGACCCTTCAGCGAGTGAGTCCGGCCTGGTCGCAGGCGGGCCGGAGCTCGGGGGTGCAGATCTCGTCGACCGTGTACATGCCGTCCTTGAGGAGCGTCGGCTTGATCTTGTCCACCGTCACCGCCCTCGGCGTGAGCAGGACGGAGGGGATGTGTCTGGTGGTGGAGCTGTCGGTCGTCGTCGTGGCGAACTCGCCGAGGTCCTCGCCGCGTCCCAGGGCGACGGCCATGGCGGCGGCCGCGGCAGCCTCCGCCTTGAAGGGTTTGTAGACCGTCATGTACTGCTCGCCCCTGACAATGCGCCGCACGGCGTCGAGGTCGGCGTCCTGACCGGTGACGGGAGGAAGGTCCTTGACCCGGGCGCTCTTGAGAGCGGCGATGACGCCCGCGGCGATGGTGTCGTTGGCCGCCAGGACGCCGTCGATCCGGTCCGGGCCCAGGGCCGCCATCGCGGCGGACATATTGGCGTGGGCGCTGTCCATGCTCCAGCCCTGGGTGTCGTACGCCCTTCCGATCTCCACCCTGCCGGAGACGACGGACAGTGCGCCGCTGCGGAACCAGTCCGCGTTGGGGCTGCTCGGATCGCCGTTCATCATGACGACGGTTGCGCCGTTGGCCTTGTCGCCCATGGCCTTCAGGAGCGCCTCGCCCTGGAGCCTGCCGACCTGCGCGCCGTCGAAACTGACGTAGCCCGAGACCGGGCCTTCGGCGAGCCGGTCGTAGGCGACGACCGGGACACCCGCCTCGTGCGCCTCCTGGATCGAGGAGCGCAGCGCCCTGGTGTCGGTGGCGTCGAGGATGAGGACCTTGACCCCTTTGGTGATCATGGAGCTCATCTGTTGCCGCTGCCTCATCGCGTCGTTCTGGGCGTTGGCGTAGTCCAAGGTGCAGTGGGGGCAGAGTTGTTTCAGCCGCTTCTCGATCAGCGGCTTGTCGGACCGCTCCCAGCGGGGGACGGTTCGGCTCGGGAGCAGCAGGCCGACGGTGAAGCCGTCCTTGCCCCTCTCCTCTTCCACTTCTTCGCAGGCGGCCAGGCACGTCGTCATGAATCCCGCGACGAGCACCGCGACGACGTGCCGTGTACGGGTCCTCATGGCAGACCCCCTCGCTCCGTCCGGGGCCCCGCGTCCACGTGAGCCTGCTCGCAGTGCGGCACGACGAGCTCGCTCCACACCTGTTTGCCGCCGGCCACCGGCACGGAGCCGAAGGACTCCGACATCGCTTCGACGAGCAGCAGCCCTCGGCCGCCGGTCGCGTCCCAGTCCACGATCACCGGCTTGGCCGGGGCACGCGGTGAGCAGTCGCTCACGCTGACCCGCACCCGGTCCCCGCGGAGCATCAGGTCGACGCGGACCGGGCCCTGAGTGTGCACGAGGCCGTTGGTGACCAGTTCCGACACGACCAGCAACGCCGCGTCGGTCACTTCTTCGACCTTCCACCGACGCAGCGCGCGTGCGGTGAAACGGCGTGCATGCATGACGGCGTCGGGCAGCCGCCACACCGCCCAGCCGGCCCGTATCGGTCGGGTCTTCATGCCGTCGTAGCGCAGCAGCAACAGCGCCACGTCGTCCTCACGAGGGTCGAGTTCGCCGAGCAGTTCGTCGGCCATTTCTCCCGGATCCGCCGGATCAGCCGCGGCGAGCGCGCTGCGGGTCCGGTCCATGCCCTCGTCCAGGGGCAGGTCGACGGCCTCGACCAGGCCGTCGGTGACCATGACGATCACCGTGCCGGGGGCCAGCGCGCAGGTGGTCATGGGGAACTCCGCGTCCGCGAGGATGCCCAGCGGGAGTCCGCCCTCGACCTGTACCTCCTCGGTCCTGCCGTCGGGATGGCGCACCAGCGGTGCGAGGTGCCCGGCCCGTACGAACAGGGCGTTGCCCTCCTCCATGTCCAGCTCGGCATAGCAGCAGGTGGCGAACAGATCGGTCTCCATACCGACGAGGAGCCGGTTGGCGTGCGAGACGACCACGTCGGGCGGATGGCCCTCCACGGCGTACGCCCTGATCGCGGTGCGCATCTGGCCCATGATCGTCGCGGCTCCGGCGCTGTGTCCCTGCACGTCTCCGATGACCAGCGCCACCCGGTCCTCGGAGAGGGCTATGACGTCGTACCAGTCACCGCCCACCTGCAAGCCCCGTCTGGCGGGCAGATAGCGGGCGACGGCCGTCCCGCCGGGCAGCTCGGGCAGGCGCCGGGGCAGGAGACTGCGCTGCAGCATCGTCGCGAGCTCCTGTTCGGCGTCGTGCGCGCGCGCACGTTTGAGTGCCTGTCCCACCAGCGCCGCAGTGGCGGTCAGCAGGAACCGCTCCTCGGGGACGAACTCGTGCGGCTGGTCCCAGCCGACCAGGCACACGCCGGCGACCCAGCCCTTGGCGGGGAGCGGCAGGACGGCCAGACCTCCGGCGCCGATGCCCGCGAGTCCGGGTTCGAGGGCCGCGCCGACGGGCCACAGATCCATACGTCCGTCCCGCAGAGCCATCTGAAGGGTGGGCAGGGCGCTGACCGGCGCGTCGGGCCACTCCGAACGCCACTCGGAACGCCACCACTGCGGCCAGGCGGCGGGCTCGGGCGGATCGAGCACGGTGACGGCGAGCCGGTCGTCCTGCAACTCGGCGAGCGCCACCCGGTCGGCGCCCAGCGGCTCGCCCAGCGCGGTGACCACCACTCGGCTGACATCACGGACCGTTACGGCATCGTCGAGTGCGGCAGTCAGCCACTGGATCCTGGACACGTCGTCGGCGCTCTGTCGCAGGACCGAGGTCGCCGTCACCACACCCCGGACCTGCTCCGGCCGGCCGTCGAAGCCGGCCGCCACCTGGCAGCTCAGGCTCAGCCAGCGCATCTCACCGGTCGGGCGGCGGACACGGAACTCCAGTTCCCGCCGGCCGACCGTCTGGGTGGAGGGCTCCAGCACCGACATCAGCGCGTGCATGTCCTCCGGGAGGGCATGCGCGAGCAGGGTGTCCGCCTTGCCGTCGAAGTCATCGGGCGTGATGCCGGCGAGCTCGAGCAGCGTCTCGTCCGCCTCGATCAGGCCGGTGTCCGGCGTGATGACGAAGGAGCCGACGCACAGACTCCGCAGGGCCGGACTCAGTAGCGGCGGAGCGGGCCGCCCGGTTCCTGCCCGGAGCACGGCGCCGACGGCGTCGGCGTACTGCTCCAGGAAGCGCCGTTGCTCGGCCTCGAAGCCGTCCGCCGAATCCCCCACGACGACGAGGCAGCCCAGCCGCCGGCCCTCCGTCCCGAGGGGCAGCGCGGCGAGCGACGTCTCCGGCCGCGGAGGCGTGGGCCCGCCCGTGGAGTAGGAGGCGAGCGCATCGGGGGTCAGCCACAGTGGTCGGCCGGTGCGAAAGGTGTGCGCCGCGGGTGAATCAGCGGACAGGGGCAAACGCTCCGGCAGTCCGTACTCGCAACGGGCACATCCGGCCGTTTCCACCAGCCGAAGCTCCTGATTCCCGGCACCGGGCAGATAGACCGCTGTCAGCGCCGCCCCCGCGAACGTCAGGGCCCGCTCGCTCGTCACCGCCTCCGGCACCGGAGGCGGTGAACCGGTGTCGGCAGCGTCGGCGGCGGCGTCGTCGGCCTGATATGCCCGTGGCTCCACACCAGAATCGTATATGGGTATTAATGGGACATATTCCTCAGCCGGTGTCACACTTACGACGTGGTCGTCCTGCCACCGGGCCCTCGCCGCGCGAGGTGAAGGACAGGGAGGTCTCTCGCATGAAGGCCTGCATCCGGGGCGCGGCCGTCGTCATGGCCGCGATCTCGACGGCCGTCGCTCTCACGGCCTGCGGGCACGACGCCGGGAACAGCTCCGGCGGTGGCAAGAACCTGACGATCGGTCTGCTGCTGCCGGACGCCACCACGACTCGCTGGGAGACACAGGACACGCCGCTGCTCACGAAGAAGATCACGGAGCTGTGCCACAACTGCACGGTCGAGCACGTCAACGCCAAGGGCGATGTGGCCACCCAGCAGGAACAGATGGACTCGATGATCACCAGGGGGGTCGATGCCATCGTGCTCGTGGCCGTCGACGCCAGATCACTCGGCGTCGCGGTCAAGAAGGCCCATGCGGCAGGTATCCCGGTCATCGCCTACGACCGTCTCTCCGAGGGCCCGATCTCCGGTTATGCCTCCTTCGACGGCGAAGAGGTCGGCAGGCTCCAGGGCAGGGCACTGCTGAAGGCGATGGGCGCCAAGGCGCGCACCGGTGCGATCGTCATGCTGAACGGCGATCCCAGCGACCCCAACGCGGTGGCGTTCAAGAAAGGCGCACTGTCCGTGCTCAACGGGAGAGTGAAGATCGGCAAGGCCTACGACATCCTGCACTGGCGGCCGGACACCGCGAACCTCGACATGTCCGGCGCCATCTCCGCCCTCGGCGTCTCCACCATCCACGGGGTCTACGCCGCCAACGACGGGCTCGCCGCGGGCAGCATCTCCGCCCTCAAGGCGAACAAGGTCGCCCCCCTGCCTCCCGTCACCGGGCAGGACGCCGAACTGGGGGCCCTGCGGCGCATCGTCGCAGGCGATCAGTACATGACCGTCTACAAACCCTTCCCACCCGAGGCTTCCGCCGCCGCGGCCATGGCCGTGGCCGCGGCCCGCCATGAAAACCTCGACCGGGTCGCCACGGGCAAGGTGCGGACCCGCGACGGGAGGACGGTTCCCGCCGCCCTGCTCACCCCCGTGTCCGTGACCGTCGGCAACATCAAGAACACCCTGGTGAAGGACGGCGTCTACACGATCCGGCAGATCTGCACGCCTCAACTCGCGGCCGCATGCGGCAAGGCGGGGCTCACCTGACAGGCGGGTTCCGAGCAGGTCCGGGCCCCGGGAAGGAGATGGTGACCGTGCCGACTCCCCCCTTGCTGGCGCTGCGTGGCGTGTGCAAGCGCTATGGCGTCGTCGAGGTCCTCACCGACATCGAACTGGAGATTTACGCCGGCCAGGTCCTCGCTCTTCTCGGGGACAACGGGGCCGGCAAGTCCACCCTCGTCAATGTCATCTCCGGCGTCACCCCCGCGGACAAGGGCACCATCGAGTGGGAAGGCCGGGCGGTCCCCATCAAACGCCCCCACGACGCCCGGGACCTCGGTATCGCCACCGTCTACCAGGACCTCGCGCTGTGCGGGAACCTCGATGTGGTCGGCAACCTCTTCCTCGGGCGCGAGATCCGCAGGTTCGGGTTCCTCGACGAGGTGGAGATGGAGCGCCGTACCAAACACCTGCTGGAACGCCTGACCAGAGGTGTCCCCGATCTGCGGGTTCCCACCGTCTCACTCTCCAGTGGCCAGCGGCAGACAGTCGCCATCGCCCGCTCACTCCTCGGCAGCCCGCGAGTTCTTCTCCTGGACGAACCGACCGCGGCTCTGGGATTCGAGCAGACGCGCGAGGTCCTGGACCTCGTCGACCAGCTGCGCGACCGTGGCCTGGGCGTACTGCTCATCAGTCACAACCTGGGCGACGTCAAAGCCCTCGCGGACCGGGCCGCCGTGCTGCGGCTCGGTCGCAACAACGGCTTCTTCGACGTGAACACCGCATCTCAGGAACAGATCATCTCCTCCATCACCGGCGCCACGGAGAACGTGCCCCACCGGATGGCCTCCCCCGAGTCGGGGTGGTGAAAGGAATGCGCAGGACGGCCGACAACGCTCAGGCCGAACCCACCGAACCCGACGCCGAGGCCCCGCAGCCCCACCGCGGGCAGCCCTTCGTCCGTGCCCTCGCCCGTGTCGTCGATCGCTGGGCCGCCGTCGCCCGGCGCAAGCTCAGCGCCGGCGAACTGGGCTCACTGCCCGTCGTCCTCGTCCTCGCGGCGGTCTGGATCACCTTCCAGTCCCTGAACCAGAACTTCCTCTCGCCCCGGAACCTGTCCAATCTCAGCGTGGACGTCGCGGGCACCGGCCTCATCGCGGTCGGCATCGTCTTCGTCCTGCTGATCGGTGAACTCGACCTGTCGGTCGGCTCGATCAGTGGTCTCGCGGCGGCCGTCTTCGCCGTTCTCGACGTCAACAGCGGCGTGCCCGAGTGGCTTGCCGCCATCATCGGGGTGCTGACGGGTACCGCGGCGGGAACCATCCAGGGCTTCTCCTTCGCGAAAACCCGGGTGCCCGCGTTCGTCGTCACGCTCGCGGGACTGCTCACCTGGAACGGCTTCATGCTGTACATCCTCGAGTCCAGCGGCACCGTCAACCTCGACGAGAGCGGCCTCGTCGCCAAGCTGACCAGCTACTACTTCACCAATGACGCCGTCGCCTACGGCCTGGCGGCGATCGCCGCGGCCACGGTCTTCCTCGTGCGCTACGAGGACAGACGGCGCCGCAAGACCGTCGGCATGCCGTATCGCTCGCTGCGGGGAATCGTGGCGCGCACCGGAGTACTCGCGGTGATCGCGTTCACCGGCGCGTATCTGCTCAACCGTTTTCAGGGCCTGCCGCTCGCCCTCCTGATCTTCCTCGTCGTGGTGGCCGGTCTGGACATCGTGCTGCGCCGCACGCACTACGGACGGCAGATCTACGCACTCGGCGGCAGCGTCGAGGCGGCCCGTCGCGCCAGTCTCAGTGTCACGGGGGTGCGGACCGCGGTGCTCGCGATCTCGGGCACCATGGCCGCGATCGGCGGTCTGTTCCTCGCCTCGCGCATCACCTCGGTGAGCCAGAGTTCGGGCTCGGGCGTCCTGCTGCTCAACGCGATCGCGGCAGCCGTCATCGGGGGCACCAGCCTGTTCGGAGGACGCGGCACCACCTGGTCTGCCGCGCTCGGCATGCTGATCATCCAGTCGATCGCCTCGGGCATGGCGCTCACGGACACCCCGGCTGCCGTCCAGTTCGTCATCACGGGCGGGGTGCTCTTCGCCGCGGTGGTCATCGACTCGCTGTCACGCCGCTCGCAGAAGGCACACGGGCGGGCTTGACGGATATCGCCCGGGATCAACGTGGCAGGTTTGGCCGCGAGCTACGAGGCTGCTGTGAATTCGTGCGGCGTTTGAACGCTGCCGGGCCCGTCTGCGTATGGCATGGGGGATTTCCATGTCTGGCCTGCCACGGGACGTAGGAGTACACACGTGAGACGCAACACGCGCAGACGCCCCATGGGGGCACAGCGTGCAACTTTTGCCGCAGCCGCACTGATACTGGGCGGCGGAGGGCTGGTAGCGGTCAATGTCTACGCTTCAGCGACCGAGAGCGGCTCGGCCGGTGAGCCCGGTCAGGCGAACCCGAGCAACCAGACCTGGGCATCGGGTGCCGCCACGATCGACTGTCCGGACGTGGGCAGCGAACTCGCCGAAGTGCCACAGCAGGCGAGGGCGGAGGTCGACAAGGAACTCGCCCTTCTCGACCAGCAGGTCTCCGAGGCGTACGCACGAATGACCTCGGAGAAGCAGGCCAAGGCACAGGACGCGGACTTCGTCCAGAACGCGATCCTCGGTCCGCTGAAGGAGAAGCGGGGTGCGGTCATCGACCGCATCAAGACCGACTTCAAGAACGCGGGCGCCGAAGCCCCGAACGCGCTCGACGCGCTGGCCACCTGCACCGCGGTCCCCGCGGACCAGACCCAGAACAACGCCGGTGGCCAGAACGGCAACGGCCAGCAGCAGAACAACAACGGCGGCCAGCAGGGCGGGCAACAGGGCGGCGGCCAGCAGGGCGGCGGCGCGAGCCCCGTCAGCGGCCCCGTCGCAGCGGACTTCGTGGACATCACGACGCTCCAGCCGAACGTGCCGCAGAAGCCGGGCAGCAGCGGCAACGCATCGACCGGCACGTTCACCAGCTCGTGCGGCGTGAACGCCAACAAGAAGTTCAACACCGACAACGTGATCGTCGCCCCCGGTGTCACCAACGGCGCCCACCACCTGCACGACTATGTCGGCAACCAGTCGAACGACGCGTTCGCCACGAACGACGATCTCGCCAAAGCCGCGACCACGTGCCAGAACCAGGGCGACAAGTCCACGTACTACTGGCCGGTGCTTCGAGTGCAGGACGGTACGCAGGAGTTCGACGCCGACAAGAACGGCGGCGGCCTGGAGGGCAACGTCGGGAAGGTCCTGCAGGCGAAGCAGGCGCAGATCGAGTTCATCGGCAACCCGCAGAGCAAGGTCGTCGAGATGCCGACGTTCCTGCGCATCATCACGGGCGACGCGAAGGCGTTCACCAACGGCCCCGCGAACGCCAACGCCCACTGGAGCTGCACCGGCTTCGAGGACAAGGTGCAACTGACGGACAAGTACCCGATCTGTCCCCAGGGCAGCAGCGTGGTGCGGTCGTTCGCCTTCCAGAGCTGCTGGGACGGTCAGAACATCGACAGCGCCAACCACCGCACGCACGTCGCCTTCGCCGACGCCAACGGCAACTGCGCGGGCGGCTTCAAGGCGATCCCGCAGCTGACGATGCGCCTGCTCTACGACGTTCCCGCGCCGACCCTCGAGAACGGCCAGGTGAAGAACCCGTACGCCGTGGACGGGTTCCCGGAGCAGGTGCACAAGGCGATCACCGACCACGACGACTTCATCAACGTCTTCGACGCATCCCTCATGCGGGAGATGGTGGACTGCATCAACGCCGGACGACAGTGCGGCGACGGCGCTGGTGGAGAAACCGGCGGCGGTGCTGGTGACAATGGCGGTGCGGGTGGCAACGGCGGTGGCGGCGGTGCCGGCACGGGCGAGCCGTCGCAGGGCGAGCCGTCCCCGAGTCCTGACGCCTCCTCCGGCGGCAACGAAGCGACGGCCTCCGCAACCCCCACGGACACACAGACCACGCAGCCTCCGGCCAGCACGCCCGGCACCACCGAACCGACACGCGGCGGCCAGACCACCGGCACCGGTACCGGCCACACCGTCATCGTCCCCAAGGCGGACACGTCGCCCTCGGCCGCGGCGAGCGACACGGCCGCCGCGCACGAGCACCACGGAAGCGAAGCGACCCACCGCGCGCAGACGCCGGCCGCGGGCGCGGACGCCCCGTCCACGCAGGCGACAGCGCAGGAAACGTCGCAGGCAGGTTCGCAGTCGCAGTCGCAGTCGCAGACCGAACCGCAGGCGGTCACCGGCGATCTGGCCGACACCGGCACCAACCTCTGGCCGGCCGCGGCCGGAGGGGTTCTCGTGATCGCGGGCCTGGTGCTCCTGCGCCGCATCCGGCGCAGCTCCGTGTAACAACACACCTGGGCCGCACACACCGCGCCGCCCGTACCCGCACGCCGCGGGTACGGGCGGCGCGGTGTCACTCCGGCGCGCTGTCAGCGTCGCCCGGGAATCACGTGGGCCTCGGCGGTTTGATCCACCCCAGCGACCGCTCGACGGCGCGCTGCCAGTTGCCGTATTCCAGGTCCCGCCGCTCGGGGTCCATGTCCGGCAGCCACTGGGCGGCCCGGTGCCAGTTGCGGCGCAGCACTTCCAGGTCCGGCCAGTAGCCGGCGGCGAGCCCCGCGGCATAGGCGGCGCCGAGGGAGACCGTCTCGGCGACCATGGGCCGCACCACGGGCACATCGAGCACATCGGCCACGAACTGCATGAGCAGGTTGTCCGCTGTCATGCCGCCGTCCACCTTGAGCTCCTTCAGCGCGACCGAGAAGTCGGCGTTCATGGCGTCGACGACCTCGCGCGTCTGCCAGCCGGTGGCCTCCAGGACGGCTCGGGCCAGGTGTCCCTTGGTGATGTAGGAGGTGAGACCGACGATGACACCGCGTGCGTCGCTGCGCCAGTGGGGTGCGAAGAGACCCGAGAACGCGGGGACGATGTAGCAACCGCCGTTGTCCTCGACCGTCCGCGCGAGCGTCTCGATCTCCGGCGCGCTGTTGATCAGCCCCAGGCGGTCACGGAACCACTGGACCAGCGAGCCGGTGACGGCTATCGATCCTTCCAGGGCATAGACCGGGGGCTGGTCCCCGATCTTGTAGGCGACGGTCGTGAGGAGTCCGTGCCGGGACCGCACGAGATCGGTACCGGTGTTGAGCAGCAGAAAGCTGCCCGTTCCGTACGTGCACTTCGCCTCACCCGGTGTGAAGCAGGTCTGGCCGAACAGGGCGGCCTGCTGATCACCGAGAGCTGCCGTGATGCGGACACCAGGCAGGACCGAGCGGGCATCCCCGTAGCCCTCGGCCGAGGACCGGATCTCGGGCAGCATGGGGCGGGGCACCCCGAAGAACTCCAGCAGCTCCTCGTCCCAGGTGAGGGCCCGGATGTTCATCAGCATGGTGCGACTGGCGTTGGTGGCGTCGGTGATGTGCAGGCCACCTTCCGCGCCCCCGGTGAGGTTCCAGATCAGCCAGCTCTCCATCGTGCCGAACAGCACCTCGCCGTCCTTGGCGCGTTGATCCAGTCCGTTCACATGGTCGAACAGCCAGCGGATCCGCGGTGCCGAGAAGTAGGTCGAGGGGGGCAGACCGCAACGCTCGAGAAAGAATTCGTCCCCGGGCCGGTTTCTCAGCTCCTCGACGAGCGGTGCCGTACGCGTGTCCTGCCAGACGATCGCCCTGCCCAGCGGCGCACCCGTCCGCCGGTCCCACAGCACCGTCGTCTCGCGCTGATTGGCGATACCGATCGCGGCGACCTCTCCCGCCCCGACACCGGCGTCGGAGAGCGCCTCGGGCATGATGCGCCGCAGATTGCGCCAGATCTCGACGGCGTCGTGCTCGACCCAGCCGGGCTTGGGGAAGTGCTGCTGATGCTCCCGCTGGACGACCGACACCAGCCGCCCATGGTGGTCGAACAGAATGCATCGGGTGGAGTTGGTGCCCTGATCGATGGACATCACATACCGTTCAACCATGATCCGGTCTGCCTTCCGATGTGTCGAGGAGGCGGGGTTCTCCTAGCGTGCTGCTCCCAGATCTCTGGAGATCGCCCGTGCGGCCTCGCGGAGCAGAGTGATCAGGTTCGGCCGGGGACGGCCGTGGCTGTCGCAGATCCTCTCGACCGGGCCGGAGAGGCCGACGGCACCCACGACGAGGCCGCCGTGCCCCCGGATCGGCGAGGCGATACCGGCTTCCCCCATGCTCATTTCCTGGATCTCCGCGGCCCAGCCGACTTCCCGGACCTCGGCGAGCGCCCGGGTGAGCTTCGCCGGTTCGACCACGGTGTGCCGGGTGTAGGCCTCCAGCCCGGCTGCCGAAGCCGACTCGAGGGACGCGGTCCCGTACGCCAGCAGCACCTTGCCCAGCGAGGAGGCGTGCAGCGGCAGCAGTGAACCCACGTCCAGGGTCTGGAGGGTGTCGTCCGGCCGGAACACGTGGTGGATCACGAGGACCTCGCCCTCGAAGGGGGTGCCCAGGCGGACCGCTTCCCCACTACGGGCGGCCAGGGCATCGGCCCAGTTGATGGAGCGCGACCGTAGCTCGTTGATGTCGAGGTAGCTGGTGCCGAGGTGCAGCAGCGCCGCGCCGAGCTGGTACTTCCCCGTCGACGCGTCCTGCTCCACGAAATCCACGTGCTGGAGGGTGCGGAGAATGCCGTGCGCCGTGCCCTTCGCCAGCCCGAGCGAGGCCGCCACCTCGCCGAGCCCGAGTCGACGGGGCCCACCAGCGAGCAGACGCAAGATCGCCGCCGCCCGTTCGATCGACTGGACTGGGCCGGCCATGAGCCGAGCCTAGTACCGCCACGGAGGGTTCGCTTTACGTGCAGGCCGCCGCCGGTTCACCACTGGGTCAAGGTGAGCGTTCGGTAATGGCGACCGCCGTTCATTGACCGGCCCCACTTCGCTTCCTACCGTTCACTGAGGCCCGGCAACGCGCGCTGTGGCTCGGCAACCGGCCGACAGCGCTCACCGGAGGAGAAGACATGGCGGCACAGCTCAATACGATGCTTCGGGAGGCGGTCGAACACGTCGGTCCGCTGCCCCACGTCGCCGAGGTCGTCTCGGCCGCACGCCGGCGCGTGAAGGCGGTCCTCGCCGACTGGAACGTGTCCTGCGAGACCGCCGAGGACTGTCTTCTGGTGGTCTCGGAGCTGCTCACCAACGCGATCGTCCACGCCCTGCCCCCGGCGGAGCTGCGGCTGTCCTGGGTGCGGGCCGAGGGGCTCAGCACTCTGCGCGTCGAGGTCACCGACGCGGGATCCGCGCTTCCGGCCGGACAGTCGCCCCCCGGAATCGATCCGGACGAGCACGGCCGGGGCCAGGAGATCGTCCACGCGCTGGCGGCTCGGCACGGCATACGTGTCCACTCCGGCGGGATCACTCGGTGGGCCGACCTCGTCGGACCCTGAGAGCACACCTCTCGTTGACGAGAACACGTGTCTCACTCCCTCTGAAGCGAGCTCTGCCGGTCAGCCGTGTCGGCGCAGGTCGTGGAAGAAGTCCTCGATGACGTGAAGGTGCCCGGAACGGGCCGTCTCGTTGTAGACGTATGTGCCGACGGCGAGGTCGAGCACACCGAGTCCGAAGGGTGAGAACACCAGGGGCCGGTCGGTGGGTGGTGTCACTCGGCCGGTCATGACGTCGGCGAGTGTTCCGTGCAGGAAGTCGCGGTTGCCGGTGAGCTGCTCGGCCAGATGGGGGGACGTGTCGGCCTTGAGGCAGTGGTCGACGTCGTCGACGATGTTCGCCGAGGCGAGGATGATCTCGGGTGCGAGGTCGCGCAGGGACACATGCAGGACCAGGGGGTTGTGGTCGAACCAGGCCGGGTCGCCGATGTGCGGCTCGCCCGCGATGGTGGCGAAGACGACGAGGTCGCTGGAGCGGATGACCGCCTCGGCACTCTCGTGCACGGTGACCTGTCCCGCGGCGTCGCTCTGTTGGACGTGGTCGCGGAATCCGGCGGCGCTGTCGCCTGACAGGTCGTACACACCGGTCTCCTCGAAGGACCATCCCAGGGCTGTCAGGAAAGTGTGGATGTAGCGGGCGATCAGGCCCGTACCGAAGAAGCCGATGCGGGTGGGGCGCAGCCGGTTGCGGGTGAGGTGGTCGGCGGCCAGCGCCGCTGACGCGGCGGTTCTGGTGGCGCTGATGATGGAGCTCTCCAGGCAGGCAAAGGGGTAGCCCGTGTCGTGGTCGTTGAGGATCAGTACCGCGGAGGCCCTGGGGACGCCGGCCTGGACGTTGTCGGGAAAGCTGGAGATCCATTTGATGCCGTCCACCGGCGCCGGTCCGCCGATGGAGGCGGGCAGCGCGATGATCCGGGCGGTGGGTCGGTCGGGAAAGCGCAGGAAGGAGGACGGGGGGTTGACCGACTCTCCGGCGGCGTGCAGGTGATAGGTGGCCTCGACGAGGTCCACGATCTGCTTCTCCCGGTCCTGAAGGGCGTGCTGGACCTGGGCGCCGGAGATCACTGCGAATGCCGGCACGAGGTGCGGCTGGGACATGACGGGCTCCCGTGTGATGGAACGGACGGTGGTCATACGGCGCTCACCTCGCCGGCCGGCGGCCACGCGGCCCGGCGCAGCGGCCGGCCATGGCGAGGAGGACCTCGCGTGGTCCTTGGAAGGTGTCGCCGGGGTGCGGGTCCGCCTCGATGAGGGGCGCCGGGGTCGCGTACGGCATGGTGCTGTTCCTTTCGATGCCGGTCAGGTCGATGCCGGTCCGGCGGAGGCCGGTGGTGGGGTCGTGTGGCGTTGGGGTCCGTGTTCGACCAGAGCGGCGAGGTCGGTGAGGACCGGGTGTGTCGTGACGTCCTTGAGGGACACGGCGCGGTCCAGGGCGATGGCGAGCTTCACCGCCGAGAGGGAGGTGCCGCCGCGGTCGAAGAAGTGGTCGCTGCGTCCGATCCGTTCTTGCGGGACGCCGAGGACCTTCGCCCAGGCGGCCGCCAGGCGCTGCTCGGTCGGGGTGGCCGGCGGCTGGTGCTCGTCGTCAGTGGTGGCGGGTTCTTCGGCGAGGGCCGCCAGGGCCTTCTTGTCGATCTTGCTGTTGGCGGTCAGCGGCAGGCTTTCGCGCCAGTGGAAGGCCGACGGGACCATGTACTCGGGCAGCGACTCGGCGAGCCGGTCGTTGAGGGTCCCGGTGTCCAGGGGCTTCGGACCGGAGTAGAAGGCGACCAGGTGCTTACTCCGGTCGGCGCGTTCGACCGTCACCACCGCGCCGTCGCGGACACCGGGGAGACGGAGCAGGGTGTTCTCGATCTCGCCGATCTCGATCCGGAACCCGCGGATCTTGACCTGGGCGTCACGGCGGCCGAGGAACTCCAGCTTTCCCGAGGGGTGCCAGCGGCCGTGGTCGCCGCCGAGGTAGAGCCGTGTGCCTTCGCGGTGCGGATCGACCAGGTAGGAGGCCCGGGTGAGTTCGGGGTCGTTGATGTAGCCGCGCCCGACGCAGACCCCGGAGAACGCGATCAGGCCGGGGGCGCCGAGCGGCACCGGGGTGAGGTGTTCGTCGACGACGTAGACGCGCACGTTGTTGACCGCGCGGCCGAGCAGGATGCGCTCCGGCGCCCGGTCCATGACCTCGTGGTTGGTGTCGTCCGAGGTCTCGGTCAGCCCGTAGGCGTTGACCAGCTTGATCCCGGGCTGGACGGCGAACCAGCGCTCTGCGAGCTCCTTCTTCAAGGCCTCGCCGGTGACCGACACGCACCGCAGGCCGGGCAGCGGGCGGGGGCGCTGTTCGAGCTCCGTCAGGACGGCTTCGAGGTAGGAGGGCACGACCTGGAGGACGGTGACCTCGCCGTCGGTGAGGGTGCCGAGGAAGCGGGGTACGTCGAGGATGACGTCCTGTGCGACCAGCAGGGTCCGCCCGCCGACCAGCAGTGCGCAGACCAACTGCCACAGGGAGATGTCGAAGCACTGGGGCGCGGTCTGGGCGACCACGTGCTCCTCGCCGACCTGGAGGTCGTCGATCTTGGCGTAGAGGTGGTTGAGCATCCCCGCGTGCTCGCACATCGCGCCCTTCGGCTCACCCGTGGAGCCGGAGGTGAAGTAGATGTAGGCGAGTTGGTCGGGCGTGACCGGGATGCCGAGATCACCGTCGGGGTGGTCTTCCGCGTAGGCGGTGTCGACGAGGAGCCGCTCGGTTCCGGGAAGGGAGTCGAGGGCCTGGTCGAGGGTGGTGGTGCTGCCGGGTTCGGTCATGACCAGGGTGCATGCGGCGCGGGAGAGGGTGGCGGCGATGCGTGCGGCCGGGAAGTGCGGCTCGATGGGGAGGTAGGCGCCTCCGGCCTTGAAGACCGCGATGACGGCGGCCAGCCAGTCCAGATTGCGTTCGGTCACCACCGCGACGACGCCTTCGCGGGCAAGCCCACGAGCTACTAGGGCGCGGGCTAGCCGGTTGGCCCGGGCGTTGAGCTCCGCGTACGTCCACTGCCGGTCGGCGTGCACGGCGGCGACGGCGTCCGGATGCTTGCGCACCCGGTCCTCGAACAACTCGTGCATCCGCGCATCGGGCAGTTCCCGGTCCGGTCCGGCCAGTTGGTCGAGCTGGAACCGCAGTTCCTCGGCGGACAGCAGGCTCTGGTGTGTGTGCTCGGCATCGGGGTCGGCGGTGATCAGCGCGAGCGCGGTCAGGTGGTAGCCGGCGATCCGGGCGGCGCTGTCGGCGTCGAGCGCGTCGGTGCGGTAGCGCAGCCGCAGGACGAGCCGCCCGTCGTGGTGACGGACGCTCACCCGCAGTTCCGTGTCCTCGGTGAGGGCTCCGTCGATCGCGGCGGGATCGCGGACGCTCCCGGCGGGGTCGGGGACGGTCTCGGTGAGGTCGAGGACGGTCTCGAACAGGGGGCCGGTCAGGCCCAGTTCGCTCTTGAGAGCCTCGATGTCCTCGGCCGGGACGTCCTGGTGTGCGGACAGTTCGGTGGCGACCTGGTGGGTGTGGTGCAGCAGCGCGCGCCAGGAGGCGGGTGCGGTGGTGAGGCGGCACAGGAGCGGGCTGCCGCCCCGGGCGACGTAGCCGGTGGTGATCTCCCGCTCTCCGGACAGTGCCGCGAGCACCTTGGCGTGCGCGGTCAGCAGGAGCGAGGGCAGTGGTACCGCCAGCTCCGCCACCAGTCGGCGCAGCCCGGTCACGGTGTCGTCGGGGACCGGTGTCTCGTACTCCCCCACGCCGGGCACCGGCCGAAGGGTCCACCGTGGGGCGGGCGTGAAGCCTCCGGCTGTCAGTACGCCGTGCCAGTATGCGCGGCCGGTCGGGCTGGGACTCACATGCGTTGCCATCGGGTCTTTCCTCTGCTTGTCGGCGGTGCGCGGTGTCAGAGACCGCGAGCCGGGGCGGTCTGGGTGGCGTGGGGTTCCTCACGGGCCTCGACCTGGGTCTTGTGGTCCGGCATTTCCCGGGCGGGGTTGCCTCCCCATTGGGCGTGCGAGGGGATTTCCTCGCCCTTCATGAGGAAGGAGTCGGGGGCCAGCGCGGCGCCGTCCGCGAGCGTGACGCCGTAGTGGACGAAGGCGCCGACCCCGAGGGTGCAGCCGTTGCCGAGGGCGCTGCGGTCGGACTTGAAGGCGCCGTCCTCCTGCGAGTGGCACTGGACCACGGTGCCCGCGTTCAGCGTGCTGTCGTCGCCGATGGTGACGAGGGTGCGCTCCGGGAAGAAGCAGCCGTCGTCGAAGACCCGCTTGCCGATCCGGGCCCCCAGCAGCCGCCAGATCACGTTCTTGAACGGGGTGCCGTCGAAGGCCTGGATGTAGTGGACCGAGGCCATCTTCCAGAAGCGTTCGTGGCGCCAGAAGGAGGGTTCGTAGATTGAGCAGTACAGCGGCTTCTGGGGCTTGAATCCGGTGGAGGCCCGCTCGACGAGCGCGAAGTGGACGACGGTGTACGTGAGGGTGAGGACACTGGCCAGTGCGATCGCCAGTGCGCCGAACGAGGGGTAGAGGTCGACCGCGCCCATGGTGATGAGGGTGATCACGAACAAGTGGATCAGCCGCGCGAGGAGATACAGGCCGGTGGTCGCCGCGTTGTGCCTGTTCTTGGCGGCCAGGCGGCGGCGCAGTTCGTCGCCGGTCTCGAGGTGGTTGAACCGGTTGTCACGCATCACCGTGCGCGGGATCTCGAAGCTGGGTGAGCCCAGCAGGCCCACACCTTCGCGCACGGGTCCGTCGATGGGGACCATGACCTTCGTCGCGAGCAGGCAGTTGTCTCCGGTCCTGCCCTGCGCGGGGTAGGCGATGCGGTTTCCGAGGAAGTTGTGCGGCCCGATCGACGTGCGGGACACGCGGAAGGACGTGCTGGAGAAGTCGGCGTTCATGAGGGACAGTCCGTCGGCGATCATGGTGCCGGTGCCGACCGAGCTCAGGTACGGACTCTCGTGCTGCACTTCGGTCCCGAAGTTCGACCCGGTCTGCTGAACGCGGGACAGGTCGTATCCGAGGTAGCGCAGATAGTGGACGATGCCGGAACTGTCGCCGAAGAGGGTGGTGAGGGACTTCCTGTTGGTCATCACCGCGATCGCCCGCTGAATGCCGTAGTGGAAGCCGTACAGCGGATAGACCTTGCCGGGTTCGACGGCCCGGCTCAGAAGACGCGGCACGGTGCCCACGACGAGGAGGGCGGCAAGCAGGGAGCCGAAGAGGAGGACCACGGAGGCGATCAGGGCATCGACGTAGAACGCCGGGCTGGCCATCGGCTGCGGGTTCAGGAGCGTCTGAAGCTGCGGGAGCCCCGTGAGCAGGGCCGTCACGCCGCCCAGCGCCAGCGGCAGATACACCGCCAGCAGGCTCAGCAGCTGCACGACTCCGTACGCGGTCCTTTTGGCGGTGGGGCAGTCGGCGGGGGCGACCCTCCGGTAGTCCACCTCGGTCGGCTGCGCGGGGGAGCCGTGTCGGCGTTCGCCGGCGGGCACCACCTGGCCGGTGTGCAGGGAGGAGGCGTGGCCCAGCTGGGCGCCGTCGCCCATCGAGGTCTCGATGTCGAGGACCGTGTGCTCGCTGACGAGCACGTTGCTGCCGAGGGTGACCGGGCCGGTCTGGATCACGCCGGCGTGGGCGCGGTAGCAGGACAGCAGCACGTCCTTACGGATGATCGTGCCCTCGCCGACGGTGAGCAGGTCGGTGCAGACCGGGATCGTGTGGGTGAGGATCGTGACGCCCTTGCCGATCCGTGCCCCGAGCGCCCTGAGGTAGAGCACGTAGAGCGGTGAACCGGCGAACAGACGCACGGGGCTGGTGCGGATCAACGTCTTGACGACCCAGAAGCGCAGATAGGCCATGCCCCACAGGGGGAACTCCCCGGACCGCCAGCGGCCGACGAGCGTCCACTTCACCACGATCGGAAAGGCGCACAGGCCGAGGAAGCCCGCGCCGGCGAGCAGGACGGACCGCAGGTAGAGGTCGAACAGGCCTGATCCCGCGGAGATCCACTGCTGACCTTCCTCGACGGCCAGGGCGACAAGGCAGGAATAGCCCAGGAAGATCAGGAACTGCAGCACTCCACAGACGACGTAGCGCCGTGTACGAGCCGCCGCTCGCGCCTCGGCCCGCGCCGTCCCCTCGGCCGATGCCCGTACATCGGTCGGTGTCCGCGCCGGTGACGGCGCCTCCGCGGATGGGGCCGGGACGGGGGCGGCGGTGGGGGTGGGGGCAGGAGCGGCATCGACGAGCGCGGTGGCCAGGCTCCGGATGGTGGGGTGCCGGTAGATGTCCTTCATCGACACCGCAGGCATGTCCCCCCGCTTCCTGACCCGCGCGCAGAACTGGGCCATCACCAGGGAATCGGCACCCAGGTCGTTGAAGAAGTGACTGTCGACCGGGACCTGCTCGACGCGTACGACGCCGGCCAGCACGTCGGCCAGAAGCCTTTCGGTGTCGGTCGCCGAACCGGTGTCCCCGCCGTCCTGGAGGGGTGGGATGTCAGCCGGTTCGGCCGTCAAGACCTCCACGGATTTCTCTAGCACGTGAGCTCCTCGATGACGTGTCATTCAGCGTCGGTCGGTACGGACGGATTCGTGATGTCCGCGCCTCTCCAGTAGGCCCGGCCGGGGGTTTCGTGTCCTGCCCCTGCATTTCGGGGCTTGACGAAGCGCATGGGTCTTGATAGCCCGGCCATTTTGCCTGTCGTCGCCCCGCGATCTCCTGCTTTCCGTGCGCGTCGCGCAGGCTTACGACCACGCCTCACAGGGACCCGTTCGATCCGCGGGAAAATCACCCGGGAATTGAGCTGAACGACCCGGCCCGGCCAGGTCACGGCTGCTTCTGCACGAAGACAGCGCGTGTCAAGTCCCGAATTTCGGTGGCATGACAGGGGGTCCGGATTCGGGCGTACTGGAGTCGTTCCGCCGACTCGCGACTCGCCGCTCCTCATTCCTCTCCGCGCCAGACCCGGACGGATCAGCGGCAGGAAGACCGGAAGGCAATCGCACCCCCGCAGTGAAGGAGACGACCATGCCCGTCATATCCGTCCCCCAGGACTTCAACGAGGACGATCTCTTCGTCGACATTGAGGGAATCTTCGGGCACCCGCTGTTCCTCAAGTGCGAGGGCTTCAATTTCGCCGGTTCGATCAAACTCAAGGCCGCCACCGAAATGGTCGAGGCCGCCGAACGCGACGGCCTGCTGACGCCGGGCTCGGTTCTGGTCGAGTCGTCCTCGGGCAACCTGGGCGTGGCTCTGAGCATGATCGCTGCCGCGAAGGGCTACCCGTTCCTGTGCGTGACCGACTCCCGCTGCAACCTGGCGACCCGGCTGACGATGGAGGCCCTGGGAGGCCAGGTCCACGTCATCACCGAACCCGACCCCGTCAGCGGCTTCCTCGGCGCGCGCATCGACCACGTCCGCGCGCTGTGCGCCTCCGAGGACCGCTATGTGTGGCTCAACCAGTACACCAACCCCCACAACGGCATGGCCCACTACCGCAGGACCGCACCGGCCATCGCCCGGCAGTTCCCGGACCTGGACGTCCTGTTCGTCGGGGCCGGCACCACCGGGACCCTGATGGGCTGCGCGCGCTACTTCCGCGAGTGGCACCGACCCGTGCGCATCGTGGCCGTGGACAGTGTGGGCTCCGTGACGTTCGGGGGCGACGCCGGTCGGCGGATGATTCCGGGTCTGGGCGCCAGCAGACGGCCGCCGATGCTGGACGAGTCCTATGTGGACGACGTGGTGCGCGTGGCGGAGACCGACACCATCCGGGCCTGTCACCGGCTGGCCGGGCGCGGTTTTCTGTTCGGAGGGTCCACCGGCACGGTGGTCAGCGGCGCGATGGACTGGCTGGCCCGGCACGGGGGGCGGGAGGTGACCGCGGTGGCCATCGCCCCGGATCTGGGTGAGCGGTATCTGGAGACCATCTACCAGACCAACTGGGTGCAGGACCTGTACGGCGAGGACGCCGTCGACCCCCAGGCACTGGGCGACGCGTCCCAGGCACTGGCCGGCGTGTCCCAGGCTGCCTGACCCCGTGTCCGTTCAGCCCCCCGCAACCGGGGAAGCGAGCGGGGGAAAGACACTGACGGCAGGTCAGGGGCAGGACCGCTTGGTGTTGTTCTCGGCGGTGGTGCGCGCGGTTTCGGCGAAGTCGGCGAATCGACCGGCCAGGGCGGCGAGGGCCTCGGGCCTGAGCCGGTAGTAGACGAACCGGCCGCACGGCTCCGTCTCCACCATCCCGGACTCGCGCAGCACCTTCAGGTGGTTGGAGAGGTTGGTCTGCTTGGCGCCCGTCTCCTCGATCAGGTGCGTGGTGCAGAGCGTCTCGCGGGCGAGGAGGGTCACGATCCGGAGCCTGAGCGGGTCGGCCAGGACCCGCATCAGATCAGCATCGGCTGACGTCAGCATGGACTGATACTGTCACATCACTCGAGGCTGATACGAGTTCCGGCCGACGCCGATCAGGGTTCACGCCCTCCGGGCCGACACTCACCCCCGCACGACCCGTTGACCGCGAAAGAAGTACCGATGTCTGCCACTCCGCTCGCCTCCGTGCTGTTCGTCTGTGTGCACAACGCCGGGCGTTCACAGATGGCGGCCAGCTTCCTTTCGCAGCTCGCGGGCGACCGGATCGAGGTCCGCTCGGCCGGTTCCATCCCGGACGGGCAGGTCAACCCGGCCGCGGTCGAGGCCATGCGGGAGGTCGGCGTCGACATCGCCGGCCGGCAGCCGAAGCTCCTCACCACCGAGGCCGTCCAGGCGTCCGACTACGTGATCACCATGGGCTGCGGCGACGCCTGCCCGGTCTTCCCCGGCAAGACGTACCTCGACTGGGCCCTGGAGGACCCGGCAGGCAAGGGTGTGGAGTCCGTGCGCCCCATCCGGGACCAGATCAAGGCCCGTGTCGAGAACCTGATCAGCGAGATCGATGCCGCCCGGCAGGAGGCGTGAGGCCGTCGGTCCTCCCTCCGGGTTCGCGTAGACCGTGGCTCCGTCTCATTCGAGCGGGACGTAGGGTACACGGTTGGTGAGGGAACGTGCACGCAGTGGACCGGAAGTCCCGGCGCGTCGGTGACGGGGCCGTCGGACGACGGGGAGACGCAGTCGATCCGTTCCGACATGGAGGAAACGAGACCAGGGGAGGCGATGGGATGCGGCAGGCCGGTGTACTCGACGTCGGGTGCCACAGCGCTCTGCTCACGGTGGTGCGATCGCGGCCGGGCCATGTGATGGAGCCGGTGTTCTCCCACAAGGTGCGGCTGCGACTGCACGAGACGCTCGACCGCAAGGGGCGGCTCGACGACGCCGGGGTGGAGAGCGTCGAGCGCGCCGTCGCCCAGGCGATCGCCTCCGACCCCCGACTGCGCGGCACCGACATGTTCGCGTTCGCCACCTCCGTCATCCGGGACGCGCCCAACCGTGACGAGGTCATCAGGCGCGTGGCGCGCAGAACCGGCACCCAACTGAGCGTGCTGGACGGCGAGGAGGAAGCGCGCCTTGCCTACGTGGCCGCCCGCGAGTGGATCGGCCCGGCGGCCGGCCGGCTGCTGGTCCTGGACGTCGGCGGCGGCACCGTGGAGATCGCCTCGGGTACCGGCGACCAGCCGCACAGCGTCCACTCCCTGCCCCTGGGCGCCCGCAGAATCACCCGGGACTGGCTGCCCGGCGGCATCACCCCGTCCAAACAGGGTCTCACCGAGATCCGTCGGTATCTGCGTCGAAAGCTGGAAGCCGTCCCCGACCTGCCGCGGGCGGAACCGGGCACCCGTGTGCTGGCCTGTTCCAAGACCTTCGAGCAGCTCGCCCGGCTCGCCGCCGCCCGAGGCAAGGCACACCGCTCGCAACGGAAGCTGGCCCTGTCCCAGTTGAGTGCCTCCGTCCCGGTACTGGCCGCCGCGAATCCGGCGCGCCGCGCCAAGCTCCCCGGCATCTCCCGGCACCGCGCCGAGCAGTCCCTGGCCGGAGCTCTGGTCGCGGAGGCCCTCATGGAGGCCTGCGAGGCGAAGGCGGTCGAGGTCTGCCCCTGGTCCACCCGCGAAGGCCTGCTGCTCGAGCACCTCGCCGCCCTCCACGACACACCCGATGATCCGGAGTCTCACCGGCCCGGGCGGACAGGGAAGTCGGACATGAGGGCGGGCGAATGACGAGCCGAGTGATGATGATCTCCCCCGCGATCAGCGCGGCGCTGCGGGAGGCACGCTTCGACGACGGATGCCCGCTCGACCCCACCGGCGCCGCGCGAGCACGATCGGCCGCGGGCTCCCTGCCGGCAGCACAGCGGGTACTCGTATCCCCCACCCCTCGATGCCGGGAGACCGCGTCGGCGTTGGGGTTCGACGGCGCTGTCGAAACCGCTCCGGCCGGGCTCGACGTGGGTGGCTGGCGGGGCCGTACGCTGGCCGACGTCAGCGCCGACGCCCCGGACGCCGTCGCCCTCTGGCTGGCGGACCCGACCGCCGCACCGCACGGCGGTGAGTCGGTGCGCCAGTTGTGCGAGCGGGTCGCGGCCTGGCTGGACGAGGCCGCGCGGTTCTCCGGCCGGACCGTCGCCGTGGTGGAGCCGGACATCGTACGAGCCGCGGCCGTTCGGGCCCTCGGGGCACCGGAGTCGGCGTTCTGGCGGATCGACGTACCGCCGCTGACCGCCACCGAGTTCAGCGGTCGTGCCGGACGCTGGAACGCGACGTTCGGCAGACCGCTCGCTCACGCCGAGAGTGGCGATCAGGGCAGCACTCACTGAGCTGACGCACACGACACGACCAGGACGCATTCCAGCAGCCGCGCGCTCCGCCAAGCGCTCAGACCAGTGATCGACCGAATCGCCTGGACGACATCCGTCCTCCGGCCGCCGGTACCGGTCAGCACAACGCTGAACTCCGGCTCCTCCACCGTCCCCCCCCCCAACCCCTCGGAACCCGGATCGCTTCAGCTGGACTCGCGGACGATCAGTCGGCACGGGACGGTGTGCACCCCCGGTGCCGGGTCGGCGTCGATGGCTTCGAGGAGCCGCAGGGCGGCGATCCGGCCGATCTCGGTGAGGTCCATGTCGATCGTCGTGAGGGGCGGCCTGCTGGCCAGGGCCATGGTGTCCCAGTTGTCGTAGCCGACGACCGCGATGTCACCGGGCACGTCGACGCCCCGCTCGCGCAGCGCGTCCGCCACGCCCCGGGCGATCTGGTCGTTGCCGCAGAAGAAGGCGTCCGTGTCCGGTGCCGTGCGCAGGACCGCGTCGGCGGCGCGGCGCCCCCACGCCTCGCTCCACTCCCCGTGGTGCACCCGTGCCGTCGAGAGTCCGAGGGAGGCCCGCTCCAGATGCTCGACCGCGTGCCGGGCCCGGTCGCGGGCGGCCGCGTGGTGTTCCGGGCCGGTGATGTGAGCGATGCGCGTGCGGCCCGCGGCCAGCAGGTGCTCGACGGCCAGTACAGCCCCGCCCCGGTCGTCGGAGACCACCGAGGTGTCGGCCGGGTCGGTGGACGGCGAGAGCGCGTAGACGATGGGGACGTCCTCGATGCCGTCCAGGGGCGGACGGGGGTCCGTACGGCGGCCGGTGACGATGATGCCGTCCACTCGGCGGTCCATCAGGTTGCGCAGGTGGTGCTGTTCCCGGATCGCGTCGCCGCGGGTGTCGCACAGCAGGACGGAGATCTTGCCGGCTCCGAGCGCATCCTCGGCGCCGAGCAGTACGGGGGTGCTGAAGCGGCCGATGCCGTCGGTCGTCATCAGCCCGACCGTCCAACTGCGCCCCGTGTGCAGGCTCTGCGCGTGCTGGTTGGGCCGGAACCCGAGTGCGTCGACGGCGTCGAGGACCCGCTGGCGGGTCTCGGGACGCATCCGCCCGCCGCCGTTCAGCGCCTTCGACGCCGTACCCACACTGACGCCCGCCAGGGCGGCGACGTCGGCGAGCTTCGCCGGGCCGGCGGAACGGGAACCTGGAGCAACGGTCACGAGCAAACCTTTTCCTGGACGGCAACGACCCGTCCATCGTCGCAGCCACCCGGGGGTGAGTGCCAGCCACCGGGCAACAGAAAAATCTCTTGCCGCGACTCTTGACCCGACTACCCCACTGCCCTCTACTTCTCGGCAGGGAAAACGGTTGCTCAAACGAGTTCCGAGAACCTCCCGCCTCTCGAGCACGGGGGCCGTCGCGCCCTGCCCCGCAGCCCGGCTCCCTCCCGCCACCACCTCTCTCGGAGAACCATGCCCCGCACAGACTCCGCCCTGCCCTCCCTCACCGACGTCTCGGCTTCCACCGAACAGGGCGCTGCCCGCGTGGGCCCGGTCCGGCTCGGCCCGGACGCCCTCGCCGCGCTGCGCCCCGCCCACGCGGAGGTGCGCACCGGCTTCTGGCACGCCCGGCGCGAGGTCAACGCGCACACCTCGATCCCGCAGGGCCCCGCTCTGCTGGAGTCCGCGGGAAACCTGCACAACCTGCGCCTGGCGGCCGGTACGGCCCAGGGCGAGTTCCAGGGCGGTTACCCCTTCGTCGACACCGACGTCTACAAGTGGCTGGAGGCCGCCTCCTGGCAGCTCGCCCGCAGCGGGCCGCCGGCCGACGGCGAGGACAACGGCCCCGACCCGCGCCAACTCGCCGCCGAAGTCGAGCGGATCATCGCCCTGGTCGCCGACGCCCAGCAGTCCGACGGCTACCTCAACACCTGGTTCCAGGTCCGCAAGAACGGTGCGCGCTACCAGGACCTGCGCTGGGGGCACGAGCTGTACTGCGCGGGCCATCTGATCCAGGCGGCGGTGGCCCATCACCGTGCGACCGGTCGCGGTGAACTCCTCGTCGTGGCACGAAGGTTCGCCGACCACCTCGACTCCGTCTTCGGCCTTCCCGGCAGCGGCAGGCCGATCGACGGCGTCGACGGCCATCCGGAGGTGGAGACCGCCCTGGTCGAGCTGTACCGGGAGACCGGCGAGCGACGCTATCTGGATCTCGCCGGCTACTTCGTCGACCGTTACGGCCACGGCCTGCTCGGCGGCGAGGCGTACTGCCAGGACCGCGTGCCGTTGCGCGAGGCGGTCACCGTAGAAGGGCACGCCGTGCGCCAGTTGTATCTGCTGGCCGGTGCGACGGACGTGGCCACCGAGACGGGCGACGCCGAACTGCGCTCCGCCGCCGAGCGGTTGTGGCGGGCGATGACCACGACCAAGACCCATCTGACCGGTGGTCTCGGGGCGCACCACGACGAGGAGGACTTCGGCGACCCGTTCGAGCTGCCCAACGAACGTGCCTACTGCGAGACCTGCGCCGCCATCGCCTCGATCCAGTGGAGCTGGCGCATGGCTCTGCTCACCGGCGAGGCCCGCTACAGCGACCTGATCGAGCGCACCCTCTACAACGGATTCCTCGCCGGTGTCTCACTGGACGGCGAAGGCTGGCTGTACGTCAATCCGCTCCAGGTCCGTGACGGCCACACGGACCCCGGTGGCGACCAGTCGACCCGCCGTACCCGCTGGTTCCGCTGCGCCTGCTGCCCCCCGAACGTGATGCGGCTGCTGGCCGGACTCGAGCACTACCTCTCCTCGACCGACGCCGAGGGGCAAGGCCTGCAGATCCACCAGTACGTCACCGGCCGCTACCGCTGTGACCTCGACGGTATGCCCGTCACCGTGTCCGCCGAGACCGACTACCCCTGGCACGGCGCGGTGTCCCTGACCGTCGAGGAAACCCCGCGGGAGCGGCCCTGGACGCTGTCCCTGCGCATCCCGCAGTGGTGCCACGCGTACCGCGTGCGGTGCGGCGACCGGACCTACGACCAGGCCGACGCCCCCGTCACCGACGGCTGGCTGCGCCTGGAGCGCACCTGGGCGCCGGGCGACCGGGTCGTCGTGGAACTCGGCCTGGAGCCCCGCCTCACCGCGGCCGACCCGCGGGTGGACGCGGTCCGCGGCTGTGTCGCCATCGAGCGGGGGCCGCTCGTGTACTGCCTGGAGCAGGTGGACCACCCCGGGGGCGGTCTGGACGACGTCGTCATCGACACCGCGCGGCCGCTCGCCGCGAAGCAGCGGCCTGATCTGCTCGGCGGTGTCACCACCGTCCTCGCCACGGGCCGTCGCCGCGCGGTCCCGGACACCGGCTGGTGGCCCTATCGGTCCGCCGACGCCGACCCGGCCATCGCACCCTCGGGCGAGTCCGTCGAGCTCACCGCGATCCCCTACTACGCCTGGGCCAACCGGCAGGCCGGCAGCATGCGCGTCTGGCTGCCCACCTCCTGACGCCGGCCGACCTCCACGGCCTCCTCCCGGCACCCGCCCACACTCCATCACCCCGTCACCCCGTCACCCCGTCACCCCGTCACCCCGCACGACCACTCATGACAACGAGGTCACCGCAATGCGAAACACCCGCAGAACTCTCCTCGCCGCCTGTGTCGCCGTCGGCACCCTCGCCTCCGTCACGGCCTGCGGGGGCGGGGGTTCGGGTTCCTCCGGCTCCACCGGCAAGTCGGCGACGTACGCCTTCTGGGACCCGTACCCGCAGTTCGACGCCTCCTCGGACTGGGGTAAGCGCGTGGCCCAGTGCGGTACCTCGGCGGGCGTCAA
Organism: Streptomyces sp. NPDC096311; assembly: GCF_044763085.1. Classification (NCBI taxonomy): domain Bacteria; kingdom Bacillati; phylum Actinomycetota; class Actinomycetes; order Kitasatosporales; family Streptomycetaceae; genus Streptomyces; species Streptomyces sp. NPDC096311. The sequence continues at coordinate 234,854 of NZ_JBIWFN010000007.1, forward strand.
GATCAAGCGCACCGGCTACGACACCACCGACCTGGGCAACAAGGCGCTGCTGGCCGCCCAGCAGGGCAACGCGCCCGACGTGATGCTCGTGGACAACCCGGTCGTCTCCACACTGGTCGAGGCGGGGATCCTCAACAAGACGAGCGACCTCGGTCTGGACACGTCCGCGATCCAGAAGAACATCATCGGCGCGGGCACCATCGACGGCGCTTCTTACGGTGTACCGATCGGCGCCAACACGCTGGCCCTCTACTACAACAAGAAGATCCTGACCGCCGCCCACGTCGACCCCGCCTCCATCAAGGACTGGGCGTCGCTCACGGCCGCGCTGAAGAAGGTCAAGTCGGCCGGGAAGAAGGGCATCACCTTCTCGGCGATCGGCACGGAGGAGGGCAGCTTCCAGTTCCTGCCGTGGTTCTGGGGCGCGGGCAGCGACCTCACCCACCTCAACTCGCCGAAGAGCGCCGCCGCGCTGTCGCTGTGGAAGCAGTGGGTCGACGAGGGTCTCGCGCCCAAGGACGTCCTGAACAACACCCAGACCACCAGCTGGCAGGAGTTCGCCACCGGCGACTACGCCTTCGCGGAGAACGGCACCTGGCAGCTCGCCAACGCGGAGAAGGCCGGATTCCCGTACGGGGTCGTCAGCATCCCCGGGCAGAACGGCGGTTCGGCGCCGGTGCCGACCGGCGGCGAGTTCGTCACCGTGCCCGTGCAGCAGGACACCGCGCGCTACGACATCAGCAAGAAGATCGTCACTTGTCTGACCAGCTCGGAGAGCCTGCTGGCGAGTGACACCGCCCTGACATACGTCGCGCCCACCGCGGCGGTCCAGGCCCAGCAGGTCGAGGCGAACCCGAAGCTCAAGCCGTGGGTGGCGGCCGTGGCCGCCGCGCGTGGCCGTACCAGCGGTGGTCTCGGCACGAAGTACCCCACCATCTCCCAGCCGATGTGGACGGCCGTACAGGCGGCCCTGTCCGGTGGCAAGAGCCCCGAGGCAGCTCTCGACGCCGCGCAGACGGCGGCCGGCAAGAGCAAGGGCTGACGCGGCCGACAAGAGCAAGGGCTGACAGCGCGCGACGCCGCAGGCCGCGTCCCGGACACCGCCACCCGCATCCAGGAGTTCGCATGACCATCGCCCGAGTCGACCGCCGTCCCAAGCGGTCCCCGGCCGTGTCCGGAGCGACGGGCGGCGCCGACCGGCGTGACGTGCCGCCACGCCGTCGGCGCGGCAGGGACCGGCTGACCGCGCTGGGCTTCCTCGCCCCGCTCGTGGCCTACCTCGCCGCCTTCTATCTCTATCCGCTCTACCGCAACCTCGATCTGAGCCTGCGTGACTACACGGTCCGCTCGTTCGTGGCGGGCGACGCGCCGTTCTCGGGCTGGGACAACTTCTCCCAGGTGCTGAACGACCCGACCTTCGGGCCCGCGCTGCGCAACACGATGGTGTTCACGTTCGTGTCGATCGCGCTCCAGTACGCGGCCGGGCTGGCGCTCGCGGTCTTCTTCAACCGGCACTTCCGTCTCTCCACCACGCTGCGGGCGCTGTTCCTCATCCCGTGGCTGCTGCCACTCATCGTGTCGGCGTCGACCTGGTCCTGGATGCTGAACAGCGAGTCGGGCGTGGTCAATTACGCCCTCCATCTCGTCGGCGTCCCGCCCGTCGACTGGCTGACCTCGCCGCACTGGGCGCTCGCCTCGGTCGTCATCGCCAACGTCTGGATCGGCATCCCCTTCAACCTCGTCATCCTCTACAGCGGTCTGCAGAACATCCCCGGAGAGTTGTACGAGGCCGCCTCGCTGGACGGGGCGAGCGGCCGGCAGCAGTTCCGCCGCATCACCTTCCCTCTCCTGCGGCCGGTCTCCGCGATCACGCTGCTGCTCGGACTGGTCTACACGCTCAAGGTGTTCGACCTGATCTGGATCATGACGAAGGGAGGTCCCGGCGACTCCTCGTCGACGCTGGCGACCTGGTCGTACCAGCTCGCGTTCGGCACCCTGCTCCCGCACTTCGGCCCCGGTGCCGCCGTCGGCAACATCCTCATCCTCATCGCCCTCGTCTTCGGCCTGTTGTACATCCGCGTCCAGAGGAGGCAGGAAGCGTGAAGTCCCCCGCGAGTTCCCGCCGTTACACCGCCGTCGGACTCCTGCTGACCGCGCTCATGCTGTTCCCGGTGTACTGGATGCTGAACGTGTCCCTCACCCCGCAGCAGGACATGCGCAAGTCCCCGCCCGACCTGTTCCCGCTGCACCCCACGTTCGAGGGCTACCGGGCCGTGCTGCACGACCAGATGCCCTACCTCGGCACCAGTCTGCTGATCGGCCTCGGCACGGTCGTCGCCACCCTCGTCCTCGCCGCACCGGCCGGTTACTCACTGGCGAAACTCCGCCCCCGCGGCGGCGGCATCATGGGCCTGGCCCTCCTCGTCGCCCAGATGATCCCCGGCATCGTCATGGCGATGGGGTTCTACGGGATCTTCCTCAACCTCGGCCTGCTGAACTCCTGGTGGGGCCTGATCATCGCGGACTCGACCATCGCCGTGCCCTTCGGCGTCATGATCTTCACGGCGTTCATGTCGGGCATCCCCGACGAGCTCACCGCCGCCGCCCGCATCGACGGGGCGGGTACCTGGCGCACCTTCTGGTCCGTCGTCCTGCCGGTGAGCCGCAACGCCGTGGTCACCGTCTCGCTGTTCAGCTTCCTGTGGGCCTGGTCCGACTTCGTCTTCGCCAACACCCTCGACGGCGGCGGCGATCTTCGCCCGATCACCCTCGGCATCTACCGCTACATCGGCAACAACAACCAGGAATGGAACGCGATCATGGCCACCGCCGTCGTCGCGTCCGTACCCGCCGCCGTCCTGCTCGTCCTCGCGCAGCGGTACGTGGCCGCCGGGGTCACCGCGGGCGCGGTCAAGGACTGACCGGGACGTCAGCCACCCATCCACCTCCTCATCCGTCAGGAGAGCCGCCACCCATGCCTGTTGCGAGATCTCAACCACGCACGCCCAGAAGGTCGTTCGACCGCACGGCCGCCGCCGTCCTGGCGACGGCCCTGGCCGCCGGCGCGACCGCCCTCACCGGCACGCCCGCCCAGGCGGCCCCCACCGCGTCCACGACCCTGGTCGTCAACGCCGCCCAGACCCTGCGGTCCGTCACCCATGTCGCCACGGGCAGCCTCTACGGTCTCGCCGACGCGAGCACCCCGGCCGACAGCCTCGTCCAGCCGCTGAAGCCGAACACCTTCGTCCAGATGGCACCCGGCGGCCACCAGTTGCCCAACGGTGAGCCACGCCCCGCCGGAGACTCCCTGGTCGTCGCCCCCAAGGCCGCCAGGGCCGGTGCGAAGGTCGTCGTCCGGATGCCCGACTGGTACCCCGACTTCCCCTACAAGTGGGTGAGCTGGAACGACTGGCTGTCCGCCGTCGACACCCAGGTCGCCTCGGTCAAGTCCTCCGGCGCCGGAAACATCAGCGCGTACGAGCTGTGGAACGAGCCCGACTGGACCTGGGACACCGCCAACGCCGGTGCCTTCGACGCGGGTTGGGCACGTACGTACAAGGAGGTCCGCGCCAAGGACGCCGCCACTCCCATCCAGGGCCCCAGCCACTCGGCGTGGAACCAGAGCTGGATGAGCCAGTTCCTCACCGACGCCAAGGCCAGTGGCACCGTCCCCGACGTCATCGCCTGGCACGAACTCCAGGGCAGCAAGGACATCGCCGCGCACGTCTCCGCCTACCGCTCCCTGGAGAGCAGCCTCGGCATCAGCCCGCGGCCGATCTCCATCGAGGAGTACGCGACACCGAGCGAGATAGGGATACCAGGCGCCCTCGTCGGCTACGTCGCCAAGTTCGAGCGGGCTGGCGTCCACGACGCGGAACTCGCCTTCTGGAACCACTACGGAACCCTGGGCGACACCCTCACCGACACCGGCGGATCGCCCAACGGCTCCTACTGGCTCTACAAGTGGTACGGCGACCTGTCCGGGAACATGCTCACCACCACTCCCCCGGCGCAGACCGGCATCGACGGCGCCGCCTCGCTCACCGGTGACGGCCGGCAGATCAGCGTGATCTTCGGCGGAGGCACCGGTTCGACGGCCGTCACCGTCAACGGACTCGGCTCCCTGTCCGCCTTCGGCGGCACGGTGCACGTCAAGCTGGAGTACACCCCGTCCAAGGGCCGCACCACGGCCGTCTCCGCCCCGTACACCATCTCCGAAAGCGACTATCCGGTCAGCAACGGCTCCATCACCGTCCCTGTCTCGATGAACGCGTCCGACGGCTACCACCTGGTCGTCACGCCCAGCGGGACGTCCGCCTCGCTCGCCGGGCGCTATCAGATCACCAACAAGAACAGCGGGCTCGCGCTGGACACACAGAGCGCGGGCACCGCACAGGGCACCGCCGTCGTCCAGGCCACCTCGACCACCGGCACCGACCAGAACTGGACGCTGGTGTCGGCGGGTTCGGGCCTCTACAAGATCGTGAACCAGGCCAGTGGTCTACTGCTCGGCGTCAACGGCATGAGCACCGCCGCCGGAGGTACGGCCCTGATCTGGGGCGACAACGGCACCGCCGACCACCTCTGGCAGCTGATCCCCGCCGACAACGGCTCCTACAAGATCGCCAACTACAACAGCGGCCTCCTGCTCGGCGTCACCAACATGAGCACCTCGTCCGGCGCCCAGGTCCTCCAGTGGGACGACAACGGCACCGCCGACCATCTGTGGAAACTCACCTCGCGCTGAGCACCGGGCCGAACGCTCCCGCGCCTGCCACGACCACCGACTTCGGCACCACCGCCCTGCCCTCGCAGGTCCAAGGCGGTCGCCGCCCCGTTCGCGGGGGCGGCGACCGCCTTGGCGCTTCCGTGGGCTTCGGGCCGTCGCACCGGCCTGCCAGGCGGCTCGTGCGGTTGCTGGTGGGGCGGCTGATCGGTGCCGGAAGCGACCGCCCGGGCCCGTGCGGTCGGCGCCCTCGCGGGTTGACCGCCGCGCTCACGGCGATCATGCCGGCCCTCTTCCGGTGACGGCGGCATCGGCGGCGTCCCCGGCGCTCGGTACGCGACGCGGGTCCCCGTGCGTGTCACAGTCCATCGGCCATCCCGTTGCCCCAAGGTATCCCGTCCACCGTCAGATGGAGGGTGACCCAGCGTCCGACCAGGCGTTCACACCTTGACATGGCATCGCAGCGGCCGATGCCCATCATCGGATCGAACGGCAATTCGACACGCATACTTACCGGCTCCTCGGGGAAAACGCGTCGACGACAACCACCCCAAACATGCCCAGTTCCACACCCCAGTCCCCCAGCGAGCACCTCTCCTTGACCAACACAGGCGGTCCCATCGTGAGCAAGTCTTCCTTCGCCGAGCCGGAGCAATCCGAATCGCCGGTCCGATCGAAGACTGAACACCGCGAGGTGACCCATCCCGGTCCACTGCCGTCCCTCACCGGTCTGCGCTGGGTGGCGGCCCTTCTCGTCTTCTGCCTGCACACCCGCAACCTGGGCTACTTCAACGGGCAGGCCCGTCACTTCGCCGACTGGGGCTTCGGGGCGGGCTCCACCGGGGTCTCCTTCTTCTTTCTGCTCTCCGGCTTCGTCCTCGGCTGGTCCGCCCGGTCCGACGACCGCCCCACGGCCTTCTGGCGCCGCCGCTTCGCCCGCCTCTACCCCGTCCACCTGGTCACGGCCTGTATCGCGATGTTCGTCATGGGCATGGGCAAGCCGGCCGGCAGCGCGGCGAATCTGCTCCTCGTCCACTCCTGGTGGTACCCGTGGTGGCAGACACTCGACCCCGTCAGCTGGTCCCTCGCGTGCGAGGCGTTCTTCTACGCGACGTTCCCGGTGTTCGCCCTGCTGCTGCGGCACGCCGGTGCCCTCACCGCGACCGCGCTCGCCGGCGCGAGCGTCCTGACCGTGCTCATCCTGACCCGGGCGGACCTGCAACTGGGTGTCGGCCGCACCCTGTACTCCTTCCCCGCCGCCCGGCTGCCGGAGTTCGTCCTCGGAGTCGCCGTCGCCCGCCTCGTGCTCCTCGGCCGCTGGCGCGGCCCCGGCCTGGAGGCGTCGGTGGCCCTGACGATCATCGGCTACTTCCTGGTCTCCCAGGTCGGCGGGTCGTACGCCTGCGTCGCCTGCACCCTGGTCGGTTTCACCTGTCTGATCCCCGCGGCCGCCCTCGCCGACGTGCGCGGCCTGCCCAGCTTGTGGCGACATCCGGCCCTCGTCCGGCTGGGTGAACTCTCCTTCGCTTTCTACATGGTCCACCTGCTCGTGCTGCGCGCGGGACAGCACCTGTTCACACCGTCGCCGATCGGCGCGATCAGCGCCTTCGCGGTGTCCCTGGCATTCGCCTGGCTCCTGTACGAGTACGTGGAGGTACCCGCCCGGCGATGGCTTCTGCGGCCCTTCCTGAGATCCCTGCGACGCACCCCGGTGTCACGCTGATCAGGCGGGACTGTCCCACAGCACATGCAGGGTGGGCGGCTTGCGGAAGACCAGCCCCTGCGGAGTGGCCGGACGGGCCGGGTCGAGGCGCAGGGCGGGCAGGCGTTCGAGCAGGCGCTGAAGGGCGATACGGGTCTCCAGCCGGGCGAGGTGCGCGGCGATGCAGTAGTGCGGGCCGTGCGCGAAGGCCAGCTGGAGACGCGCGTTCTCGCGGCGGACGTCGAACCGATCGGGATCGGGGAAGACGGCCGGGTCGCGGTTGGCGCCGGCCAGAGAGACGGTGACCAGTTCACCCCGACGGATCGTGGCCGGGCCGAGGACGGTGTCACGGGTGGCGTACCGGTCCACGACCGCCGCTCCGGGTTCGAGGCGCAGCGATTCCTCGATCGCGCCGTCCAGCAGGCCGTCGTCGTCACGGACGAGGGCAAGTTGGCCGGGGTGTCGCAGCAGGTGCAGCAGCGCGTTGGTGATCATCGCCTCGGTGGTCTCTATCCCGCCGAACATCAGCACCGCGGCGTTGGACGCCACTTCGGGCAGCGCCAGCCGCTCCGCGGCCGAGCCGAGGACCGACGCCGCGCCCCGGTCGGCGACGGTGGCTTCGACGGCGGACCTCAGCCGCGCGTACGCCTCGGCGCCCGCGGGTGCCGCCGCGTGTCCCGCGGTGATGTCCGAGACCGACCGCACGATGGAGTCGTACCAGGAGAGCACCGTGTCCGCGCTGGTGCCGACCAGCCCGAGCGCCTCGGTCACGACGGCGACGGCGAGCGGGCCGGCGAAGGCACGCCGCAGTTCGACGGCGCCCGCCGGTTGCAGCGCGGTGATGAGCCGGTCGGTCTCCCGCTCGATGAACGAGGCGAAGCCCTCGCGTACTTCCCTGGGGCGGAAGGGAGCGGTGAAGGGCTCCCGGTGGCGGGCGTGCTCGTCACCGTCCAGGGACAGCATGCTCGGGCCGACGACCTGTGCGGTGGAGAACCGGGGGTCGTCGACGGTGAAGGTCGCGGCGTCCCGCATCACGTTCAGCGCGAGATCACGGCGGGTCACCAGCCAGCCGTCCAGCTCGGGCAGCCAGGAAACGGGCTCGTAGGCACGGAGTCGCGCCAGGCGCGGATGCGGATCCGCGGCGAGTTCGGCGAGCGTGGTCGCGGCACCGAGCGGGAAGGAGCCGACGGCGCTCATCGCAAGCCTTGGCCGGGCACAGGGAATTGGATCACAGCCAAGGCTAACAATCGTGCTGAAGCCGCGGCTGACGGGGGCGTGATAATTTGCCGAGGCCAGTCAAGGGAATCCGGTGCGAATCCGGAGCTGACGCGCAGCGGTAAGGGTGACGGGCGGGGCAACACGAAGCCACTGGACGGCGGTCATACGTGACCGGAGTCCGGGAAGGCGCCTCGTCCGGCCGATCCCGAGTCCGAAGACCTGCTGGCGGACCGTACGAACGGGCCCCGCGCCTGGGCCCTCGACGCCAGAGGATGTCCCGTGCCCGTTGCGCCCCCAGCCCGCCGCTGTGCCCTGCTCCTTTCCGGAGCCCTGTTGCTGACCGCTTGTGGCAGCGGCTCGTCCGCCGACGGAGACGAGTCCCCGAAATCCACCGGTGCGGTGTCGCTCGACAACTGCGGCCGGAAGGTCACGATCGCCTCCGCGCCGAAGCGGGCCGTGTCCCTGAACCAGGGCAGCACGGAGATCATGCTGTCCCTCGGCCTCGCCGACCGCATGGTGGGCACCGCCACCTGGACCGACCCGGTCATGAAGGGCCTGGAGAAGGCCAACGGGAAGGTGCCGCGGCTCGCGGACGACGCCCCCTCCTTCGAGAAGGTCCTCGACGCCGAACCCGACTTCGTCGCCGCCTCCTTCGCCTCCACACTGGCCAAGGGCGGTGTGGCTCCGCGCGAGAAGTTCGAGGAGCTGGGTGTGCCCACGTACCTCTCGCCCGCCGACTGCGAGGGCAAGGACAACAGCGGTGACGGCGATGGCGTGCGCACCGGGCCGCTGACCATGGAGGCGGTCTACGGCGAAGTACGCGACCTGGCCGCGGTCTTCGGCGTCGAGGAGCGCGGCGCCACACTCGTCGCGGACCTGAAGGCACGGGTGGCGAAGGCCACTGACGGGATCGACGCGTCCGGCACCACGGTCCTCTACTGGTTCGCCAACCAGGAAGCCCCGTACATGGCGGGCTGCTGCGGCGCCCCCGGCATCATCACCCACACCCTCGGCGCGAAGAACGTCTTCGCCGACACCAAGCAGGAATGGCCCCAGATCAACTGGGAGACCGTCGCCGACCGCGACCCCGACGTCCTGGTCATCGGTGACCTCACCCGCAGGTCGCAGACCGCCGAGACCGCCGCGAAGAAGATCGAGTTCCTGGAGACCAATCCGGCCACCAAGAGCATGGACGCGGTGAAGAACAAGCGGTACGTGCAGCTCAGCGGGCAGGCGATGAATCCGACCATCCGCACGGTCGAAGGTGTCGAGAAGGTGGCCGCGGCGCTGCGCGAGTACGGGCTCGCCGGGTGACCACCGCCGCCATGACCTCCACCGTGATGCGTGCGGCGGCCGGGCTCGCCGTGCTCGTCGCGTCCGTGGCGGTGGCCATCACCATCGGCCCCGCGGACATAGGCGTCGGGGAGGTCTGGTCCGCGGTGGCCTCCCACCTCGGTGGCCGGACCTCGGAGCTGTCCCCCATCCGCGACGGCATCGTGTGGAACCTGCGGTTGCCCCGCACCCTGCTCGCCGCGGTCTGCGGCGCCGGGCTCGCGGTGTGCGGGGCGGTCATGCAGTCCTTGCTGCGCAACCCGCTCGCCGACCCGTTCGTCCTCGGCGTCTCCTCCGGGGCCTCGACGGGGGCCGTCGTGGTCGTCGTGCTGGGCGCCGGCGGTGGAGCGCTGTCCGTCTCCGGGGGCGCGTTCGTGGGCGCGCTGTGCTCCTTCGCCCTGGTGCTGCTGCTCAGCCACACCCTCGGCGGCACGACCGATCGGGTGGTGCTCGCCGGGGTCGCCGCCATGCAGCTGTTCTCCGCGCTCACCTCCTTCGTCGTGATGACGGCGGCCGACGCCGAGACCACCCGGGGCGTTCTGTTCTGGCTGCTGGGCTCGCTCGGCGGAGCGGACTGGACCGACGTATGGCTGTGCGCGGCCGTCCCCGCGATCGTCCTGCTGGTCTGCCTCGGACACGCGCGCACACTCGACGCCTTCGCGTTCGGACCGGAAGCGGCGGCCTCCCTCGGCGTCTCCGTGGCCCGTACCCGGCTGGTGCTCCTGTGCGGCACGGCGCTGCTGACCGCCGCGCTCGTCAGCGTGGCCGGCGCGATCGGCTTCGTGGGCCTCGTCCTGCCGCACGCCGCACGCGCCCTCGGCGGCCCCGGACACGCCCGGCTGCTGCCGGTGACCGCCCTCACCGGGGCGGTCTTCCTGGTCTGGGCCGACACCGTGGCCCGTACCGCACTCGACCCGCAGGAGGTGCCCGTGGGTGTGGTCACCTCGCTGATCGGCGTGCCCGGCTTCGTGCTGATCCTGTACCGCACCCGAAGGGTGAACCGATGACGCTCGGCGCCGACCGTGTCTCCCGCACCGCCGCCGGCCGGCTGATCCTGGACGGCGTCGACCTCACACCACTGCCTGGATCCCTCACCGGTCTGCTCGGCCCCAACGGCTCCGGCAAGTCCACCCTGCTGCGTCTGCTCGCCGGTGTCCTCACTCCCGCCTCCGGCGTCGTCACCCTCGACGGGCACCCGCTCGGCGACCTCGGCCGCCGGGCCGTCGCCCGCCGCGTCGCCGTCGTCGAACAGCAGGTCGACACCCAGCTCGACCTGACCGTGCTCGACGTCGTACGTCTCGGCCGCATCCCCCACCGACGCGCCTGGTCGCCCTCGACTCCGGCCGACGAGAAGGCCGTTCGCACCGCGCTGGAGCGTACGGGCCTGACCGACAAGGCCGACCGCTCCTGGCACACGCTCTCGGGCGGCGAGCGCCAACGCGTCCACATCGCCCGGGCGCTCGCGCAGGAACCACGCGAACTCCTCCTCGACGAACCCACCAACCACCTCGACATCCAGCACCAGCTCGACCTGCTGGCCCTGATCGCGGAACTCCGCGTCACCAGCGTCGTCGCCCTGCACGACCTCAACCTCGCGGCCATGTACTGCGACCGGATCGTCGTCCTCGCGCAGGGCCGGGTCGTCGCCTGCGGTACTCCGGCGGAGACGCTCACCGAGGCCCTGATCGCCGACGTCTACGGCGTACGCGCCACCGTCACCAGAACGGGCGAAGGCCCCGGCGACCATCCCCACATACGGTTTCTGGGAACACTCCCCGACCGCTGAGGAACCTGCCGCGCCCACTCGGCGCGGCCCGACTCGTCATCTCGCCAGCGGCGACCATCCCGGCCGGAGGAGTTCATGGACGTCGGTACCACCGTCTATCAGGGCGACACGGCGCTCGGCGTCGTCGAGGAGTTCGTGCATCTGCGGCTGGTGTCGTCGCGCGAACGTTCGCCCGAGCGGGACGAAGAAGTCGCCTCCGAGATGCGGCAGCGGATCGCGGACGAGGTGCGCCGGCCGGGGTTCCTGGCGGTGACCGCCCGCATCGGCAGTCGGCTGTGCGGCTTCGGCACCGCCGTACGCTCCGCGGATCCCGCCCCGGAACATCCGGCACTGGGGGCCCGGCGGTCGCAGGAGTGGCTCGCGGGTGCCGTACGGATCACCGATCTCGTGGTGGCGCCCGCGGCGCGCGGCCGTGGCGCCGGCACCGGGCTCCTCGACGTACTTCTGCTGCCCGCCATGGACGACCGGGCCTGGGCGGTGACCGACCATCAGGACACCGCGGCGCTGAACTTCTTCCGCTGCCGGGGCTGGCACCAGACCGTGTACCCGCAGCCCGGGGCGCGCCCCGCCCCGATCGTCCTCCTCGCTCCGCGGCACCCGGCCCTGTCCGAAATCCGTGTGCTGCCGTAGTACGAACCCGGCCTGTTGATCAAGACCACCCCTGGGAGGTCAAGGTCACAACCTCTGCGAGGTCAAGGTCACAGCCGCGTCCTCTGCTGCTCACCTGCGTATTTGGCCTAGCATCCGAGCATGACGGTCCTGCCTGACGACGGGCTCTCGCTGGCCGCCGAGTTCCCTGACGCGACCCATGAGCAGTGGCAACGCCTCGTTGAAGGCGTCCTGCGCAAGTCGGGCAAGGAAGTCTCGGGCGCGGCAGCGGAAGAAGCCCTGTCCACCACGCTGGAGGACGGGCTGCGCGCCCGCCCCCTGTACACCGCGGACGACTCCGCGCCCGATCCCGGCCTGCCCGGTTTCGCTCCCTTCGTACGAGGCGGACGCCCCGAGGGCAACACCCTCGGCGGCTGGGACGTACGGCAGCAGCACACGGCCGCCGACGGCGCGGCGGTCCTGGCGGACCTGGAGAACGGCGTCACCTCGCTCTGGCTGGTCGCCGGTGCGGGCGGCATTCCGGTGTCCTCGCTCGGCCGGGTCCTCGACGGCGTCTATCTCGACCTGGCGCCCGTCGTCCTCGACGCGGGACGTGAAGTCGAGCCCGCCGCACGCGAGTTGCTACGGCTCTACCAGGAGCGTGGGGTCGCCACGGAGGCGGCGCGCGGCAACCTGGGAGCCGACCCGCTGGGCCACGAGGCCCGTACGGGAGACGGCGGGTTCGACTTCGCGCCCGTCGCCGCTCTCGCGGGGCTGTGCGCCGAGGAGTACCCGGGGCTGCGGGCGCTGACCGTGGACGCGCTGCCGTACCACGAGGCCGGCGGCTCGGCGGCGCAGGAGCTGGGCAGTTCCCTTGCGACCGGCGTCGCCTATCTGCGGGAGCTGACCGAGGCGGGTCTGACCGTCCAACAGGCCGTCGCCCAGCTGGAGTTCCGGTACGCGGCCACCGCCGACCAGTTCCTGACCATCGCCAAGTTGCGGGCGGCGCGCCGGCTCTGGGCACGGGTGACCGAGGTCTGCGGGGCCCCGGGCGGGCAGGTTCAGCACGCGGTGACCTCGCCGGTGATGATGTCCCGCCGCGATCCGTGGGTGAACATGCTGCGCACGACGGTCGCGACGCTGGCCGCCGGAGTGGGCGGCGCCGACGCCGTCACCGTGCTGCCCTTCGACCACGCCCTGGGTCTGCCGGACGCGTTCGCCCGGCGGATCGCCCGCAACACCTCGACGATCCTGGTCGAGGAGTCGCATCTGTCCCGGGTGATCGACCCGGCGGGCGGCTCCTGGTACGTGGAGCGGCTCACGGACGAACTCGCCCACGCGGGCTGGGAGTTCTTCCAGTGGATCGAGCGGGAGGGTGGCCAGGCGGCGGCCCTGCGCTCCGGGCGGCTCGGTCAGGACCTCGCCCACACCTGGGAGGCGCGCAGCGCGAAGCTCGCCAAGCGGCGCGAACCCGTCACCGGGGTCAGCGAGTTCCCGAACCTCGCCGAACGACTCGTAGAACGTGATCCCGCCCCCGTACCGCCGTCCGGCGGGCTGCCGCGGGTGCGGCGCGACGAGGCGTTCGAGGCGCTGCGGGCCCGCTCCGACGCCCACCTGGCGGCGACCGGTTCCCGGCCGCGGATCTTCCTGGCCGCCCTCGGCCCGGCCGCCGCGCACACCGCCCGCCTCACCTTCGCCTCGAACCTGTTCCAGGCGGGTGGCATCGAGCCCGTCACCGAGGGCGCCTTCGAGGACAGCGGTGCCACCGAGGTCTGTCTGTGCTCCAGCGACACGCTGTACGAGGAGCGGGCCGCGGAGGTCGCCGGGGAGCTGAAGGCGACGGGCGCCGGGCACGTGTTCCTCGCGGGCCGTCCCGGGCAGTACCCGGATGTCGATGCCTATGTCTTCGCGGGGTGCGACGCCGTCGCCGTGCTCTCCGCCACCCTCGACCGTATGGGAGTGTCCTGATGGCAGCGAGGGGAATCCCCGACTTCTCCGGGATCGAGCTGGGGGTCCCGAAGGCCGACGGCGGGAGCGACGAGTGGCGCAGCGCCGTCAAGAAGGCCACGGGCGGGGCCGGTCTCCTGTGGGAGACCCCGGAGGGCATCGCGGTCGAGCCGCTGTACACCGGGCAGGACCTGGAGGGCCTGGACTTCCTCGGCACCTACCCGGGCATCGCCCCCTATCTGCGCGGCCCGTACCCGACGATGTACGTCAACCAGCCCTGGACGATCCGTCAGTACGCGGGCTTCTCCACGGCCGAGGAGTCCAACGCCTTCTACCGGCGTAATCTCGCGGCCGGCCAGAAGGGCCTGTCCGTCGCCTTCGACCTGCCCACCCACCGCGGCTACGACAGTGACCACCCGCGCGTGACCGGTGACGTCGGCATGGCGGGCGTGGCGATCGACTCGATCTACGACATGCGCCAGCTCTTCGACGGCATCCCGCTGGACAGGATGACCGTGTCGATGACCATGAACGGTGCGGTACTGCCCGTCCTCGCGCTCTACATCGTGGCCGCCGAGGAACAGGGCGTACCGCCCGAGAAGCTGGCCGGGACCATCCAGAACGACATCCTCAAGGAGTTCATGGTCCGCAACACCTACATCTATCCGCCGAAGCCGTCGATGCGGATCATCTCCGACATCTTCGCCTTCACCTCGCAGCGGATGCCGCGCTACAACTCCATCTCCATCTCCGGCTACCACATCCAGGAGGCAGGCGCGACGGCCGACCTGGAGCTGGCGTACACGCTGGCCGACGGAGTGGAGTACATCCGGGCGGGGCGGGAGGCGGGGATGGACGTGGACGCGTTCGCGCCCCGGCTCTCCTTCTTCTGGGCGATCGGCATGAACTTCTTCATGGAGATCGCCAAGATGCGGGCGGCGCGGCTGCTGTGGGCCAAGCTGGTCAGGCAGTTCGATCCGCAGAACGTCAAGTCCCTTTCCCTGCGCACCCATTCGCAGACCTCCGGCTGGTCGCTGACCGCGCAGGACGTGTTCAACAACGTCACGCGTACGTGTGTGGAGGCGATGGCGGCGACGCAGGGGCACACCCAGTCGCTGCACACCAACGCCCTCGACGAGGCGCTCGCCCTGCCCACCGACTTCTCGGCGCGCATCGCCCGCAACACCCAGTTGCTGATCCAGCAGGAGTCGGGCACGACGCGGGCGATCGACCCGTGGGGCGGCAGCGCGTACGTCGAGAAGCTCACCTACGACCTCGCGCGCCGGGCCTGGCAGCACATCGAGGAGGTCGAGGCGGCGGGCGGCATGGCCAAGGCCATCGACGCGGGCATCCCCAAGCTGCGCATCGAGGAGGCCGCGGCCCGCACCCAGGCCCGGATCGACTCCGGACGCCAGCCGGTCATCGGCGTGAACAAGTACCGGGTGGAGACCGACGAGAAGATCGACGTCCTCAAGGTCGACAACTCCTCCGTACGTACCCAGCAGATCGAGAAGCTGCGGCGGCTGCGCGCGGAGCGCGACGAACAGGCGTGCCAGGACGCCCTGCACGCCCTGACCCGGGCCGCCGAAGGCACCGGCAACCTCCTGGAGCTGGCGGTGAACGCGGCCCGCGCGAAGGCCACGGTCGGCGAGATCTCCGACGCCCTGGAGAAGGTGTACGGGCGGCACGCGAGCCAGATCCGTACGATCTCGGGTGTGTACCGCACCGAAGCCGGCGAGTCGCCGTCCGTCGAACGCACCCGCACCCTGGTGTCCTCCTTCGAGGAGGCCGAGGGCCGCCGGCCCCGCATCCTGGTCGCCAAGATGGGCCAGGACGGGCACGACCGCGGCCAGAAGGTGATCGCCACCGCCTTCGCCGACCTCGGCTTCGACGTGGACGTCGGCCCGCTGTTCCAGACCCCGGGCGAGGTGGCGCGCCAGGCCGTCGAGGCGGACGTGCACATCGTCGGGGTGTCCTCGCTGGCCGCCGGGCACCTCACGCTCGTGCCGGCGCTCAGGGAATCGCTCGCCGAGGAGGGTCGGGAGGACATCATGGTCGTGGTCGGCGGGGTGATCCCGCCGCAGGACGTGCCCACGCTCCTCGAGATGGGCGCGGCAGCCGTCTTCCCGCCCGGGACGGTGATCCCGGACGCGGCGTACGACCTGGTGCAGCGGCTGTCCGCCGACCTCGGCCACGACCTCTGACCCCCATGGCGATCGACCTCGGCACCTATGTGAAGGGCGTACTCGACGGAAAGCGGGCGCTGGTGGCACGCGCCATCACGCTCGTGGAGTCGACGAGGCCCCAACACCGCGTCCTGGCACAGGAGTTGCTGACCGAGCTGCTGCCGCACAGCGGGAAGGCGCGGAGGATCGGCATCAGCGGCGTACCCGGTGTGGGCAAGTCGACGTTCATCGACGCGTTCGGCACGCTGCTCACCTCGCTCGGGTACCGGGTCGCGGTGCTCGCCGTCGACCCGTCCTCCAGCCGGACCGGCGGTTCGATCCTGGGCGACAAGACGCGGATGGAGCGTCTGGCCGTCGACCCGGCGGCGTTCGTGCGCCCCTCCCCCACCGCCGGCACGCTCGGCGGGGTGGCGAAGGCGACCCGTGAGTCGATCGTGGTGATGGAGGCGGCGGGCTACGACGTGGTCCTGGTGGAGACGGTCGGCGTCGGCCAGTCCGAGACCGCCGTCGCGAACATGGTCGACTCCTTCCTGCTCCTGACCCTGGCCCGCACCGGGGACCAGTTGCAGGGCATCAAGAAGGGCGTCCTGGAACTGGCGGACGTCATCGCGGTCAACAAGGCGGACGGACCGCACGAGCGGGACGCCCGCGCGGCGGCACGGGAGCTGGCCGGCGCGCTGCGGCTGATGCATCCCGCCGACGCCGCCTGGACCCCGCCGGTCCTGAGTTGCAGTGCCCGTGAGTCGACCGGTCTGGACACGGTCTGGGAGCGCCTCGAACAGCACCGCACGCTCCTCGAATCCACCGGCCGCCTCGCCGCCAAGCGCCGCGACCAGCAGGTGGACTGGACGTGGACGATGGTCCGCGACGAACTCCTCGGCCGCCTGCACGCCGACGCGGCCGTACGCGCCCTCGCCCCCGGCCTCGAACAGCAAGTGCGGGACGGGGAGTTGACGGCCACGCTGGCCGCCGAGCGCATCCTGGGGGTGTTCGGCGGCGAGCGCGGCTGAACCGTGGGCGACGGCGCACCGGGTGATGCAGTGAGCCCTGTACGCGCCCCTGTGTGCCGGGGGAAAATGCGCCGTGTCGACGGTCATATGGCTGAGGTGGTGCGTACTCAGCCGCTCATTTTCCAGAAAGCAGGTCGGCTGCCGTGCTCTTGCGTCTGCCCACGTCCGTTTCCGAAGCACAGGAGTGCATGGCCGAGGGGGCGGTGCCCATAGGCGGGGCGACCCTGATATGGGCCACCTGGCAGCGGGACGGCTTCCCCGAGCAGGCCATGTCGCTGCGCGATCTGCCGGAAGCCAACACGATCGGCCGCGAGACCCTGGGCGGCGCCGTGATTCTGAACCGGATCGACGACCGCGTGCCCGAAGCACTGCACCGGGCGGCCGCCACCGTGGGGACCGGAGCCGTGCGCCGCACGGCCACCGTCGGCGGCAACATCGTCGGGAGCACCCTGCGCTGTCTGCTGCCCGCCGCTCTCGTGCTGGAAGCGCGCGCGGTGGTCCTGGATCCGGACAGCGTCTACGAGACCGACCTGACCGAAGTCCTGGCCAAGGGCCACCTGCTGCTCGGCCTCCGCTGGCGCGATCCGATCACCAGCGCGTACCGCAAGCTGCCCGGCGAAGCGGGCGGTCCGCCGCCGCTCGTCGTCGCCGCCGCTCTGCACACGGCCGACACCGGAGGCACGCGCCTGCGCGTCGCCGTCCGCGACGGGTACGACGTACTCACCGAGAGCACCGAGTACGACGCCGGCTCCGACTACGCACAGGTCCTCGACGACCTGCGTCGCACGGGCGTCGGCGCACTGCACGCCACAGCCTGGGCAGCGGTCCACGAGCTGGTCACCGGCCTCTTGTCCCGTCCCACCGGTCGTTGAGGGCCCTCCCGGACACCGCCGGCACGGTCTTGGCGCTGCCGCCGTCGGCCCGAGGTCGCCCGTCGGGCAGGATGGGCGCCATGACCGAGATCCACACGCCCCGCCTCCTCCTCCGCCGCTGGTCCGACGACGACCTCGTGCCGATGGCGGACATCAATGCCGACCCCCGCGTCATGCACTGGATCGACGACGGCTCCGTTCGCGACCTGGAGCACACGGCGGAGGCCATCGAACAGTGGGAAGAGGAATGGGACGAGGAGGGATTCGGCCTCTTCGCCGTCGAACTGCTGGCCTCCGGCGAACTGGCCGGCTTCGTGGGCCTGTCCGTGCCCGAGTTCCTGCCGGAGGTACTGCCCGCCGTCGCCATCAGCTGGCGGCTCGGCTCACCGTTCTGGGGTCAGGGATACGCCTCCGAGGCCGCCCAGGCCACGTTGGAGTTCGCACTCCAGGACCGTGGCCTCGACCGCGTCATCAGCATCACCCGAGCGGGAGACGACGCCTCCGAGAACGTCATCCGCAAGCTCGGCATGACGCCGGAGCGTGTGACGACACACCCGGTGTACGGCTATCCGCTGCGCGTTCACGCCATCGATCTCACCGAGTTCCAGGCCTGAACCCCGCCGAGCCGTCGATTCCCGCGGTTCACGCCCTGGTACGGTCCGGCGCGGCCGGTGGCGCGACGAGCACCTGGGTGAGCGGGATCCGCGCCAGCAGGATCGCTCCGTACAGGATCAGGGCGGCCCCGACGGTCTCGGGGATCAGCCACCAACCGGTGCGCACCCGCTCCGCGTACAGGGTGACGCCCAGGACGAGGCTGACCAGGGCGTCACCGAGGGTGAGGGCGGGCTGGGACGCGACGAGGGGGCCGGACTGGACGGCGTTCTGCAGGAGGAACAGCGCGCAGACTCCGGTGGCGGCGAAGGCGTAGGTCTGCCAGGCGAGGAAGAACCCGGTGACGCCGCCCGTCTCCCAGGCGTGCGTCGCGTCCTTGATCAGGGCCGCGGTGAGTGCGTAGCCGATGGCCGCCGCGGCGCCGAAACAGGCCGCGCGTGCGCGTCCGGCCGGGCACCTCAGCGCGACACCGACGGCAGCCACGATGACGCCGACGCAGCACACGATCGCCAGGATCCACCCGCCGGTGCTGGGCCGGTCGGTCCCGACCGAGGGAGCGGCCGCGGCCAGCACGGTACCCAGCCCGACGGCGATGCACGCCACGGCGATCCACCCGCGCCGGGTCACCCGACGTCTCAGCACCAGACCGCCGATGAGCAGCGCGAACGGCAGTTCCAGGACGAAGATCGGCTGTACGACGGACAGCGCTCCGTTGACCAGCGCCAGCGCCTGGAAGCATGCCGCCGCCATGACCGCGGCCATCCCGCCCAGCCACACCGGCCGGTGCAGCAGCTCGACGAACAGCCTGGCGTGGAAGCCCTCGGACAACGGCACGTCCTGTGCCGCGCGGCGCTGGAGGACAGTGGCGGTCGCGTTGCTGACCGCGGCCAGCACCGCGAAGACGACCGAGAACACCAACGCCACCGGCTTGCCCCTCCTCCTCTCCCTCTCCCGCTCCTCTCCCGCTCCTCTCCCACGGGCACCGGCCGAGGAGCACGCGTCACCCCCATGCTCCCGCGGCACCACGGAGTCCGCCCCTTGGCACACCCAGGTGCCGGTGCCCGGACCACGGACAAGGCCCCGGCCGCCCTACGCTCGACGCGGTCGGCCCCGCGGCCGGAAATCACGGGTTGGCCGAGAACGTCTCCGCCTCACGAGCGGCAGGAACGTTCCGCCGGTCCCGGCCCGGACGGTACTGGCCAATAGCCCTCCGTCACCCGGTGGAACCGTACGGTGGCGAAAGGCCGCCCGGACCGCCCGCCCCGCACCTTCGGCGTCATGGGCGGATGCGGGCGATCGCGCAGCGTGATGGTCCGGTTACATCGCCTTCACGAGACATGCACTTCCGGCCTCTCTCGGACTGCCGGCCGGCACGGCCCACGCCGATGACACCGCGCCCCGGATCGATCTGCGGGTACTGGTCGTGAGCGACGGCGGCCCGTCGACCGATGCCGTCGCCGCCGAACTGGACGCCGCGGGCACGCCGTACACCGAGTCGACCTCCAGCAGTCCGGGAGGTCCGTGGTCGACGCCGACTTCCTGGCGGACACGGTGGACGGCCGTCCGCGCGCCGAGTTCCAGGCCGTCGCCCTGCCCAACGACAACCCGTTCCCGGCGGGCTCCGCCGAGAGAGCGGCGCCGGCGGGGCCCTTCGGATATCTGGACGGCACCGTGCCGTTCGAGGACAACTCCCCTACGGTGGGCGAGAGTTGCGCCTGTCTGTCGACGGTCGCCGCCTGGACCGGGTGACGTCGGACCCGGCCGAACTGCCCGCCTGCCGAAGGCTGGTGCGGGCGGTACGCCGGCTGGGCGCCACGACCGTCGTGCTCCGTCCCGGTGTGCACCCGGCGCCGGGGTACGCGCGCGTCGCCGACCTGACGGTGACCGTCGAGGGGCACTGGACGACCTAGGTGTCAGCGTTCAGCAGACCGGCGTGGACCGCCCGGCACCCGCCCGACCGGTTCTGCCATCTCGTCTGCGGTGTGCCCGAGGCGCTCGTACCGCTCGCCGTGCGCACCGCGCGCGAACGCGGCGCGGCGGTCTACGGTCCCGTGACGGGAGAACCTCCCCGTCCCTGGGCGCAGTTGACGCCCGCGCTGAGCGAGGCCGACTGAGCCTGGGGGCGCCGCGGACGCCGGGAAGGACGCGCGGGCATCGACACGTGCCATGCTGGAACCGCTGATCATGGCGGAGAGCGAGGCAGAACACCAGCGTGAGGACAGCGACACGGCCGGGCCGGACGAGGATCTGGGACCGATTCGCGGCATCGGACCCCGGGCTGCTGCGGCTCATGGCCGGGCTGCGGACGGTGGGGGCCATCGCGCTCACGCTCGCCGTACTGGCGCTGCTCGGGGCCGGTAAGACTCACCTGGTTGCCGGTTCCATCTCGGCCATGGCCGCGACCTTCGCCATCAAGGAGAAGCAGCAGCGCCAACAGGCGGTCACGCTCGCGCTCGGGCTGGTCGTGGCACTCGCCGCGATGTCGCTGGGGGCACTGCTCAGCACCCACGTGGTCATGGGTGACCTCTTCTTCCTGGCGCTGATCTTCGCCGCCGTGTACAGCCGCCGCTTCGGTGACCGCGGAACGGCGCTGGGCCTCATCGGGTTCCAGGTCTACTTCGTGTCGCTGTTCGTCAGGGCCGGCGTCCCCGGTCTGCCGGGACTGTGCGGGACCCTGATCGTCGCGTTCGTGTGCAGCGCTCTGGTGCGTTTCGTCGTCGTACCGGAGACGCCCGAGCGTGTGCTGCGTCGGTTGCGCGCGGCCTTCCGGGCCCGTCTGGCGCAACTGGTTGCCGCCCAGATCGAGTTGCTGGATGCCGGCCCTGACCGGGCGGAGAAGGCTCTCGAGGAGGTCAGGCGGCACACCGCCCGGCTCCACGAGAGCGCGATGATGATCCAGGGACGGCTGGCGGAGGGGACCAGCGACAGCGCCACCGCCGCGCTCGTGCAGCGGCGGATCGCCGACGCCGAGATCGCCGCCGAGCGGCTCGGGGTGCTCATCCTGACCGCCCGCAGCGCGGAACGCGCCGACACCCTCACCCTGCATCTGCCGGACGCGCCCGTGCCCGCGGCGAGCGACCGGCTCCGGGCGCAGGACGGCACCACCGCCATCCTGCGCCGTGATCTCGAAGCGCTGCGCCTGCTCGTCCTGCGCCCGGTCGCCGAGGACCGCGGCACCGGGGTGGCCCATGTGCGCAACCGGCTGCTCGGTTACCGCGACGAGGAGAACCTGCCGCGCGCCTCGGCGGCCGTCCAGGACGTCTTCCGCGGGATCGGGGAGACGGGGCGTTCCGTCCTGGGACTGCGACTCGCCCTCGACGGACCCCAGGACGAGTCCGACGACACACCGTCGACGACCCGTTCCCGTGAGGAGCTGGACGCCGAGGACATCGCCATCGCCAAGGAAGAGGAGGACGAGGAGGACGCTCACGACCCCACAGGATGGAAGCGTCCTACGACCCGTACCGCGGTCCAGGTGTCGGTGGGTTCGGCCCTGGCCATCGTCGGTGGGGAGTTCCTCTCCAGTCAGCGCTGGTACTGGGCCGTGCTGACCTGCTGGGTGGTCTTCCTGAACACGGCGTCCACCGGAGAGATCCTGGTCAAGGGGTACCGGCGGCTGCTCGGCACCGTCCTCGGCGTCATCGCCGGTGCCCTGCTGGCGAGTCTGGTCGGCTCCCACACCTGGACCGCGTTCGCCCTGGTGCTGCTGTTCATCTTCGCGATGTTCTTCACCGCGCCGCTGTCGTACGCCCTGATGTCCTTCTTCGTCACGGCGATGCTGGGCCTGCTGTACACACTGCTCAACACCTACAGCACCGGGGTGCTCGTCCTTCGTATCGAGGAAACGGCGCTCGGCGCCACCTGCGGTGTCATCGCGGCCGCCCTGGTGCTGCCGGTGAACACGGACCGCCGCACCGACGAGCTGCTCGCCACGGTTCTGAAGCGGCTCGGGGAGGTCACCGGTGCGGCGGTCGACCAGCTGAGCGGCGGCCCGGCGATCGAGCTGCTGGACAAGGCGCGGGATCTCGACACGGCTCTGGACGATCTACGGTCCTCCACGCAGCCGTTGACCCATCCGATCACCCCGCTGCGGGCCCGCCGGCAGACCGCGCGCTATCTCGTGGCGCTCCTGGAGACGTGCGCGTACCACGCGCGTTCCCTGGCGGCGACGGCCGAGCTGTTGCCCTACAGCAAGACCGTCGCGGCCGATCCCCGGCTCAAGGGGGCGGGCCGGCGCATCGCGCACAACATCGACGTCCTGGTCGCACGCGTCGAGGACGACGACACCGAAGGCGTGGCCGAGACCGGCCCCAGCCTCGCGTCCATGCTGGAGACGGACCGGCCGGGCCTTCCCCGGCACGACCGCGTGACCGACCGGGTCCTGCGTCATCTGCAGCGCCTGGACGAAGGCGTGATCGGCCTCGCCCGCCCTCTCAAAGTTCCGGTGTCGACCCCCGCGAACATGGCGTCCCGGGGGCCCGCCGCCTAGGAAGTGCCGGTGGTCACGCCTTCAGGAATGCCGCCAGGCCCTCCAGCAGCCGTTCCACGTCGTCCTCGTCGTTGTACGGCGACAGTCCGAGGCGCAGACCTCCGGTGTCGCCCAGGCCGAGGTGGCGCGATGCCTCCAGCGCGTAGAAGGTTCCCGCGGGCGCGTGCACGCTCCGCGCCGCCAGGAAGCGGTAGGCGTCGTCCGTGTCGCGGTCGTCGAAGGTCAGGAGCAGGGTGGGCGTGCGGTCGGCCGCCCGGGAGCGGACCGTGACGCCCGCGAGTGCGGCCAGGCCGTTCTCCATCCGGTCCCGCAGCGCTCGCTCGTGCCGCTCGACCGACGCGAACGCGGACCGCAGCCGGGTGCGCCGGTCGTCCGCCGGACCGGTCCCGAGACCGGCGAGCAGGTCGACGGCGGCGCGGGTGCCGACGAGGAGCTCATAGGGCAGCGTCCCGAGCTCGAAACGCTCCGGGACCGCGTCGGAGGAGGGCAGCAGCTTGTCGGGACGCAGCGTCTCCAGCAGGGCCGGAGCGGCGGCGAGCACGCCGTGGTGCGGGCCGAGGAACTTGTACGGCGAGCAGACGAAGAAGTCGGCGCCGAGCCGCGCGAGGTCCACGAACGTGTGCGCCGTGTAGTGCACGCCGTCGACATAGAGCAGTGCGTCCGTGCGGTGGACCAGACGGGCGATCTCCGCGACGTCGGGGAGCGTGCCGATCAGATTGGAGGCGGCGGTGACGGCGACCAGCCGGGTGCGTTCGGTGAGCAGTTCACCCACGGCCGCGGGCGGGAGTTCACCGGTGACCGGATCGAAGTCGGCCCATCGCACCCGGGCGCCGGTCCGCTCCGCGGCCTGGATCCAGGGGCGGATGTTGGCGTCGTGGTCGAGACGGCTCACCACGATCTCGTCGCCGGGGGCCCAGTCCTTGGCCAGCGCCCGGGAGAAGTCGTACGTGAGTTGGGTGGCGCTGCGGCCGAAGACGACTCCCGAGGGTTCCCCGCCCAACAGGTCGGCCATGGTCTGCCGGAACTCCCCGACGAGAGCCTCCGCGTTCGCCTCTCCCGCCGTGACACTCCCCCGGTTCGACAGCGGGCGGGTGAGCGCCTCGGCGATCGCCGCGCCGACCGGCGCCGGCGTCTGGGTGCCGCCCGGACCGTCGAAATACGCGATGCCGGTCCGCAGGGCGGGGATCTGGGCGCGCAACGCGCCGACGTCGTAGGTCACTCGGGCTCCTTGGGCTGCGATGTCGTCCGCTCGGGGACCATGACATCAGGCGAGTCGTCGGGGCGGCAGGCTTCGGTGGTAGCTGCCGACCCGGGCCGGGTATACGGGGTCCAGGGTCTCCCGGTCGATCCGGACTTTCGAAAGACCCACACGCCCCATCCTGAATCGTCCACCCCAGGTGTCAGCGCCTACGCCCGCGGGTCGCCCAGCCGCCGCCGACGCCGGAGACATGCAGGGCGAGCAGGGCCAGCCCTATGAGCATGACGTTGGTCGACGTGAAGACGTCGTTCGTCGAGAGGTCCGCGGCATTGATCAAGAACGCGATGAACAGCACGATCGCCGCAACGATTCCGAGCATGAACTCTCCTCTTCCGAAGTGATGGTGGAGTCCGAGTGCCCCCAGGAATCCTGTCGACACGACTGCGCGGGGCCGAACCGCGGGTCCTGCCGTCATCATGGAGCCCACCACCCGGGCCGCGCGTGCTGATCAGTCTCCCGCTGTCACCGCACACGCCCCCACCGGCCCTCAGCTCATCGAAAGCGGACAGCAATGGCACACACCCCGGCCGTATCGGCCTGTTCCCCCGTCGGAGCCGGTTCGTGAACGCGGCCCGTGTCCCGGGTCTGGTCCTGCCCCTGGTCTATCTCTGCGGGCTCGTCGCGGTCCTGGCCTGGTACTGGCGGCACCGCGGCGAGTAGAGCGAGTACGGCGAGCAGCAAGGGGCACGGCCGGCCACCGTGCGCAGCGATCGCGGTCATCTCCGGGCGAGGTAGCTACGTACTGTCGTTCCCGACGCGGCCGTGTGGACGCGTACCAGGTCGGACAGGAAGTGAACGAGGAGCAGGCCCCGTCCGCCGAGTTGGTCCGGGCGCACCGGGCGGCGGCCGGCCAGGGGGTCGGTCAGGTGTCCCTCGTCACGCACCTCGCAGACGATCTGCTCGCTCTCGGCCCAGATCCGCAGCGTCCCCGAACCGCCTCCGTGCACCACGCTGTTGGTCGTCAACTCCGCGACGACGAGGTTCAGATCCTGCAGCCGGGGCGGAGCCATCCCCCGCTCCCGTGCCTCGCGCAGCGCGAAGTCGCGTGCGGCGGGCAGCAGTCCGGCGGCGAAGCGGACCGTGGCCGCTCCCGGCGGATACGGCAGGGTCTCGTTGTAGCGCGCGAGGACGTGTTCGGGATCGTAGGCGTGACTGACGCCCGGCCGCCCGTCGCTGATCACCACGGGGTGCGTGGCGTGTGCGTCGGCGATCACGTCGTCGGAGAGGGTTCGGGCGTCGTACGGGCAGAGGATGGTCGCGTCGCGCCCGTGGAACGCCGTGTTGATGAGGGCTTCGTGCTGGACACAGGCCGGGTACTCGAGCGGCGTACGGCCGTACCAGACCGGCTCCCCGATGATGCGCACAGGGCGTCCGGGGTGGGCGTCGACGAAGGATCGCAGGACGGCGGGGATGATCCGGCCGGGGTTCCGGCCGGCCTGTGTCATGTCGATCCAGCGGACCTCGTGGGCGACCGGTCCGAGTTCCGCCTTGAGCAGCGACAATCGGGACGGAGGTGCCGCCACCGCCACGGGCAGGCCGATGGCGAGGCCCTCGGACACGAAAGGCAGCGTGCCTTCCGCGTACTCCTGCTCGGAGCAGTACAGGAGCGCGGGGTGCGCGAACGGCTCCGCCCGGTCTCGGACGAGGGGCGACCGCGCTCCGTCTTCTCCCTGCTCCATGCCCACTGGCTCACCTCGGATCCCACTGTAGGCGGCGGCGGTTGCCGTCGGCGTGCATCCGGCAGAGGGCTTCGTCGAGGAGGAGTACTGACGCCACGTCCGGCGGGCCGCGGAAACGAGGCGTTCCGCGGGTTTCGAAGCCTGGGTGGCATGACTGGCTTGAGACGGGGCAGACGGGCTCTGTCTTCAATTCCTTCGAACGAACAGGGGTGGACCGCATGGCAGCCGTGACGGCAGCGAAGGCAACCAACACGGCACAGCAGGCAGGGACGGCACAGGAGGAGGTACTCCCCCTGATCGACGAGCCGCTGAAGATCAGCCCGAAGGACGCGCGCGCGTTGTCGCGTCAGTTCTTCGACCGGCTGGCCGTGCTGGAGGAAGGCACGCACGACCACCAGTACGCGCGCAACACGCTCATAGAGATGAACCTCTCCCTCGTGCGGTACGCGGCGGCCCGCTTCCGCAGCCGCAACCAGGACGAGATGGAGGACATCGTCCAGGTCGGCACGATCGGGCTCATCAAGGCGATCGACCGTTTCGAGCTGACCCGCGAGGTCGAGTTCACCTCCTTCGCCGTTCCGTACATCGTCGGCGAGATCAAGCGTTTCTTCCGCGACACCAGCTGGGCCGTCCACGTTCCCCGCCGTCTTCAGGAGGCGCGGATCGAACTCGCCAAGGCGACGGAAGAACTGCGCACCCGCCTCGGCCGCACCCCGACCACGCGTGAGCTGGCCGCGCTGATGTCCCTCTCCGAGGAGGAGGTCATCGAGGCGCGCAAGGCCTCCAACGGCTACAACTCCTCGTCCCTCGACGCCGCGCTCACGGCCGACGACGGCGCGGACGGGGACACCGTTCTCGCGGACTTCATCGGCGAGGACGATCCCTCGCTCGAACTCGTCGACGACTTCCAGTCCCTGGCCCCGCTGATCGCCGAACTGGACGAACGTCAGCGCCGGATCATCCACATGCGTTTCGTCGAGGAGCGCACCCAGGCCGAGATCGGCGAGGAACTCGGCATCTCGCAGATGCACGTCTCGCGTCTGATCACCCGCATCATCAAGCGTCTTCGCACCGGGCTGCTCGATCCCGCCGTCGCCTGACGCGCCGCGGTCGTCCCACGCGCCCGCCCCGGGCAGCGTGCGACCGGGACAGCGTGCGACCGGGACAGCGTGCGACCGGGGCGCCGCGGGACGGTCCCGCCCGGCTTCGGGCGGGACCGTCCTGTGCGTCACCGGGCCGGAGTACCGGTCGACGCCGTGCTCGGTGCCGGGGCGTACCCGGCGGGCCGGGCGGTGAAGACTCCCCGGCCCCGGGTCCGGCTGCGCAGCCGGGTCGCATAGCCGAACAGCTCGACCAGCGGCACGGTCGCGGTGATCACCACGACGCCCGCCCGCGCGACGGAGCCCGAGACCTGCCCACGTCGCGCCGCCAGGTCACCGAGGACCCCGCCCACTGCCTCGTCCGGCACGGTGACCGTGACGTCCGCCACCGGTTCCAGGAGAACCATCGCGCAGGCGCGCAGTGCCTCCCGCAGCGCGAACCGGCCGGCCGTCCGGAACGCCCGCTCCGAAGAGTCCTTCGGATGGGTCGCTCCATCGGTGAGGACGACACGCACCCCGGTGACCGGGTGCCCGCCGAGCGGCCCGTCGGCCAGCGCGTCACGGCACCCGGCCTCCAGCGCCCGGACGTACTCCTGCGGCACCCGTCCGCCTACGACGGTCGAGCGGAACTCGAAGCGCGTCGCGCCCCCACCGCCGTCGCCGCCGTCGTCGCCGTCGCCTGTGACGTCCTCCATCGGCTCCACGTCGAGCACGACATGGGCGAACTCACCGGCGCCGCCGTCCTGTTTGACGTGCCGGTGGACCAGCCCCGACACTCCCCGGACGACCGTCTCCCGGTAGGCCACCCTCGGCCGGCCGACCCGGACGTCCAGACCGTGGGCGAGCCGGATCTTCTCCACCGCCACCTCCAGATGCAGTTCGCCCATGCCCGACAGGACCAGCTGGCCGGTCTCGGGGTCGGTGCGCACGACCAGCGAGGGATCCTCCTCGACCAGCCGCGTCAACGCGGACACCAGCTGCTCCGCTTCAGCGCTGCCGACGGCCTCGACGGCCACCGAGACGACCGGATCGGCGACGGTCGGCGGTTCGAGAACCAACGGAGCCCCGGGAGCGCACAGGGTCGACCCGGCGCGGGCCGACTTCAGCCCGACCACCGCGACGATGTCGCCCGCCACGGCCCGCTCCAGTGGGGCGTGACGGTCGGCCTGGACCCGCAGGATCCGGCCGATGCGCTCGGTGCGCTCGGTGCCCGAGTCCCACACCGCCTCTCCCTTCCCGATCGTGCCCGAATAGACACGCAGATACGTCAGCCGCCCCGTGGCGGTCCCGTTCACCTTGAACACCAGTGCCGCGAACGGTGCCGCCGGGTCGGCGAACCGCTCCTGTTCCCCACCGTCCCGGGTGCCGCGTACCGCGGGCACGTCGCGCGGCGACGGCAGGTAGGCCACCACGGCATCGAGCAGTGGCTCGATCCCGCGATTGCGGTAGGCCGAGCCGCACAGCACCACCACGCCGTCGCCGGAACGGGTCAGGTCGCGCAGCGCGGCGGTCAGGGTCCGCGCCGAGAGCGTCCCTTCCGCGCAGAACTCCTCGAGCGCGCCCGGATGGAGTTGCGCCACCGCTTCCTCCAGCTGTCGGCGGCGGCCTTGTGCGGCGTCCCTCAGTGCCTCGGGCACCGGGCCTTCCTCGACCGTGTCGCGGCCTTCGGGCCAGACCAGGGACCGCATGCGCGGCAGATCCACCACACCGGTGAACCCGGCCTCCGATCCGATCGGCAACTGGACGACCAGTGGGGACGGATGCAGCCGCTCCCTGATCGACTCGACCGCGGTGTCGAGGTCGGCACCGGCGCGGTCGAGCTTGTTGACGAAGGCGATCCTCGGCACGCCGTACCGGTCCGCCTGACGCCACACCGCCTCGCTCTGCGGCTCGACTCCCGCGACGGCGTCGAAGACCGCCACGGCGCCGTCGAGCACGCGCAGGGAGCGCGCCACCTCGTCGGAGAAGTCGACGTGGCCCGGGGTGTCGATCAGGTTGATCCGGTGCGCGTCCCAGGCACAGCTCACGGCCGCGGCGAAGATGGTGATGCCACGATCGCGTTCCTGGGGGTCGAAGTCGGTGACGGTGGTGCCGTCATGGACCTCACCCCGCTTGTGGGTGGTCCCGGTGAGGTACAGGATCCGCTCGGTGAGGGTGGTCTTCCCGGCGTCGACGTGGGCAAGGATGCCCAGGTTGCGGACGGCGGCGAGCGGGGTGTCGAGGTGACGGTGCAGGTCGGTACGCACGGCCCATGGCCTTTCGGAATGATCCGGATGGGGCGGCGCGATGTCCCGGACGAAGCGGCCCGCGGTCGTGCCACGGGCCGTGCGGGGACCTCCGGCCACGGCACATCCCCCTCGGGACGTACGCAGCCGATCTGCCCGGTGACGGGCGGAGAGAGGTCAGATGTTCGTCACGGACCACCGGTGTCGGCCGCGCAGCCGGCACCGGGGACCCGGAGACACGAGGATCACCTCGTAGCGCGAAGGGGGAACGACGACAGCGGTGCGGTGACGCACGGCCCGGCTCCCCTCACTCGTCAGGACGCGCGCCGTGATGTTCCGCAGGAGCGGTGAGCGCGCGTTGTGGGGTGAGTGTAGGGAGCGCGCAGCGGTCGGCGCACCGCATTTTGGGCAGGTCCGGTCAGAGGAGGCCGGAGTCGGACTCCGAAAGCGCCCGGGCGAGCAGTCCACCCGGCGGCTCCGCGGGCTGCAGCAGTTCGGCGACGGCCGCCCCCGTGGCACCGTGCCAGGTTCCGTACCGTCGGAGCATGGCGTGGTCACCGCCCTTGACCAGCAGCACACCCGCGCGGGAGCCGGCGGCCCTGGCCCGGCGGACGAGCGCGATCGACTCCGACGGATCGGTGACGCGGTCGCGGTCACCGTGGAGCGCGATCACCTTCTTGTCCTGGAGGTGGGCCACCGGTTCGCCCTCCGGACACCAGGGCGCCAGCGCCACCACTCCCCCTACCTGTGTCGCCGCAGCGACGCGCAGAGCCGCCCGGCCGCCCATCGAATGACCCACGAGAATCACCGGCACCTCACCGACGAGGCGGGCGAGCTCCGCGAGTGCCCGCTGGACGTCACCGACGGGGTCGGCCCGCGAACCGTTCCAGCCCTGGAGGCGGTAGCGCACCTGCCCGAGGAAGACCTCGTCGTCCGGCACGGCCGCGGCGACGGCTCGGACCACGGGCCTCATCCGCAGCGCCGCCACGTTCCAGGATCGTGAGGGGGCCAGGCTGTCGGCCCGGCCCCCGTGCAGGACGAGCACGGCCGCACGCGCCGCGTCCGAGTGACGGACCGGCACCAGGGCGGTGTCGGCCCCGCCCGGTCCACGCGCCGGTGCCCCAGAGGTCCTTGTCCGCGTTCGGCCGCGCATCACAGCTCTTCCCGTGTTCCGACTCCGCCTGTGGGAGAAGTGTCCCATCGCCCACGGGTCGTCCGTCGCCGGGCTCCGCGCGGGCGGGCGCCATCGGCGAGAGTGCGCTGCTTGGCCCGGACGGCTTCGGTGATGCCGGCCGCGGCGGGTTCCAGATGGAGACCGGAGCCACCGCCGAGCACACCGAGGGAGATACCCCGCGGCCCGGCCGTCGAGAGGCTCAGCACCGCACCCACGATCGATCCCGCCGCGCGGGATTGCCCCGGATCCGCCCACCGCCGGCGACAGCGCCCTTCCCCGGCGCGTCCCCGGGTCCTTCATGCACCAGGAAACCGTTGGTCACGGCGGACGCCGAGAGGACCCGCCCCGCGGCCCCTCGCTGCCCACCCTGATCGGCTCCTGGTCCTCCGAGCGCCCCGCCTCCCCGACCGACCCCTCACACACCTGGCCGCCCACGGGTGGTGCGAAGACGCCGACACACTTCCTTCCGAAGGGAATTCTCAGAGAATGGCGATTTTCAACCACCAGCGGGAATTCCCCGCGCGGAACCCACCAGCGGGAATTCCCCGCGCGGAACACGGAAATCCTCGGCGTCCGGCGGCGCGCCCGGCCCACCGTGATGCGCACGACCGCCGGATGGAGGAGCGTGGTGGGGTAGGGAGGAGTGCTATGGGCACGGCCGACCACCGGCGTCGGGGCCGGGAGTACCAAGGCTGGCTGCGCGGAGCACCACCACCGCGTTGGGTGCGGGTGCTGCCGCCGGCCCTGCTGGTGACGGTCTGCGCCGCCGAGCTGCTGAGTCGGTACCCCTTGGACATCGGCTTCCTGCTGGGCGCCATCCCGTCGCTGGCCGTGCTCTCCTACGGACCGGTGGCGACGGCCTTCTTCGGCGCCGTCATCATCGTGTTCCTGTTCGTACCGCCGCTCCAGCTCAACCATCCGGGCAACACCGACCTGCTGACCATCACGTTCGTCGCGATCCTGAGCGTCGTCATCTCCCTGGTGCGCAGTCGGCGCGACGCCCACCTGGTCACGGTGCGCACCGTCGCCGAGGCCGCCCAGCTCGCCGTACTGCCGCCGCTTCCCGAACGCGTGGGCCCGGTGCAGTGCTCGGCGTTCTACCGGGCGGCCCAGCGCGAGACCTTGGTGGGCGGCGACTTCTTCGACGTGCGCGCCGGCCCGTACGGTGTGCGGGCGGTGATGGGCGATGTACAGGGGCACGGGCTGTCGGCCGTCTCGACCGTCGCCTCCCTCCTCGGGGCGTTCCGGGAGACCGTGCTCGACGAGGGCGACCTGAAGTCGGCCGCGGCCCGCCTCGATCGACGGCTCGTCGTGGACTCGGCCCAGACCGCGCACGCCGAACTGTTCGCGACCGCCGTGTTGCTGGAGTTCTCGGCCGACGCGGACGCGGTGCGTCTGACGTCCTGCGGACACCCGCATCCGTTTCTGCTGCGCGACGGCAAGGCCGTCGAGCTCGTTCTCGAACCAGGAGCCCCCCTCGGTCTCGGGTTCTTCGACGTCTCTCCGCCGCAGATCTGCACCGTCCGGCTGGAGCGCGGCGACCGGCTGTTCCTCGGCTCCGACGGAGTGTCCGAGAGCCGGGACGCGACGGGCGCCTTCTATCCCCTGGCCGAGCGCCTGACCCCGTTGGCCCGGGAGAGGCCGGCCGACCTCACCGACCGCCTCTGGGAGGACCTCCTACGGTTCTGTATCGCCGTGCGTGACGACGTCACGATGCTGGTCCTCACACCCGACGCCCAGGGCGAGCGCGGGTGAGGACGGTTCGCCCGCCCGGACCGCGCGGGGCGGGCCGGACGGGCGAGGTCGGCGGGCGGACAGGTCAGGGGGTGAGCTGCCACTGCTGGATGTAGCCGACGTCGATCGAGGCGGTGTCCTGGACCCTCAGCTTCCAGGTGCCGTTGACGGGTTGCGCGGAGGCGTCGACCGTGAAGGTCTGGTCGACGTTGTCGGCGCTGCCGCCGCTGTGGTTCAGGAGCGAGTAGACGGTGCCGTCGGGGCCCACCAGGGAGACCGTCAGGTCACCGCGGTAGGTGTGGATGATCTTGACGTAGACCTGGGTGGTGGCCGAGGCGTTGCCGGTCCGGCCGGTGACGGTGATGGGTGACTCGACCGCGGCTCCGGCGTCGGGGATGTCCACCCGCGTGCTGTTGGCGTAGATGTTCGCCACCCGCCAGGTGAAGCTCACCGAGACGGACGCTCCCGTGCTGTCGGTGACCGTGACGGTCACGGGGCTGGTCCCGGTGGTGGTGGGAACTCCCGAGATCAGGCCGGTGTCGCTGATCGTCAGGCCGTCCGGCAGGCCGGTGGCCGCATACGTCAGGCCCGCGCCGGAATTGGTGGTGTAGGCGCTGGTCTGGAGGGAGACCTGCTGGCCGACGCCACTGGTCTGGTCGTCGATCGGCGCCACGTTGACACCCAACGCGATCCGGTCGCCGACATGGATCCCGGCCCAGGCGGCGGCGACGGCGAGGTAGGTGTCGCTGTACGCGCCGAACAGGTCGGCGGCGGCCTGGAGGGTCGCGGTGCGGGCTCCGGCGTAGTTGGTGCTGGAGGTCATGTAGGTGGTCAGGGCCCGGTACCAGATCCGCTGGGCGTTCTCGATGCCGATGCCGGTCACGGGTACACCGTCGTAGGTCGGGCTGTCGTAGGAGACCCCGTTGACGGTCTTGGCGCCGCTGCCCTCGGAGAGCAGGTAGAAGAAGTGGTTGGCCGGTCCGGAGGAGTAGTGGACGTCGAGGCCGCCCAGTGAGGAGTCCCAGTTGTCGCGGGACGTCCCGTCCTTGGAGGGCTTGTCCATGTAGCGCAGCGGGGTGCCGTTGCCGTTGATGTCGATCTTCTCGCCGACCAGGTAGTCGGGGACGTCGGCGGCCAGGTTGGCGTGGAACTCCACCGCGGCGGCGAAGATGTCCGAGGTCGCCTCGTTGAGGCCACCGGACTCACCCGAGTAGGTGAGGCCCGCGGTGGCGGCGGTCACGCCGTGGCTCATCTCGTGCGCGGCGACGTCCAGGGCGGTCAGCGGGTGCGCGTTGCTCGCGCCGTCCCCGTACGTCATGCAGAAGCAGGTGTCGGACCAGAAGGCGTTGACGTAGCCGTTGCCGTAGTGCGCCCGGCTGTAGGCGGCCACGCCGTCGTTGCGGATGCCGTTGCGGCCGAAGACGTCCTTGTAGTAGTCCCAGGTGGCCGCGGCGCCGAAGGCGACGTCCACGCCGGCCGTCTGCCGGTCGCTCTGGGTGCCATCCCCCCAGACATCGTTGTCATCCGTGAAGAGGGTGCCGGTGCCCGAGGTGCCCTGGTTCAGGTCGTAGGTGCGGTGACCCGCGCGGTCGCCGTCCACCAGCTGGTAGGTGGAGCCGGACGGCGTGGTGCTGAGCGGAACCGATCCGCTGTACTGGCCCGTGCCCGTGCCCGTACGCACCGCCTGGAAGTCGAACAGGGCCTTGCCCGAGGTGGCGTCGGTGATGACATGGAGCTCGCTCGGCGTGCCGTCGTCCTGGGTGCCGCCGACCACCGACTCCCAGGCAAGCACCGGCTCCGCTCCGGCGGCCCAGACGACGAGCCGGGGAGCGCCGTCGACCGCGGGACGCGTGGCGTCGGCCTTCTTCGCGACCGCAAGCGCCTTGTGGGCGGCGGTGGCGGACGTGACGCGGGCGGTGGTGGTCGCCACCTTGAGGTCGGCCTTGCTCGCCTCGGACACGGTGGACAGACCGTTCCTGACGTGTACGACGAGGTCGCCGCCGAGGACCGGCAGTCCGGCGTAGGTGCGCTCGTAGCGGGTGTGCGTGGTGCCGTCGGCGTCCTTCGAGACGTCCTTGACGATCAGCTTCTCCTTGGAGCCGAGGTCGAGGATCTTCGCGGTGTCGCCGACCGCGGCGGTGGCGCTCTTGAGCAGCGCGGCGTGCGCGGCGGGAGACAGCTTCGCCGGGGCCGCGGCGGCCCGGGGGGTGGCGACGATCTTCGCGTGGCCGCGGTCACGGGGGGCCGCGGACGCGACGCCGGTGTGGAAACCGGCGGCGAGCAGGGTGCCGGCGGCGGTGAGCGCCAACGCCGCGGTGTATCTGCGTCGGTGCGAGGTGCGGTGGGGCGGGAGCAAGGGCTTCTCCTTCTGGCGACGATCGGCCCGTGGTCGAGGCCGAGAGAGCGGGCCGGCAGGGTGTGGCCGGCTGGCAACGCGCTGAGCAGGGAAGGGCGCTGCACGAGGTGACCCACGAGGGGGTGTGTCGGAACTCGGCGGCGCGCGACAGGTGGGGGGTGTGAAGGAACGGTGAACGTTCAAGAGCAGACTGGCATCGCTCACACAGCTTTGTCATGGAGATGACAAAGCAACGGCTGAAATTGGCTATGGATTGCTGGATGTTCGCCCCGGCCCAGGGCGCTTTTCGGCCGGTGCCGGACGGTCCAGGTGACGTGGGTGGCGAGGGTGACATGGGTTCCCGGGTACGAAAAGCTGCTCACGCCGGTTTCCGCGGACCGGACCGATGCGGGGACACTGGTCTGACGATGAATCAGTGGAATCAGCGGGACCAGGGCTCGCGCCGTCGACCGGTGCGGCTCGCGACGTTCAATGTGCTGCACGGCCGACCGCTGCCGGACGCAGGGCCCCTCTCCCCCGCCGCGAACCCGGCAGAAGGACCACTCGCCCGAGCCGTCCCGTCCCTGGAGGCCGATGTCCTGGCCTTGCAGGAACTGGACCGCCTCCAGGAGCGATCGGGCGGGGTCGACCAGGCGCCGGTCGCCGCCGAGGCGGCGGGACTGATGCACTGGCGCTACGCGAGCGCGTTCCACGCCCGTTCCACGGCGGACCGGGGGTGGATCCGCGACCCGGCCGAGCCCGGGCTGCGGGTGTACGGTCCCGAGGACGCCGGCTCGGCCACGGACGTCCCGTCGCACGGGATCGCGTTGCTGTCCCGGTTTCCGGTACGGGACTGGCGGGCCCGGCGGTTGGCCCCGGCGCCCCTCGGTATGCCCTTGAAGATGCCCGGGCGGCCCGGGCTCACGGTGGTCAGGGACCAGCCGCGCGCCGCGCTGGCCGCCGTACTGGAGGGACCGGGCGGTCCGTTCACGGCGGTGGCGGTGCACCTGTCGTTCGTACCGGGCTGGAACGTCGCACAGCTGCTCGCCGTCCGCGACTGGATCGCCGACCTGCCCCCACCTCATGTGCTGCTGGGCGATTTCAACCTGATCGGCGCCCTGCCCAGGGTCGTACTGAACGCTCCCGGGAAGACCCGCACCCCATCGTCTCCCCGCGGCTGGTTCGACCTGGCCCGCACCCCGACCTATCCCGCGCACCGCCCGGTCGTGCAGTTCGACCATGTGCTCGCGAACGGCGTCGGCGTGACAGCGGCGCGCGGAGTGCGCACGCCCGCGACGGGGATCTCGGACCATCGCCCGCTCGTGCTGGAACTGTCCCTGTGACCCCGCCCGTTCAGCCCGCCGTGCCGAGGGCGGCGCGTGTCATGAGGCCGGCCAGGGCCGAGCGGGACGGTTTGTCCCGCTCTTGCGGCAGACGGCGGACGCAGACGGACGCGTCGCGACCGTACGGCGGCTGAGGTGCAGCCGCGCCGCGATGGCCTGGTTGCTCAGTCCCTGCGTCCCTGGGCGGCGCCGGCGAAGGCGTCGGTGAACGCCTGGAACGGGATGTGCTGCTCGTACGCCGTGGCTCTGCCGCGCAGCACGGTGAACCCGGCCTGCCTCAGGCCGCTGATCACAGCGTCGAGACGAGCCGGCCGCGCGGTCCCGCCGACCAGTCGTGCCACGCTCGCGTCCCCCATGGCACGGTGAGCGCCTGGTGCGTCGATTGCGGTGCGGGAGGGCGGCGGCTCAACGGCCCGTCCGGATCAGGCCCGTCAGGTAGCGCCAGAGCGACGAGCGGCGCTGGACGGCCTGGTCCGTCGCCGCTGTCCCGGACACGTCGGGGGTGTCGGACTCCGCGCCTGTCGCGCGCTCCTGTCCTTCCGGCGCCAACGGGGCGACCGGCGAGGCGAGTTCGTAGCGCACGGGCAGCGATCGCAGGCCGCGCATGAACGGGGAGGAGCGCCAGGGCAGTTGGTCCACCGGGAGCGCGAGTTCCAGGTGGGAGAAGCGCTCGAACAAGCGGCTCACCCCTGCCGCCGCGACCGTCGACGCCAGCTCGCGTGCCGGGCACTGGCGTCGGCCCGCGCCCCACGCGAGGTGCGCCCGGCTGCTGATCGTCGTGTTGGCGACCGCGTGCTCGGCGAAGACGGGATCGGCGTGCGCGGCGGCGGAGGACACCCAGACCGGATCGCCTTCGCGGATCGTGTAGTTGCCGAGCGGAGTGTCCTTGGCCGCGAACCTCGGTACGAAGTTCACCAGGGGCGGTTTGCGCATGACGACCCGGTTCATGGTCTCCCTGACCATCCCTGCGGACAGACTCGCCCGTGCGCTGCCCTCCCCCGCGATGACCTCGACCACGGTGTTCGAGATCAGGATGCCGACGTGGTCGGACGTCATGCCGAGCAGCATGAACAGCTCGCGGGCGAGCGCGTCGAGGGAGAGGTCGGGGTGGGCTGCCAGTAGGTAGGAGGGGAAGTCGTCGCCCGGCCGCGACCGCTTGGCCGCCGCCAGCTCCACCAGGGTCTCCAGCAGGCGTTCCAGGGCGGGTTCCGCGTCCGGCCCCGCGTCGAGCACCCGCCACATGTCCATCAGCGCGTCGTCGCCCTGTGAGCCGGGGAAGCCGAGCAGATGGCTTGCCACCATCAGCGGCAGCGGACGCGCGAACTGCGCCGACAGGTCGGCCACACCGGTGCCGCCGCCCTGTCCCAACAGGGTGATCAGCTCGTCGGCATGGGCGGTGACGGCCGCTTTCAGACGCTTGGTCTGCGGATGGCGCGGATCCTGGAAGGGCTTGAGCGCCGCGTCCCACGCCGTCCGCAGCGGCTGGTAGCCGGGACCGCCCTGGATCAGCACGTGGTTCACCTCCAGGGAGGGTGCCAGCGGCCAGTCGGCGGGAACCCTGCCCTCCGACCGGGCCCGCCAGTTCTCCAGCCCCTTGGGCCACGCGTCGTCGTCCTGGAGGACTTGAAGCGACTCGCGGTACCCCAGCACCAACCACGCCGGTACGCCCAGTAGATCGACCGGCGCGACCGGTCCGTGCCGCTGTCTGAGCCGCTCGTAGACGAGCGCGGGGCGCGTCTCGTAGTCCCGGGTCAGCAACGGCTGCGCGGTCATCGCCTCCAACCGCGTGTCGTCCACGTCCATGGATCCGCCGTCCCCCATGTGGGATTCCACCGTTCGCAGCCCTTCGACGCTCCCCGCCACCGGTTCGTAGCCCTTCAGCGGCTACGAACCGGTGCCAGACCCTACCCCAGGCCGCATGAACAGGCCGCCGCGGGGCGCCCGTTGGTTCAGGCTGTGACCTGCGCTGGTTTGCCCGGAGTGCGCAGGACCGGGTCGGTGCGCAGGCGCAGGAAGGCGAGACCGAGGGCGACGGCCTGCAGCGCGGCGCACACCGCGATGACGTAGTCGAGGGCCCACGTCGAGGTGAGGGCGACCACGATGCCCGCGAGCGGGAAGGGCAGCAGCAGGAGCAGGATGGTCAGGGAGAGGGTGCTGCCGAAGACCGCGGCCGGGATGAGCAGGGAGCGCAGCGTGCGCAGGACGACGGTCAGGCCGCCGTCGCCCGCCATGAACAGCGCCATGAGGACGACGTACGCGGTGTACGTCGGCGCGTGGGCCAGGGCGAGACAGGCCGTGGACGCGACGGTGGAGCACACCACGCCGACTCCCCACAGGCCCAGCCGGTTGAGCGCGAAGCGGCAGACGGTGACCGTCAGGAGCGTGGAGGCCGCGGCTGCCGACCAGAGGGTGCCGACGGCCGCGGGGGACAGTCCGAAACGCTCGACGACGATGATCGGGCTGGCGGACTGGAGCAGCCCGAGCGCGAGGTTGGAGACGGTCAGACCGCCCACCAGCCAGCCGAGCGCGGGCAGCGAACGCAGCGTCCGCCAGCCCGTCTTGAGGCCCGCTCCCCGCTGGGTGGCGCCGGGCTGGGAGCCGCGAAGGGGGGTCGGCGGGGTCTGCAGGGCGAGGGCCGCCGCCAGGCACGACAGCACGCTCAGCACGGCGAGCATGTGGGTCGGCCCCGCCAGCAGCAGGACGCCGCCGAGCGCGGGTCCGGTGAGCGTCGCCGTCTGGTCGATGCCGATCAGGACGGCCTGAACCTTGTGTGCCTGGGTGTCCGCACGGCGGCTCACGATCGCGCCCACGGCTTCGTTGGCGATGAAGCTGAACTGCGTCAGGGTGCCCGTCGCCGCGGCCAGCGCCATCACGACGAGTGTCTGCGCCGTGCCCCGTTCCAGCATCGTCAGCGCGACGCTCCCGCCGGCCACGAGGACCCCGCGCGCCAAGGAGGCGAGGAAGAACACGATGGCGGCTCCGCACCGGTCGACCAGGTCACCGGCGAGGCCGAAGGCCGCCACCCGCGGTATCCATTCCAGCGCGAAGGCCAGCCCGGTCAGCGAGGCGGATTCGGTCGTGGCCAGCACCAGGAGCGGCATGGCGTACGTCGACATGGAGAAGGCGAGTGCGTCGAAGGCCCGCGGTGCGTAGACCCGGCGGAGCAGGCTGCCGGGAGGTACGGCGGCATGCCGACCGGCCGGTCGGCCCTCGTACAGTTGAATGGTCACAGAGTATGGGGGGCTTTCACTCAGCTGTGATGGGGAACGCCCGGCGGGCTCGAAGGACCCTCAGGCGGGCAGGTGCACGACATTCATCGAGCCGGAGAGCCACCCGCCGTCCACGGCGTGACGCCCCGGCAGCGGTCCGTTCGACACCGGCGGCACCTACGGGGTGGTGCGGGCCGCCTCGGCACCGGGACCGGCGGAGACCGCTCCACCAGGACCGGCGGAGAGAGGACTGCTCGTCCATGCCATGGCGCGATGTCGGGTCACACGAACTCCGCTCGGAACGAGGGCGAGTCGGGAAACGGGCATGCGGGATGAATCGACACGACCGAGACCGGGGGAGGGCATCGACGCAGGCCTTGTTTAGGCATCAACATCTGTGCAGCCACAAGGTAGCCGAAACTTTCGGATCACCCGAAAGCGTAATCAGCCAAAGTCACCGACCTGCGGCTGAATATGACATCAGCAACAGCCGGGCCGTGCAAGAGGTGCGCCGGATCCCGCCGGACCGTCGCACGGGGCGGTGCGCGGAGCGGACGCGTCGGGCTGTGGGAGCCGGGGCGTCAAGAGGGGGACGCCCGGACCCGAACGGTTAGATCGCGTGTGCCGGTTTGCGGTGTCCACCTCCTGGCCACACGGTGAAGAAAGACATGTCGCCGTACCCCACTCGTCGGCGGCCTCGAGGAAAGCGACTGTGATGATGAAGGG
The DNA here is from genome assembly GCF_044763085.1 of Streptomyces sp. NPDC096311. Lineage (NCBI taxonomy): Bacteria > Bacillati > Actinomycetota > Actinomycetes > Kitasatosporales > Streptomycetaceae > Streptomyces > Streptomyces sp. NPDC096311. The sequence continues at coordinate 274,105 of NZ_JBIWFN010000007.1, forward strand.
CAATGCCAGAACGAAGCAGCTCAGGGGCAAGATGAGGGAGACCCTCGGCAAAGCCCTGGGCGACAAGTCCATGCAGAGGGCGGGCCGCGGCGAACAGCTGCGCGGAAAGGCCCAGGAGATGACCGAAAGGGCCGCGGGCCAGATCCGGCACCGGACCAAGCACTGAGGACGACGGCCCGGGCGTCCCGGATACGGTCGTCGGCGCCCCGGGCAGGGTGTTCAGCGCCCCGGGGCGCGGTCGTCGGCGTCGTCCCTCCGGCGCATGCGACGGTGCCGCTCGGTCCGCCGACGGTGACGAACCGTGTTCCGGCCTGCCGACTCCATCGCGGTGGTCGGCGCCCTGCGAGGTCAGTGGCCCGGGATCGATACCGGCGAGGGCCCCTTCCTCTCGCCGGCGTGCGCGACCACGCCACCGAGGAGGGTGCGCGACGCGCCGGAGGCTCCGCCGGGTCGGGCCGGAACCCCGCAACGGAGGGCGCGCAGGACCATGACTCTTCAGCATCCCGCCGACCGCGGCGGCCCCGGACGCGGCAGGTTCGAACGATTCGCGGAGTCGGTGTCCACGGTGACCAGTTCACCGGCCTTCTTCGTCTTCTGTCTCGCGCTGGTTTCCTTCACCGTCGCCGTGCACATCGCCGGAATCGGGACGGAGTGGCTCCTTCTCGCCGGCGACTCCATGACAGCGGTGACGTTGCTGCTCCTCGCGCTGCTCAAGAATTCGGAACTCCGGGCCGAGCGAGCCATTCAGCGCAAGTTGGACGCCATCGCCGCCGCTCTGCTCGAAGCGCAGGAAGGTGAACCCGGAGAGGCGCACGAGAACCTCAGGGACGTGATCCGGATGGAGGAGGAGATCTGAGGGGCCGAGGGGCGACTCGTTCCCCGGGCGCGCCTACGCGTGTGTCAGCCGGAGCCGTAGATCGATCTCCTGGTCGCCGGAGGCGGACCCGGACACCTGGACGCCGAAGGCGGACGTGAGGGTCTGCCGCAGCCGGTCGACCGCCACGGGACCGCCTTGGAGCTCCACGGTGACGGAACCGTTCAGGGAGAGGTCGGACGGAAGCGCGGCGTCGCGCGCGTCCCGCCCGACGAGGAAGGCTCCGGTCCAGGTGTCGGACCGCGCGGCGCTGTCGTGCCGTGGCATGTCGTCACCGCTTTCCTCGGCGAAGCGTGTGCCCAGAACGCGCAACACGGTGTCCGCGTCCGAGAGGGAGCAGGCGTCCAGGACGACCTGCACCCGCTCCGGGGAAGAGGCCGACCGATCGGCCGGGCCGGGGGATGACGAGGTGTTGTGCGCGGTGTCGGTGTGGTGCGCCGTGCTGTTCATGGTGTCCTCTCACGTCTCCTGGTCGGGCCCGGCACCGGCGGAGCGGAGCCGAACCGCGTGCGGGTCGCGTTGTCGTCAGAGTTCGCGCAGGGCGGGCAGCAGTGCCTTCTCGGCCCAGGCGATGAACGGGAGTTGCTGGTCGCCGCCCACCTGCACCAGGGCGATCCCGGTGAAGCCCGCCTCCACGCAGGGTCGGACCGCCTCCATGAAGGTGTCGACGTCGTCGCCGCACGGGACGGCTCCCGTGGTGCCCTCCGGCGTGACGTACCGGGTGGCGCCCTCGAAGCCCGAGGGGCCCGGCAGTTCGGCGTTGACGGGCCAGCCGCCGAGGGCCCAGCGGAGTTGTTCGTGCGCGCGGGCCATCGCGGCCTCCCGGTCCGGGTCGTAGCGGACGGGCCGTCGCCCGACGCGCGGTGTGCCCCGGCCGCCACTTCGGTCGAAGGCCTCGATGAGTTCCGGCTCGGGCTCGGTGGCGACGACGAGGTCCGCGAGCCGGCCAGCCAGGGAAGCAGGACCACTTGCCGGATACGGCCACCCCGATCAGGGGCGGTTCGTCCGGCAGGTCCCACAGCCGGGCGTTCGCCACCTCGAAGTGCGTGCCCCGGTGATGCACGTCGCCGCCCCCGAAGAGCTCGCGGATGATCTCCACGGCTTCTTCGAGCCTCGCCGGACGGATCTGCGGAGAGGGCCAACCACTGCCCACCACATGCTCGTTGAGGTTCTCGCCCGAGCCGGGCCCGAGCCGGAAACCGGCCCTCCGAGAGCAGTTGCGGGGTCGCCGCCCTCGGCGCGACGACGGCGGGGTGACAGCGGGTCGTCGGGCAGGTCACGTACGTCATGAGCGGTATCCGCGCCGTCGCCTGGGCGGCGGCGCCGCGCACGCTCCACGCGTAGGGGGCGTGCCCCTGCGACTCCAGCCAGGGAAAGCAGTGATCGGACATGACGCAGAAGTCGGAGCCAGCCCGCTCCGCCTCGACCACATGTTCTACGAGGTCGCGGTGGCCGGCCTGCTCGGTCATCATCGTGTAGCCGATTTGCGCCATATCATCCGCATTACCCGTAGCCATGATGCGAAACATCCGACCGCTGTCCCAGGTGGCGAGTCGGCGCCGACCGGAGGGGGCACCGCCTTGCCGACGCCAGGCGGCGGTGGAGCGGCACAGCCACGACCGCGTGATCCGCGACGGCAACCACACGATCGTCTTCGTCTGAGGACCGATGACGATCGCCCTGCTGATGGTGAACACGCTGCAAGCCGCCGCCTGGGCGAAGCACTCCGCATGAGCGGTGCGGCCCTCGCGCGACGTCGATGCCGGACTGTGCCCACGCGTCGAGGAGTTGACCGCCCGCAGAGTCGACGAGGGGCGGATCGTCCTCGACCCCGGCCTGGATACCGGCATCGGCTTCGGCATCGTGGACCGCGCCCCGACGACGTCCTCCGGGAACCTGATCAAGATTGGCCGCCGCGATATCGAGAAGACCGAGCCGTCGGCCCGTACCCATGGTCATGGGGTCGCCCCGCCCCTGACATGGCCGACATTCGAAGAACAGGCAGCCTCATGAACGCATCCGCTTCCATCGGCGTCACCGGCCTCGGAGTGATGGGCCGCAACCTGGCCCGTAACTTCGCCCGGAACGGTTACACCGTCGCCGTCCACAACCGCTCTTCCGGCCGCACCCGCGCGCTGGTGGACGAGTTCGGCCACGAGGGCACCTTCGTCCCGGCCGAGACGGCCGAGGAGTTCGTGGCCGCGCTCGCCCGCCCCCGCCGCCTCATGATCATGGTGCAGGCGGGCGCCGCCACCGACGCCGTCATCGACGAGTTCGCCCCGCTCCTCGAGAACGGCGACATGATCATCGACGGCGGCAACGCCCACTTCGCCGACACCCGCCGCCGCGAGGCCGCGCTGCGCGAACGCGGCCTGCACTTCGTCGGCGCGGGCATCTCCGGCGGTGAGGAGGGCGCCCTCAACGGGCCGAGCATCATGCCCGGCGGCTCGGCGGAGTCGTACGCCGTCCTCGGCCCGATGTTCGAAAGCATCAGCGCCAAGGTCGACGGCGAGCCCTGCGCCACCCACATCGGCACCGATGGCGCCGGACACTTCGTCAAGATGGTCCACAACGGCATCGAATACGCCGACATGCAGCTCATCGCCGAGGCCTACGACCTGCTGCGCCAGGTCGCGGGGTACAGCCCCGCCGAGATCGCCGACGTCTTCCGCACCTGGAACGAGGGCCGCCTCGGCTCCTATCTGGTCGAGATCACCGCCGAGGTCCTCGCCCACACCGACCCGCACACCGGTGGCGCGTTCGTCGACGTCGTCGACGACGCCGCCGGGCAGAAGGGCACCGGCCGCTGGACCGTGCAGACCGCCCTCGACCTGGCCTCCCCGGTCACCGCCATCGCCCAGGCCACCTTCGCCCGCGCCGCCTCCGGCCAGAGCGACCTGCGCGCCGCCTACCGAGGGCTGCCCGGCGGCACGACTCCCCCGCTCAGCCGCACCGAGGCCGCACGCTTCACCGCCCAGGTCGAACACGCCCTGTACGCCTCGAAGGTCATCGCCTACGACCAGGGCTGGAAGATGATCCTGGACGCCGCCGCCGAGTACGGCTGGAAGATCGACCTCGGTTCGGTCGCGCGCATCTGGCGCGGAGGCTGCATCATCCGCGCCTCCTTCCTCGACCGTATCCGCGCCGCCTACGCCACCGACCCCGACCTCGTCAGCCTGCTCGCCGAGGCCGGTTTCGCCCAGGAGATCAGCGACGCCCAGGTGCCCTGGCGGGAGATCGTCGCCTCCGCCGCCCGGCGTGGCATCCCCGTCCCCGCGTTCTCCGCCGCGCTCGCGCACTACGACACCCTGCGCGCCGACCGCCTGCCCGCCGCTCTCCTCCAGGGGCAGCGCGACTACTTCGGCGCCCACACCTACCGGCGCACCGACCGTGAGGGCTCCTTCCACACCCACTGGTCGCACCCCGACCGCCCCGAAACCACCGCCTGACAGGGACTCGGGCCGCGCGGGACACGGCGCGCGGCTCACTTCCGTGGGGGGGCTCAGCAGCACGCCCACCAGGGTCGTGGTCAGCAGCGGGGCCGCGGCGGACAAGCGGACAAAGGGCTGACGCGCAGGGACTTCCACACTGTTCGACGACTGGGAGAACCAGATCGTCTTCACGTGCCCCGGGGTGACCTCGGCATGGACGGCGGCACCCCGTACGAGGGCTCGGGGGCGCGCCTCGTACGGGGTGGTCTCGGGGGGACGGTGCCGCGGCGGGTCAGGCCAGGGTCGCGGTGTCGATCACGAAGCGGTAGCGCACGTCCGAGGCCAGGACACGCTCGTACGCCTCGTTGATCTTCTCGGCGGGGATGATCTCGACCTCGGCGCCGATGCCGTGCTCGGCGCAGAAGTCGAGCATCTCCTGCGTCTCGCGGATGCCGCCGATCAGCGATCCCGCGTACACGCGGCCCTGCATGATCAGCGAGAACACGTTCAGCGACAGCGGCTCCGCGGGAGCGCCGACGTTGACCATCGTGCCGCCCACGGCGAGCAGGCCGAGGAAAGTGTCGAGATCGAGCTTGGCGCTGACCGTGTTGAGGATGACGTCGAAGGTGCCGGCGAGCTGCTCGAAGGTGGCCGCGTCGCCGGTGGCGTAGTAGTGGTCGGCGCCCAGCCGCAGGCCGTCGTCCATCTTCTTCAGAGACTGCGACAGGACGGTGACCTCGGCGCCCATCTCGTGTGCGATCTTGACGGCCATGTGGCCGAGTCCGCCGAGGCCGATGACGGCGACCTTCTTGCCGGGGCCCGCGCCCCAGCGGCGCAGCGGGGAGTACGTGGTGATGCCCGCGCACAGCAGCGGGGCGGCCTCGTCGAGGCCGAGGCCCTCGGGGACGGTGACGACGAAGTCGTCGTCGACCACGACGTGGGTGGAGTAGCCGCCCTGGGTCAGGGTGCCGTCGGCGTCGATCGAGCCGTAGGTGAGGGTGTTGCCCTTGAGGCAGTACTGCTCCTCGCCCCGCAGGCAGGGCACGCACTCACGGCAGGAGTTGACCATGCAGCCGACGCCGACCCGGTCGCCCACGGCGTGCCGGGTGACCTCGGAACCGACCTGGGTGACGATGCCGGCGATCTCGTGGCCGGGGACCAGGGGGTAGGTCGCCGGGCCCCACTCGCTGCGGACGTTGTGGATGTCGGAGTGGCAGATGCCGCAGTACTTGATCTCGATGAGGACGTCGTGCGGGCCGACGTCACGGCGCTCGACGGTGGTCGGCGCGAGCGGTTCGGTCGCCGAAGTGGCGGCGTATGCGGGGACGGTGAGCACCGGTTCTCCAGTGGGGGTGAAGGTGATGGGGTCGTCGGCATCCGGACGGTTGCCGAAGTCCGGCGTCGGAACTCGCTGTTGATCTCGCGGTCGGCGTCCGTCCGGGTGACGTCCTTCTCGACGGCGTCGGCCTCGATGCGGCCCTCGCGGCGGGCCCGGGTGCCGCGGAACCAGTCGGAGCCCGAACCGTTCACGGAGCGGACGTAGATCTCGTCGCCGACCTGACCGTGATGGTCAGGGGAACGGTGTTCAGGGGTGTGGCAGGGCCCCCAGGGGGCTGTCGCGCAGGTCAGGCGGCGCCGGAGTGGGGCGCACCCACCAGCGGTCGGCGCCGTGGTCAGGGCTGGACGAGCACCTTCAGTGCCTCCCGGGCGGCCATCGCACGATAGCCGTCGGGTACCTCGTCGACGCTCACCGTGCGGTCGAAGACGCGCCCGGGTTCGATCTTCCCCTCGAGGACGTCGGGGAGGAGTTCCTCGATATAGGCGCGGGCCGGAGCCACACCGCCGGTGAGGGTGATGTTGTTCATGAACACCTCGAAGCCCAGTGGCGCCTGGTCGTACTGCGGCGCGCCCACCCGGCTGATCGTGCCGCCCGCGCGCACCACGCCCAGCGCCGTCTCAAGGGCGGGCAGCGTACCGACGCACTCCAGCACCGTGTGCGTACCGTCGCCGCCGGTCAGCTCGCGCACGCGCGCGACGCCTTCCTCACCGCGTTCGGCGACGATGTCGGTGGCACCGAAGTCACGGCCGAGATCGGTGCGGTCCTCGTGCCGCCCCATCAGGATGATCCGCTCGGCGCCGAGCCGCTTGGCGGACAGCACCGCCGACAGCCCGACCGCTCCGTCACCGACCACGGTCACGGTCGTCCGCGGGGTGACTCCCGCCGTGACCGCGCAGTGATAGCCGGTGCAGAACACGTCCGACAGGGTCAGCAGCGACGGCAGCAGGGCGGAGTCCTCGCCGACGGGCAGCTTCACCAGCGTGCCCTGGGCCTGCGGTACCCGCACCGCCTCTCCCTGGCCGCCGTCCACCCCGTCCGTGGCCCAGAAACCTCCGTGCCGGCACGAGGTGTGCAGGCCCTCGCGACAGAAGTCGCAGGTGTTGTCCGAATAGACGAAGGGGGCCACCACCAGGTCTCCGGTCTTCAGTCCGGACACCTCCGCGCCGGTGTCCTCGACCACACCCAGGAACTCGTGGCCGATGCGGTCACCGTGCTCGGTGGGCGGACGCGACCCGTACGGCCACAGGTCGCTGCCGCAGATGCACGACCGCAGCACGCGTACGACTGCGTCCGTGGGCCGCTGGAGCTTCGGGTCGGGAACCTCCTCCACCCGCACGTCACCTGCACCGTAAATCAGAGTTGCTCGCATGAGTCTTTCCGATCGAGTCGTCCTGTACTTGCTCGCAGAGCGTCGAGAGCGGCGGCGGCGCCGCGTCCGACTCGGAACGACCGGGAATTCAGGCGACTGCCCCCTTCACCCAAAGGGGACATTCCGGCCGTTCAAAAAGTATGGGTCCCGATATCGGGGCCCGCACTCTCACGCCTGTCTGCGATGACGACTCGAGGGCGCCCTTTCAGACCTTCCAGGAGCGCAGCTGGTCGGCGACGGCGGGGACGCCGACACGGGTGTCGTGGATCTTGCGGACGAGGTCGGACAGGGCTCCGTAGGGCGGGTCGATGCCCTCGCCCGACTGATCCATGTACTGGGCGGCGACGAACGCGGCGAACAGGCTGTTGCGGTGCGGCAGGGGCTCCAGGCGCACGATGGTGTGCATCAGCGCGGCGGCGCGCCAGGCCGCGTCCGGGTCGGCCGCGGCGAGCGTGGGCAGCTTGGTCTTGTGCCGGGCGACGGCCGCGACGAGCGCGGAGTAGTCCGACACGGACATGTCCTCGCGGGCGAGGGCGGCCTCCTGGACGTCGAGCAGCCAGGCGACATCGATGGTCAGGTGCATCAGGCGGCCGCGGATCCGTCCCGGCGCTCGGCGGGCGGCACCTCGTCGGGGAACGCGTCGTCGAACTCGCCGCGCAGCCGGTCGGCCCAGGCGGTGGCGCCTGCGACGAACTGCCTGCGCTGCATCTCCCGGACACCGAGGTCGTGCAGATACTGCTTGAGGCTCTTGCCGTCGGCCGAGGCGGCGGCGCGCACTCCCTCGAGCTCCTCTTCCGTGAAGGTCACGTTCAGTGATGGCATACAAGGATGGTACCTGGTTGGTACCTGGGGCGCGAGATCTCAGGACCGGTCGCCGGCGCCGAGCCGGGAGCGGTGCCGGTGTCCTACTGGATGAACGAGCGGCCAGGGGCGTCAGGTCGCGGACGTCGCCGATCTAAGCTCGGCGCATGGCCAAGTACTTCGACGTGCACCCCGAGAACCCCCAGCAGCGCACTCTCAGCCAGGTGGCGGACATCATCCGCGGCGGAGGGCTCGTCGCCTATCCGACCGACTCCTGCTTCGCCCTCGGGGCTCAGCTGGGCAACCGGGACGGACTCGACCGGATCCGTTCGATCCGCCGGCTGGACGACCGGCACCACTTCACCCTGATGTGCCAGGACTTCGCGCAGCTGGCCCACTTCGTACGCCTGGACAACGCGGTGTTCCGTGCGATCAAGGCCTCGACTCCGGGCAGTTACACCTTCATCCTCCCGGCGACGAAGGAGGCACCGCGCAGGCTGCTGCACCCGAAGAAGAAGACGGTCGGTGTCCGGATTCCCGACCATGTCGTCGCCCGGGCGCTCCTCGCCGAGCTCGGCGAGCCCCTGCTGTCGAGCACCCTGCTCCTCCCCGATGAGGAGAAGCCGCTGACCCAGGGCTGGGAGATCAAGGAGGAACTCGACCACGTGGTGGACGCGGTCCTCGACTCCGGCGACTGCGGCGTCGAGCCGACGACCGTCATCGACTTCTCTCAGGGCGAGCCCGAGATCGTACGACGAGGAGCGGGCGATCCCTCACGGTTCGAGTGAGGCGATCCCCCCGGTTCGAGTGATTCGCGCGAGCGGGGCGGGCCGGGCGGTCAGAAGGCGGGGCCGCTGACCTTCCAGATCCGGGTGGCGACCTGGAGGTTGAAGCGGCTGTCCACCTCGTCGAGCCGACGGCCGCTGACCTCCCTGATGCGCTGCAAACGGTAGCGGAGCGTGCTGCGGTGCACGGCGAGGGACTGCGCCGTCTCGTCGTAGTTGCCGCCATGGTCGAAGTACCGGGTGAGGGTGTGCACCAGGTCCGTGCCGTGGGCGTCGTCGTAGTCGAGGAGCGCGCCGAGCCATTCGCGGACGAAGTCGGTGACGTCCCCCGCGTCCTTGTCCCGGGCCAGGATGCGGTAGAGGCCGAGCTCCTCGCAGGTCGTGGTGCCGTCCGCGGGGTGGGACTGGCGGCGTACGGCAAGCGCGCGGACGGCCTGGTCGAAGGAGCGCGGGATGTCCGCCACCGCCTCGCACAGGCTGCCGATGCCCACCGCGCCGTGCGGGGAGCCCACTTCGTCGGCGAGGGCCGTGTACAGGCCCGAGTCGCGCGGTTCACCCCGGACCACGAGCACCGCCATGTCGCCTCGTCGGGCCAGCAGCGACCGCAGGCCCCTTCCCTGCGCGGCACGTCCCACCGCTCCCAGGAATCGGTCGTCGGCGGCCGTCCCCCGCCATTGTGCGACCGTGACGTGGTGCGGTCCGTGCAGGTCGTGGCCGACGGCCTCGGCTCTGGCGTACGCGCCGCCGGCGTCGGCGCCGGTGAGCAGGTCGTCCACAAGTTCCCGGCGCAGGCGCAGTTCGGCCTCCGCCAGACTGCGGCGGTGGGCCAGTTCCAGGGACAGCGCCGTGCACGCGTGTTCGAGGGCGAACATGTCAGCCTCGCCCGCCGTGCCGTCGGGGTCGATCAGCTCGATGCTGCCGAGGGGCTCCCCGTGGTGGCGGGCCAGTCCGACGAGGCGTCCCTCGTGGCGGATCGGGCCGAGCTCGCGCATCGCGTCGTGCATGAGTTGCTCGCGGTGGAGCGGATCGGGCTTGGCGTGGACCTCGGGCGGGACCGGCCCGGCGCGGGCGAGGAGGTTTCCGAAGCGGTCCTCGACCCGGGTGGCGAGGCCGGTCAACTCGTACACGGCGGCGGCGATGCCGTGCTCCCCCTCGTCGGTGAGGGAGGTCCGGGCGAGGACGTCGTGCACGGTGCGCTGCTCCTCCAGCTCCGCCACCAGCGCGGTGAGTCTTTCGTTGACCGCGTCACGCTCCTCGATCGCCCGGAACAGCTGTCGGGCGTACTCGCGGTCGCGGCGGCGGGCCTCGGCGTTGTAGAGCGCGGCGCCGGTCGGCTGAGCAAGGGCGTAGACGAGGAAGCGGTCCTCGTCGGGAGGCGGTTTCCCGGCGCTGACCAGCAGGTAGCCGAGCAGCCCGCCGGAGCTGCGCAGGCCCACTGCCCAGCCCCAGCCGCCCTCCCGGAACTGGACGGCGCCGTCCTCCCCCTCCAGCGCGGTCAGCTGTTCGACCGGGTCGGTCAGATCGCGCGGTGCCCGGCCGTCAAGGGCCCGCGTGCTCGGCGTGGCCTCGAGCTCGAAGCGGCCGTCCCTGAGCATGTAGCAGCCCTCGGGCCGGCAGTCGAGAAGGCGTGGCACCTCGTCCATGGCCAACTGGAGGATCTCGTCCACCGGGCGGCCGTCGAGCATGGTCACGGCCAGTACGAACACGTCGTACAGGCTCGCCGACTGCTTGCGTCCCCAGCCGGTCAGGGCGGTGGTCGGCGCCCGGCTGCCGAGGCCGCGTGGTGCGATGCTCCGGTGCGCCGCACCGGTCGCGTCGTCGGCCGTGCCAGACATGCCGCAATACTATCTTTCACCCCTTTTCACCGCTTCTTGCACCGGACACCCCTGGGGGGCGGCGCGTACCGCGTGGCCTCCTGCACTCCCAGGGGGAGACGAAGGGCCGAACTTCGCCCCGTCGGGAGCAGGCGTCGCCCTTCGTCCCGTAACACCCTGGCAAGGACGGAACCCACGACCCGTGTCCGCCCGCGGACGCCCGCGGACACGCGACCTCACCTGAAGACAACCGCCGCCACCGGAGACGGGCGGACGCCGGGGGTGGCAGGCGAAGGAGTTCCTCATGGCCAAGGCAGTCGGAATCGACCTGGGCACCACCAACTCGGTGATCGCCGCATGGGAGGGCGGTGAAGCGACCGTCATACCCAATGCCGAGGGCTCGCGCACCACGCCCTCCATCGTCGCCTTCACCGACAGCGGCGAACGGCTGGTGGGTCAGCTCGCCAGGCGCCAGGCGATCCTCAATCCCAAGGGCACCATCTACTCGGCCAAGCGGTTCATCGGCCGGCACTTCGACGAGATATCCGACGAGGCCAAGGCGGTGGCGTACGACGTCGTCGAGGGCGAGGGCGGAGTCGCGCGCTTCAAGGTGCGCGACAAGCTGTACGCGCCGGAGGAGATCAGCGCGCTGGTGCTGCGCAAGCTCGCCGACGACGCCGGCAAGCAGCTGGGCGAGAAGGTCACCGAGGCCGTCATCACCGTGCCCGCGTACTTCAACGACGCCCAGCGCCAGGCGACCAAGGACGCGGGGCGCATCGCGGGGCTCGAAGTACTGCGGATCATCAACGAGCCGACGGCGGCGGCACTGGCGTACGGCATGGAGAAGAAGCAGCACGAGACGGTGCTCGTCTTCGACCTCGGTGGCGGCACCTTCGACGTGAGCATCCTGGACGTCGGTGACGGGGTCGTGGAAGTGCGCTCGACGGCGGGCGACAGCCACCTCGGCGGCGACGACTTCGACCGTCGCCTCGTCGACCTGCTCGCGGACGGCTTCCAGAAGGAGAACGGGATCGACCTGCGCAAGGACCCGCAGGCGCTGCAGCGGCTGTTCGAAGCCGCGGAGAAGGCCAAGACGGAGCTGAGCTCGGTCACACAGACGCAGGTCAGCCTTCCGTTCATCACCGCGGACGCCTCCGGCCCCAAGCACCTGACCGAGACGATCATGAGGTCCACGTTCGAGAAGATCACCGCCGACCTGGTCGAGCGGACCATGGAACCGGTCAAGCAGGCGATGACCGACGCCAAAGCCAGCGCGAACGACATCGACGAGGTCATCCTCGTCGGCGGTTCGACGCGCATCCCGGCCGTGCAGAACCTGGTCCGCCGGCTGACCGGCGGCAAGGACCCGAACATGAGCGTCAACCCCGACGAGGTCGTGGCGCTGGGCGCCGCGATCCAGGCGGGCGTGCTCAAGGGCGAGGTCAAGGACGTCCTGCTGCTCGACGTGACCCCGCTGTCGCTGGGCGTGGAGACCCGTGGCGGTGTGATGACGAAGATCATCGACCGGAACACCACGATCCCGGTCCGCCGCTCGGAGACCTTCTCCACCGCGGAGGACAACCAGGAGGCCGTGGACGTCGTCGTCCTGCAGGGCGAGCGCGAGCTGGCCGCCGACAACCGGATCCTCGGCCGCTTCCAGCTGAAGGACATCCGCCCCGCCCCGCGCGGCGAGCCGCAGGTCGAGGTCATCTTCGACATCGACGCCAACGGCATCCTGAACGTCACCGCACGGGACAAGGACACCAGCAAGGAACAGACCATCACGATCAGCGAGGGCTCCAACCTCGACCAGGGCGAGGTCGAGCGGATGGTCCAGGAGGCCGAGCAGCACCGCGGCGAGGACCAGGCGCTGCGCGACGCCGTGGACGCCCGCAACGAACTGGACGCCGTGGCCTACCAGGTGGAGCGCCGGCTGAACGAGCTGGACGAGGCGGTGCCCTCGCACGAGCGGGCCCGGGCGGACATGCTCGTCGCCGATGCCCGTGAGGCGGTCCAGCAGGAGGCGTCCCCGGACAAGGCCAGGCCGCTGACCTCCGAGCTCCAGCAGGTGCTGGCGTCGCTCGCCCAGTACCAGGCGGGCGCGGCCGCACAGGCCCAGGCCGGCGCCGGAACCGGGACGGAGGACACCGCGAGCGCCTCGGCAGCAGCCGGCGACGACGTGATCGACGCGGAATTCGACAAGAGCTGAGGAGCGGTCATGGCCACCGAGCAGGAGCCGATGACGCCCCCGGAACAGCCGGACGAGCCCCCCTCGTCCTCGCGGATGCCGGAGGCGGACGAACAGACCGCCGCCCTCGACGAGATGCGCGACCGCTGGCGCCGCGCGCTCGCCGACCTGGACAACCTCCGCAAGCGTCACGCCAGGGAACTCGAACGCGTGCGGGCCGAGGAGCGCGCCCGCACCGCCGGGGCCTGGCTGCCCGTCCTCGACAACCTGGAACGGGCGCTGGCCCACTCCGACTCCGACCCCTCCGCCGTGCTGAAGGGCGTCGAAGCCGTACGCGACCAGGCGGTCGAGGTGCTGCGCGGCCTCGGGTATCCCCGCTACGAGGAGACCGGAGTGCCCTTCGACCCGACCCGGCACGAGGTCGTCGGAGTCGTCGACACCCCCGACGCCGAGCCGAACACCGTGGCCCAGGTGGTGAGCCCGGGCTACGGGGCGGACGGGAAGCAGCTGCGCCCCGCCTTCGTCGTGGTCAGCAAGCGGCAGGAGTGACGCCCCATGGCACAGGACTACTACGACGCGCTCGGGGTGCCGCGCACCGCGAGCGCGGAGGAGATCCAGCAGGCCTTCCGCAAGCTGGCGCGCCAACACCATCCCGACGTCAACAAGGACCCGGGAGCCGAGGAGCGCTTCAAGGAGATCAACGACGCGTACAGCGTGCTGTCCGACCCCAGGACCAGGCAGCGCTACGACCGCTTCGGTGAGAACTACCGGCAGATCCCGGAGGACTACGACGAGCGGGTGGCCGCGGGAGCGGGGGCCCGGGGCGGCTGGAGCGCGGGCGTCGGAGGGGCCGGAGGAGGCCGCGGACGTGGGGTGCGCTTCCGGACAGCGGACGGTGTCGACTTCGACGGCTCCGGCGTCGACTTCGAGGACCTGTTCGGCGGGATCTTCGGACGAGGCGGGGGCGCGGGGGCGGGGGGCGGCTGGGGTCCCGTGCCGGGCGCCGACCAGGAGGCCGAGATCCAGCTCGGCGTCGAGGAGGCCTACCGGGGCGGCAAGCGCGGCATCACCCTGGGCGGCCCCACCGGGCAGCGCACCTACGACGTCAGCATCCCGCGCGGGGTGGTGGACGGGCAGCGCATCCGGCTGGCCGGAGAAGGCGGCAGGGGCAGCCCCGACGCCCCGCCGGGCGACCTGTATCTGCGCGTGCGGATCAAGCCCGACGGGCGGTTCCGGCTGGAGGGCCGCGACATCCACGTGATCCTCCCGGTGACACCGTGGGAGGCGGCACTCGGCGCGACCGTGCCGGTGTCCACCCCCGGCGGCACGGCCAAGGTCACCGTCCCCGCGGGCTCCTCCAGCGGCCGCCGGCTGCGGCTGCGCGGCGAGGCCATGCCCAACCCGCGCGGCGAGGACGGCAACCTGTACGCGGAGGTCCGCATCATGGTGCCGCCCGAGCCGACCGCCCGTGAGCGTGAGCTCTTCGAGGAACTGGCCGCCGCGTCCGCCTTCGACCCGAGGAGGCCCCGATGACCACAGCCCCCCGTCCCGGCGGTGCGCACCGCCGTACTGCCACCCCAGTACCCCGGCCGGCCCTGAACATCGTGGTCCGCGCCGCCCCGCTCGGACCGGCCCATCGGCTCGGTCTCGACGCCGTCGCCACCCGTTCCGGTCTCCATCCGGACCTCGTACGCCGGTTCGTCACCCTCGGCCTCGTCGACGCCACCCGGGACGCCACCGGGCGACTGTGGTTCGAGCCGTCCGCTCCCGCCACCCTCGCCCGCATCCAACGACTACGGGCCGCGCTCCCCCTCAACTACGCCTCCCTGGGTCTGGTGCTCGATCTGCTCGACCGGATCAGTGAGTTGGAGGACGCTCTGAGGCGCAGCAACGCCGGCTCCAGGAGTGATGAATCGTGGATATGAACCGGCTCACCCAGAAGTCCCAGGAGGCGCTCCAGGAAGCGCAGACCATCGCCGGCCGGCTGAACCAGACCGAGGTCGACGGCGAGCATCTGCTCCTCGCCCTGCTCGACCAGCCCGACGGTCTGATACCGCGGCTGATCGACCAGTCGGGCGCCGACACCCGGGCCCTGCGCACCGCGCTGAACGAGGAGTTGGCCCGCAGGCCGAAGGTGACGGGCCCCGGTGCCACCCCCGGGCAGGTGTACGTCACCCAACGGCTGGCGAAGGTACTGGACTTGGCCGAGCAGGAGGCCAAGCGGCTCAAGGACGAGTACGTGTCCGTCGAGCACCTGGTGCTGGCACTCATCGACGAGGGGTCTCGCACGGCCTCCGGACGGCTGCTCAAGGAATACGGCGTCAGCAAGGACGGGTTCCTGTCCGCGCTCACCCGGATCCGCGGCAACCAGCGTGTCACCTCGGCGACGCCCGAAGCGGCGTACGAGGCACTGGAGAAGTACGGCCGTGATCTGGTCGCCGAGGCACGCAGCGGCAGGATGGACCCGGTGATCGGCCGGGACGCGGAGATCCGCCGGGTCATCCAGATCCTGAGCCGCAAGACGAAGAACAACCCCGTGCTCATCGGTGACCCGGGTGTCGGCAAGACCGCCATCGTGGAGGGGCTCGCCCAGCGCATCGTACGGGGCGACGTGCCCGACGGGCTGCGCGACCGGACGATCTTCTCCCTCGACATCAGTTCGCTGGTGGCGGGCGCCAAGTACCGCGGCGAGTTCGAGGAACGACTGCAGGCCGTACTGAGCGAGGTCAAGGCGGGCGAGGGGCGCATCCTGCTCTTCGTCGACGAACTGCACACGGTCGTCGGCGCGGGCGGCGGCGCCGAGGGCGCGATGGATGCCGGGAACATGCTCAAGCCCATGCTGGCGCGCGGCGAGCTGCACATGATCGGCGCCACCACCCTCGACGAGTACCGCAAGTACGTCGAGTCCGACGCGGCCCTCGAACGCCGCTTCCAGCAGGTGCAGGTGGACGAGCCGAGCGTCGAGGACACCATCTCCATCCTGCGCGGACTGCGCGAGCGCCTGGAGGTCTTCCACGGAGTGAAGATCCAGGACACCGCGCTGGTCGCGGCGGCGACCCTCAGCCACCGCTACATCTCCGACCGATTCCTGCCGGACAAGGCCATCGACCTGGTCGACGAGGCGTGCGCGCGGCTGCGTACCGAGATCGACTCCATGCCCGCCGAACTGGACGAGATCACCCGCCGGGTGACCCGTCTGGAGATCGAGGACGCGGCACTCGCCAAGGAGACCGACGCCGCCAGCCAGAAGCGACTCGACGAGCTGCGCCGCGAACTGGCCGACCTGCGCGCCGAGGCCGACGCCATGCACGCCCAGTGGGAGGCCGAACGCCAGGCCATCCGCCGGGTGCAGGAGCTGCGCCAGGAACTGGAGCACGTCCGGCAGGAGGCCGAGGAGGCCGAACGCAGCTACGACCTCAACCGGGCCGCCGAACTGCGCTACGGCAAGCTCACCGAACTCGAACGCCGCCTCACGGCGGAGGAGGACGCGCTGGCCGACAAGCAGGGCGAGAACCGGCTGCTGCGGGAGGTCGTCACCGAGGACGAGATCGCGGAGATCGTCGCCGCCTGGACCGGCATCCCCGTCACCCGCCTCCAGGAGGGCGAGCGCGAGAAGCTGCTGCGCCTCGACGAGATCCTCACCGAGCGGGTGATCGGCCAGAACGAGGCGGTCAAGCTGGTCACCGACGCGATCATCAGGGCCCGCTCCGGGATCCGGGACCCGCGCCGGCCGATCGGCTCGTTCATCTTCCTCGGCCCCACCGGCGTCGGGAAGACCGAGCTGGCCAAGGCGCTCGCCGCGGCGCTCTTCGACTCGGAGGAGAGCATCATCCGCCTGGACATGAGCGAGTACCAGGAACGGCACACCGTCAGCAGGCTGGTGGGAGCGCCGCCCGGATACGTCGGCTACGAGGAGGGCGGCCAACTCACCGAGGCGGTGCGCCGCAAGCCGTACTCCGTGGTCCTGTTCGACGAGATCGAGAAGGCCCACCCCGACGTCTTCAACATCCTGCTGCAGGTGCTCGACGACGGCCGCGTCACCGACTCCCAGGGCCGCACCGTCGACTTCCGCAACACCGTGATCATCATGACCTCCAACATCGGCTCGACCCACCTGCTGGACGGGGTGTCCGCCGACGGCGACATCAAGCCCGACGCACGGGCGCTGGTGATGAGCGATCTGCAGAGCCACTTCCGGCCCGAGTTCCTCAACCGCGTCGACGACCTCGTGCTGTTCAAGCCGCTGGGCCTGACCCAGATCGAGCGGATCGTGGAGCTGCAGTTCAACGACCTGCGCCGGCGGCTGGCCGAACGGCAGATCGCCGTCGAGCTCACCGACACCGCCCGCGAACTCATCGCCGAGCAGGGCTTCGACCCCGTGTACGGAGCCCGGCCGCTGCGCCGGTACATCTCGCACGAGGTCGAGACGATGGTCGGCCGGGCGCTGATCCGCGGTGACGTGCAGGACGGCGCGACGATCCGCGTCGACGCCCAGAACGGCGAACTCGTCGTCACCTACGGCGGACAGGCCGCACCGGACGTGCGGAAAGCCGCGTGAGTGCGGTGACGACGAGTACGGGCACGAGCAAGACGGTCGTCTGCGACCACTGCGGTCGCAAGAACCGGGTGCCGGCGGCGGCCGGGGGCACGCCGCGCTGCGGGAACTGCGCGTCCCCGCTCGCGTGGATCGCCGACGCCGGCGACGCCGACTTCGCGGAGGTCGCCGAACAGGCGAAGCCGTACGTCGTCGTCGACCTGTGGGCCACCTGGTGCGGGCCCTGCCGGATGGTCAGCCCCGCGCTGGAGCAGGTCGCCCACGAACTCGCCGGCCGGGTCAAGCTGGTCAAGGTCGACATCGACCAGAACCCGCGGCTCGCCCAGCGGTTCCAGGTACAGGCCGTACCGACGCTCCTGCTGCTCGACAAGGGAGAGGTGATCGCACGCAGGACGGGAGCGGCGCCCGCGCCGGCGCTGAGGCAGTGGGTGGAGGAGACCCTGGCCGCCCGTCGTTGAACCCGGCCGTCGACGCGCGACCCGTCAACGCCAGTCGGGAGCACCCGAGGCGGGCGACAGCAGGGACTCGATCTTCATCCGCATCTCCCGCATGACGGCGACGATACGGTCCTCGTGCTCGCCGGTGAGCCGGGCCACCGGAACCGAGCAGCTGATCGCGTCGACGGCCGGCGTGTCGTACCGCAGGGCGAAGCCGAAGCCCGCGATGCCGGGCACCGTCTCCTCGCGGTCGATGGAGTAGCCGCGCTTCCGTACCTCCGCGAGGTCCGCGAGCAGGCTGGCCGGCTCGGTGTGCGTGTTCTCCGTGAGAGCGGTCAACGGCTGCGCCGGAAGTGACAGTTCGCCGTCCGGACGCTCGGCGAGCAGGGCCTTGCCGAGGGCACCGGCGTGGGCCGGGACCCGGCGGCCGACCCGGCTGAGGGTACGCGCGTACTCGTGGGACTCGCGGGTCGCGAGATAGACGACGTCGGCGCCGTCGAGGCGGGCCAGGTGAATGGTCTCCCCGAGCGCGTCCGAGGCTTCGTCGAGATAGGGGCGGACCACCCGTACGTGCCGGTCGCTGTCGAGATAGCTGGTGCCCGTGAGCAGGGCACGGATCCCTATGCCGTACAGCGAACCGGTGGTGTCGGCGCGCACCCAGCCACGGTCGACGAGGGTCTGCAGCAACTGGTACATGCTGCTGCGCGGCACCCCCAGTTGCGCGGCGAGTTCGTCCAGCCGGGCCGGCCGGTCGCCCCGCCCGGCGAGCAGTTCCAGCAGCGCGACCGTGCGGGCCGCCGACTTCACTTCTCGGACACCACTGCTCTCGGGCATGGAGCCCATCGTAAATCCGCCCTGCCGCACCCATTGACCCCGCGCGTTCACGAACCTAGCCTCCATCTTCATACATAGACGTCATCTGCATATGAGGACAGAGTTCATGACACGGTTCAGTGCGGCGGCCGAGGACGTGGCCAAGCGACTGCGGGACGGCATGGCGGGCGGGGTGCTGTCCTTCCCGCTCACGAGCTTCCGGGAGGACGGCGGGCTGGATCTGGCGGCATACCGGGCCTACCTGTCCGCCCAGCTCGACAGCGCGCCGGGCGCGGTGTTCCCCGCCTGCGGTACCGGAGAGTTCTTCTCGCTGGACGAGGACGAGTACCGCGCGGTCGTCGGAGCCACGGTCGAGATCGCCGACGGACGGCTGCCGGTCGTCGCGGGCATCGGCTACGGCTGGGCGCAGGCCCTGCGTTTCGCCCGGATCGCGGAGGAGGCGGGCGCGGACGCCGCGCTGGTACTCCCCCACTACCTGGTCGCCGCCCCGCAGAACGGGCTGGTGGAACAACTGCGCCGGATCGCCTCCGGCACCTCCCTGCCGCTGATCGCCTACCAGCGCGGTCAGGTCGCCTTCACCGCCGACAGCCTGCGCCGGATCGCGGAGATCCCCACGGTCATCGGCCTCAAGGACGGACACAGCGACCTCGACCGCCTCCAGCGCCTCACGCTCGCGGCGCCCGACGGCTTCCTCTTCTTCAACGGCGCCTCCACCGCCGAGATCCAGGCCCGCGCCTACGCCACCGTGGGCGTCCCCGCCTACTCCTCCGCGGTCCACGCCTTCGCACCCGAGATCGCGAACGCCTTCTTCGCCGCCCTGCGGGACGGCGACCACGCGGGAGTGACCAGGCTCCTGCGCGACTTCTACGTCCCGCTCGTCGAACTGCGCGACCGGGTCCCCGGCTACGCGGTGTCGCTGGTCAAGGCCGCCGCCCGGCTGCGCGGTCTGCCGGTCGGGCCGGTTCGCGCGCCGCTCACGGACCCGGGTCCGGACGACCTCGGCACGCTGTCGAAGGTGCTCGACGACGGTCTGAAGGTGGTCGGTGCCGTACGGCGATCCGAGTGACAGATGACGTCGTCTGTCATCCGTCACCTGTCACCTGTCATCCGCAATCCGTCATCTGCCCTCTGTCTCCCGTCACCCATCGCCCGTCACCCGGTCCAACCAGTTCAAAGGGGAACTGAGACGTGCCGCTCCTCGTAGTCGGGATCAGCGTGCTGGTCCTGCTGCTGCTCATGACCAAGCTCAAACTGAACGGCTTCGCCGCCCTGCTGCTGGTGGCGGTCGGCGTCGGTCTGGTCCGTGGGATTCCGCTGGAGAAGATCCCGGACGTCCTCTCCGAAGGCATCGGCGGCCAGATCGGCGACACGATGCTCACCATCGGGCTGGGCGCGATGGTCGGCCGTGTCATGGGGGATTCCGGCGCCGCCCAGCGCATCGCCGGCAAGCTCCTCGACGCCTTCGGCCCGCGCGGCGTCCAGGTCGCCATGGTGGTGACGTCGATGCTCATCGGCGTGACGATGTTCTACGAGGTCGCGTTCATCATCATCGTGCCCATCGCGTTCACGCTGGTACGCGTGACCGGCGCGAAGCTGCTGTGGGTCGGGCTGCCGATGTCGATCGCTTTGTCGACCATGCACAGCTTCCTGCCGCCCCACCCCGGTCCCACCGCGGTGGCCGCGACCTTCCACGCGTCCGTCGGTCTGACGCTGTTCTACGGCCTGTT
Source organism: Streptomyces sp. NPDC096311 (assembly GCF_044763085.1). Lineage (NCBI taxonomy): Bacteria > Bacillati > Actinomycetota > Actinomycetes > Kitasatosporales > Streptomycetaceae > Streptomyces > Streptomyces sp. NPDC096311. The sequence continues at coordinate 294,259 of NZ_JBIWFN010000007.1, forward strand.
CATCGCCGTCCCGGTCGGCGCGCTCATCGCCCTGGTGTGGCCACGGCTGCCGTTCATCAGGGCGATGAATCCCTCGATCCCCCCGGGCCTGGCCGGCGAGCGGGTCTTCGAGGACGAGGAGATGCCCGGGCTCGGCTGGTCCCTGGGCGTGGCCCTGTTCCCCGTGGTGCTGATCGCCGGCGCCGCCGTGACCGACATGGCCACGTCCGGTTCGAGCCCGTTCCTGCACTTCGTCGCCTTCATCGGATCCGCGCCGATCGCGCTGCTGCTGACGCTGCTGCTGGCGGTCTGGGCGTTCGGCCCGCGCATCGGCCGGAGCCTCGCGGAGGTCAGCGCCTCCTGCAATTCCGCCGCCCAGGCGATGGCCATGATCCTTCTGGTGATCGGTGCCGGCGGCGCCTTCAAGAACGTCCTCGTCGAGGGCGGGATATCCGACTACATCAAGGACCAGACACACGGCTGGTCTCTCTCGCCGATCGTCCTCGCGTGGCTCATCGCGGTCATCCTCCGGGTGGCACTGGGCTCGGCGACGGTCGCCGTCGTCACGGCCTCCGGCGTGGTGCTGCCGCTCCTGGCGGGCGGCGGGGTACACCCCGAGATGATGGTGCTCGCCGTCTGCTGCGGTTCGATCGCCTTCTCCCACGTCAACGACCCCGGATTCTGGCTGTTCAAGGAGTACTTCGACCTCTCGGTCGTCGAGGCGATCAAGGTCCGCACCACGTACACCACCGTGCTGGCCGTCCTCGGTCTGGGCGGTGTCCTGGCGGTCGAGTGGGCCCTCGACGTTCTCAGCCTCTGACCACAGCCCCTGTCACCCCCGTACCCAAGGACTTTGAGACGTATGAGCAAGAGCCAGCCGACCGTCACCGCCTTCTCCGTCTATCCGGTCGCCGGCCGGGACTCCATGGAGCTGAACCTCTCCGGCGCGCACGGCCCCTACTTCACCCGCAATGTCGTCGTCCTGACGGACTCCGAGGGGCGTACGGGTCTCGGTGAGGTCCCCGGCGGGGAGAAGATCACGCGAACCCTGCGGGATGCCGAGTCCCTGGTCGTCGGAGCGCAGGTCGGTGACTACAAGCGCGTGCTGCGCGAGATCGGTGACCGTTTCGCCGACCGCGACGCCGGTGGGCGCGGCGCCCAGACCTTCGACCTGCGGACCACCGTCCACGCCGTCACCGCGGTCGAGTCGGCGCTGCTCGACCTGCTGGGGCAGCATCTCGACGTACCTGTCGCGGCGCTCCTGGGCGACGGACAGCAGCGCGACTCCGTACGGGTCCTCGGCTATCTGTTCTACGTCGGTGACCCCGGCCGCACGGAACTGGAGTACGTCCGCGAGCCGGACGCGGCCGAGGACTGGTACCGGATCCGGCACGAGGAGGCCCTGTCGCCGGAGGCGATCGTCCGGCAGGCCGAGGCGACCCACGACCTGTACGGCTTCCGGGACTTCAAGCTGAAGGGCGGTGTCCTCGCGGGCGCAGAAGAGGTCAAGGCCGTACGGGCGCTCAAGGACCGCTTCCCCGAGGCGCGGATCACCCTGGACCCGAACGGCGCGTGGTCGCTGCGCGAGGCGATCGAGCTGTGTACGCCCCTGGTGGGCACGCTCGCCTACGCAGAGGACCCCTGCGGAGCCGAGGGCGGCTACTCCGGCCGGGAGATCCTGGCCGAGTTCCGCCGCGCGACGGGTCTGCCGACCGCGACCAACATGATCGCCACCGACTGGCGGCAGCTGACCCATGCCCTGGCCCTGCAGTCGGTGTCCATCCCGCTGGCCGACCCGCACTTCTGGACCATGCAGGGCTCGGTGCGGGTGGCGCAGTTGTGCAACGCGATGGGGCTGACCTGGGGTTGCCACTCGAACAACCACTTCGACATCTCACTGGCGATGGTGACGCACTGCGGGGCCGCGGCTCCTGGCGCGTACAACGCCCTGGACACGCACTGGATCTGGCAGGAGGGTCTGGAGCGCCTGACCGTCGAACCGCCGCGCATCGTCGACGGGGAGATCGCCGTGCCGGACGCGCCCGGTCTCGGTGTCCGGCTCGACAGGGGGCGGCTGCTCGCGGCCCACGAGCTCTACCAGGAGAAGGCGTTGGGGGCGCGTGACGACGCCGTCGGGATGCGCTCCCTCGTCCCGGGCTGGGAGTTCGACAGCAAGCGTCCCTGTCTGGTGCGTTGAGCCACGCCCATTTCCGTCGTGGGACCGACTGTTGTCCCTTCACCCTTCCGGGTGAGGACTTCGGCCTGACAGACTCCGGAGGGTGCGCGACTTCGACATGCTTGTCATCGGATCCGGCCCGGGTGGTCAGAAGGCCGCCATCGCCGCGGCCAAGCTCGGCCGCCGGGTCGCCGTCCTCGACCGCCCCGACATGGTCGGCGGGGTCTCCATCCACACCGGGACCATCCCCTCCAAGACCTTGCGCGAGGCGGTCCTCTATCTCACCGGCCTCACCCAACGCGATATGTACGGCCAGAGTTACCGCCTCAAGGAGGACATCACCGTCGCCGACCTGACCGCGCGCACCCAGCACGTGGTCAGCCGCGAGGTCGACGTCATCCGCAGCCAGCTGTCCCGCAACCACGTCTCCCTGTTCGCCGGCACCGGCCGCTTCGTGGACGACCACACGGTCGCCCTGGTCGAGGCGAACGGCAACGAAAAGCTGCTGACCGCCGAGCACATCGTGATCGCCACCGGCACCCGGCCGGCACGTCCCGCGAGCGTCGCGTTCGACGGACGCACGATCATGGACTCGGACAACGTTCTCAACCTGGAGCGGGTGCCGCGCTCCATGGTCATCGTCGGGGCCGGGGTGATCGGCATGGAGTACGCGTCCATGTTCGCGGCCCTCGGCAGCAAGATCACGGTGGTCGAGAAGCGGGCCTCGATGCTCGACTTCTGCGATGTCGAGGTGATCGAGTCGCTCAAGTACCACCTGCGGGACCTCGCCGTCACCTTCCGCTTCGGGGAGACGGTCGCCGCGGTCGAGCATCATCCCCGGGGCACTCTCACCGTCCTGGAGAGCGGCAAGAAGATCCCCGCGGACACCGTGATGTACTCCGCGGGCCGGCAGGGCCTCACCGACGAACTCGACCTGGACAAGGCCGGGTTGTCCGCCGACCCGCGCGGCCGCATCAAGGTCGACGAGAACTACCGCACCGAGGTGCCGCACATCTACGCGGTGGGCGACGTCATCGGCTTCCCGGCGCTGGCGGCGACCTCGATGGAGCAGGGCCGTACGGCCGCGTACCACGCCTTCGGCGAGCCGGTGCACCCGATGCACGACCTCCAGCCCATCGGCATCTACACCATCCCGGAGATCAGCTTCATCGGGCGCACCGAGGACCAGCTCACCGAGGAGTGCGTGCCCTTCGAGGTCGGCATCTCCCGTTACCGGGAACTGGCCCGAGGCCAGATCATCGGTGACTCGCACGGCATGCTCAAGCTCCTGGTGTCCCCGGACGACCGCAAGCTGCTCGGCGTGCACTGCTTCGGTACGGGGGCCACCGAGCTGATCCACATCGGGCAGTCCGTGATGGGGTGCGGCGGCACGGTCGACTACCTCGTCGACGCGGTGTTCAACTACCCCACGCTGGCCGAGTCCTACAAGGTCGCCGCCCTGGACGCCACCAACAAGATCCGCCAGATAGACCGCCTGCGGGACTGACCGCCGCCAGGGCCCCGCGAGGCCCGTATCGAGGTCCGGCACGGGAGGCCCGGGATGCCTTGTGAGGCATCCCGGGCCCGCTCACGCCGAGGTCATTCCTTCGCACCGATCGCCTCGACCGGCCGGATCCTCAGCAGCATGCGCGTCGGCAGCATCGTGCCCGCCGCCGCGAGGGCCGCCGTCGCGCCGGCGATCGCCAGGTAGCCGAGGCCGGGTACGGCCGGGACCGGGGTGCCGCTCACCGCCATCGACACGAGGACGAGCGGGAACGCGGAGAGCAGCGTCCCGATGCCCACCCCGGCCGCGATGACGATGACGCTCTCCCGCCGCATCATGCCCACGACCTGCCCGTGGGCCGTGCCGGACAGCCGCAGCAGAGCGAACTCGCGGCGGCGCGCGGCCGTACTCATCGCCAGCGTGTTGACGACGGTGATCGCCGTGTAGGCGACGATCACGCCGACGACGAGGTAGTTGACCCACGCGTTCGCGTGTTGTTCCGCGAGCTGGTCGTCGACGGCGAGGCCGTCCCGGAGCACCGTGCCGGGGTAGGCCGCGGCCAGGTGCGACAGGGCCGGGGTCAGGTCGGGTGCCGAGGGGGCGGAGCGTACGAGGACGGACTCGTCGACCTTGCCGGTGGTGTGGGCGAGCAGCAGGTCGTGGTCCATGGTCACGTCGGTGAATCCGAAGCCGCGTTCGTACACGGCGACCACCTTGGCCCGCAACGGGGTGCCGTCGCCGAGGTGGAGCCGGGCGGTGTCCCCGACGCCGAGCCCGAGCCAGGAGGCCGTGGTGGTGCTGATCGCCACGGTGTCCCGCGACAGCGCCTTCATGTTCCCTTCCCGCGGCCGCAGATCGAGGGCGCTGCCGAGCGCCCGGGGATCCACGCCCTGCGCGCTGAGCGAGACGGACTCCTGGGCGCCCAGCATCCTGCCGAGGGCGACGACCTTGGACCTGACCAGTCCGGTGGCCGACGCCACCTGCTTCATGTCCCTCACCTTCTGGGCGAGTTCGGGTGACACTCCGGACGGCGCGGTGAGGACGTGGTCGGCGACCAGCCCGGCCCGCAACTGGTCGGCCGACTCCCTGAGCCCGGTGGTCTGCGCGAAGACGACGGTCGACGAGAAGGAGACGGCGAGCACGAGCGGGGTGATCGCGCCGGCCAGCCGGGCCACGTTGGCCCGGGTGTTGGCCGCCGCGAGGTAGCCGGTGACACCGGTCCGGTTCAGCAGCGGGGCGAGCAGGCTTACGGCGGTACGGGAGACCAGCGGGCCGAGGACGGCGACCGCGACGACGAGAACGAGGACGAGGGAGTTGGCGAGCCCGACGAGGGTGAAGAAGTCGGCGTCCTGTGCCAGCCCGGTGACGAAGATCCCGGCCGACAGCACGAGCAGCACACCGCCGGTGATCCGGCGTCCGCGGCCGAGCCCCGGGGTCTCCACGGCGGCCTCGCCGAGCGCCTCGGTGGGCCGGATCCGGGTCGCGCGATGCGCGGCGGACAACACCGCGACCAGCGCAGTCAGGACGGTGACGAGCACCGCCGCGAGAAAGGGCAGGGGGCTGAGGGCGAGCCCGAAGTCCGAGGGCACGATGCCGTGTCCGGCGAACCGGTCGCGCAGCCAGTACACGAGGAGCAGACCCGCGGGGCAGCCGACCACTCCGGCGAGCAGGCCGGTGGCGGCGGCCTCGGCGGCGACCATGCGCCGGATCTGGCCGGGGGTGGTGCCGATCGCGCGCAGCAGGGCGATCTCCCGGCGGCGGTGCCGGATCGACAGGGACGTGGTGGCGTACAGGACGAACACGGCGACGAGCAGGACGTTGCCGCCGATCGCGGCCGCCAGGACGACGAGGTTGGAGCCGCTGACGGTGACGTCGAGGAACTCGGCCCGTCCGCGCCCGTCCCCGGTGTGCACGGCGAGGGTGTCGTCGTGGAGCGTGGACTGGATGGCGTCGGCGAGTCGGTGCGGTGATGCACCGGGCGCGGCGAGGACGCCGAAGGCCTGGACGGAGGCTTCGGGAACCGACCGGCGCAGGGTCGCGTCGGCCAGGAACGCCACGGACCGGCGGGGGGCGCCGCCGCCCTTCAGGGCGATCAGTCCGGCGACCCGGAAGGTACGGGGCACCGAGGTGGTCATCAGGCGGATGTCGTCGCCTGGGCGGACGTCCGCCTGCGCGGCGAGTTCGGTGTCCAGGACGATCTCTCCGGCGGCGCGGGGCGCGTGACCGGTGGTCAGCCGGAAGTCGCCGAGGCCCAGGCTCGACCAGTTGTGTGCCTCCGCCCCCGCGCCATGGTGTCCCGGCACCGGCTGCCCGGCATCGGTCACCAGCCGCACCGGGGCGCCCACGTCCGCGATCACCGCCTTCACTCCGTGCACGCCGGAGATCCGGTCGGCCAACGAGGCCTGCAGCGGTACGCGTTCGGGCAGCGGCTGGGACTCCTTCACGGTCGATCCGTCGAGGTCCTTGAAGCTCAGTTCGACCTCCTGGCGGCCCGCGACGAGGACATCGGCAGCCGCGTACCGCTCGGCGGAGGATCCGGCCCGTATGCCCGACTCCAGCAGGATCCCGCACGCGCTCAGGACCGCGGCGCCCAGCAGCAGGGCGACGAAGGTGCCGACGAAACCGCCCTTGCGGGCCTTGAGCGTCAGCAGGGCGAGACTCAGCATCAGGCGGCCCTCCGCAGGCCGGCCATGACGTCCGCGACGCGGTCGGCGCTCGGCTCGGCCAACGCGTCGACGAGGTGCCCCGCGCTCAGGAAGAGCGCGTGGTCGGTGTGTGCGGCGGCCACCGGATCGTGGGTGACCATGACCACCGTCTGATGCAGATCGGTGACCGCCTGCCGCAGCAGCCCCAGGATGTCCCGTGCGGTCTCCGGGTCGAGCGCCCCGGTCGGCTCGTCGGCGAAGATCACCTCGGGCCGGGTGACCAGGGCACGCGCGATCGCCACCCGCTGCTGCTGGCCGCCGGACAGCTGGGCGGGGAAGCGCGCGAGCCGGTCGCCGAGGTCGACGGCCTTCACGATGTGGTCGAACCAGCCCTCGTCGACCTGCCGTCCGGCCAGCCGCAGGGGCAGCGTGATGTTCTGCTCGACGGTCAGCGAGGGCAGCAGGTTGAACGCCTGGAACACGAAGCCGATGCGGGTGCGCCGCAGCTCCGTGAGCCGTCGCTCCTTCAGCGTCGACAGGTCCTGTGCGCCCAGCCGGACCATGCCCGAGGTGGGCCGGTCGAGGCCTGCCGCGCAGTGCAGGAAGGTGCTCTTGCCGGATCCCGAAGGGCCCATCACGGCCGTGAACGTGCCGGGTGCGATGCCCGCGCCGACCTTGTCGAGCGCCAGGACGGCCGAGGGGCCGTCGCCGTACCGCTTGGTCACGTCCGTCAGCTGCACCGCGTACCGGCCGTCGGCCGGCCCGTCGGGTTGTTGGCCCCAAGACCGCACTGCGACTCCTCGACTTCTCACGTTCCGGCTACTCAAGTCCCGGCTTCTCGCACGGCGTTCCCTGAGTGGTGCTCCCAGTCCAGCGGCGGCAACGGGCCTCGGCCTCGGCCACACCGTCGAACCGTGGTCTCCGCCGGTCGGACGAGATCCCCGATACCCTCCGCCGTACGGAGGACGGCAGGGTCTCCTCGCGCCGCCGGTCGCGCGGGCGCCTCCTCCTTGCGGAGGATGCCGCCGCGGAGGAGACCGGCCGCGCGCTCTCACCCTCAGGGCAGATCAGGGCGCCGGGTGAGCCGTCTACCGTGGGGCGCATGGACCTGATGGACTCGTTCGCCGGGCGCCGTGTGCCCCCGGCCGTCACCGACGCGGGTCTGGCCCTGCTGCTCATCGCCGGATGCGCGGCCACGCCGCTGGCGATCCCGCCCGGCGGGCCCGAACTGCGTTCGCCCGACGCCTGGTTCCTGGTGCTCGTGCTGGTGTCCGCGCTGCCGCTCGCCGTCCACCGCCGGTCTCCGCTGCCCGCGCTGCTGGTGATGTCGGCGGCGGCCGCCACGCTCCAGGGCCTCCATTACATCCCGCAGCTCTCCGGACCCGAGGGCACCTCCATCGGACCGCCCTACATGGGCGTGGCCACGGGCGTGTTCCTCACCGCCGTACGGTCGACTCCCCGTGCGGCGACCCTGGTCGTGGCGGTGCTCATCCCGGCCGCGGCCGTCACCGAGGCGCTGCTCGCGCCGGCCGGGTACCGTGTCACCACCCTGCTGATCGAGACGGTGCTGCTGGTCGCCGCGTGGGCGCTGGGCCGGCTCTCCAGGGCTCGCGCCGCCATCCGGAACCAGGCGCTGGAACGGGCCGCGGCGATCGAACGCGAACAGGTCGCCAACGCGCGCGCCGCCGTGATGGAGGAACGGGCCCGGATCGCCCGCGAGTTGCACGACATCGTCGCCCACAACGTCAGTCTCATGGTGGTGCAGACCATCGCCGCCGACCGGGTCCAGGACCGCGACAGCGCCAAGGCCCACGAACTGCACGGCACCATCGAGGAGACGGGACGGGCCACTGTCACCGAGCTGCGCAGGCTCCTTGACGTGCTGCGGACCGACGAAGAGGCGGAGAGCGACCCGAACAAGGAACCGCCCCAGCCCACCATCGACGCCCTGCCGGCGCTCGTGGAGTCGGTGCGCGCCGCCGGTCTCCAGGTCGAGTTCGACACCAGGGGAACCCCCGCCGAGCTCCCGGCGGGTTCACAACTCGCCGTCTACCGCGTCGTACAGGAAGCCCTCACCAACACCCTGAAGCACGCCGGTCACACGCACACCGCGCTGACCGTCTCCTGGGAGCCGGAGCGGCACCGACTCACCCTGCGGCTCTGCGACGACGGGCCGCGGCAGGGCGGCGAGACAGCGCGGCCGCCCATGCCGGCGAGGGGTTCCGGTCACGGTCTGGTCGGTATGCGGGAACGGATCGGCGCCGTGGGCGGCTCCCTGCACACCGGCAACCGTCCGGGCGGCGGATACTGCGTCCACGCGGTCGTCCCGCTCCCCTCCCCCGAACCCGACCCCCAGCACGAAGGGCACTCCCCGCATGCAAACCATCCGCGTCCTGCTGGTCGATGACCAGCCCATGATCCGGACGGGATTCCGGCTCATCCTCGAGGCCGAACCGGACATCGTCGTCGTCGGCGAGGCCTCGGACGGCGTCGCCGCCGTCGAGAGCGCCGAGTCCCTCACCCCGGACATCGTCCTGATGGACATCCGGATGCCGCACATGGACGGTGTAGAGGCCACCCGCCGGATCGTGGGGGCGGGTTCGCCCAGCCGGATCGTCATCCTCACCACCTTCGACCTGGACGCGCACGTCGTGGACGCCCTGCGCGCCGGGGCCAGCGGTTTCCTGGTCAAGGACGGTCCCGCCGACTCCCTGGTGAGCGCCATCCGTACGGTGGCCGACGGTGAGGCGGTGCTCTCTCCGCGCGTCACCCACCGGCTGCTGGACCGCTTCGCCCACCTCGCCGCGCCCGCGACGCCGACCGTGCCGACGAAGCTCGACGCCCTGACCGGGCGCGAACTCGACGTGCTGCGCGCCCTCACCCGTGGTCTGTCCAACGCGGAGATCGCGCTCGAACTCGGCGTGGGCGAGACCACGGTCAAGACGCACGTCGCCCACATCCTGGAGAAGTACCAGCTGCGCGACCGCGTCCAGGCCGTGATCCTGGCGTACGACTGCGGCCTGGTCGTCCCGCGTGGAACGTCCTGACGGGGGCACGGGGAGCGGGCGCCCGGCCATCGAGTGGCACGCCCGCGTGATCACCGATCGCGGGCTTGGGGAGCGCCGCGGTCAGCGTGGCCCGGTCCGGTCCGCCGTCACGCGCAGGTACTCGATACCGGTGTCGAGCGCGGCCTTCAGGTGGGTCGAGTCACCCGTGGACATCATCACCGACACACCTCCCTGGACTCCGGCCAGCAGTGCGGCGGCCGTCGTGTCGACGTCGAGGGTGGGCGACACCAGGCCACGCGCCCGGAGCGCGCGCATGCCCTGGGCGAGTTGCTCCTGCCACTGACGCATCAGCTCGGCCACGATGGCCCGTGCGCCCGGCCGGGATCGCCCGACCTGGAGAAACAGGGACCCCAACGGGCATTGATCACCCTGGCGTTCATAGCGCTCCACGACCGCGTCCCGCCACTGGTACCAGGACTCCCAGGAGTCCAGGCTCCCCAGATGCGGCTGCTGGTCCTCCAGGACCCGGTCCGCCTCGAACTGCGCCACCGCCAGCAGTAGTTCGTCCTTGCCTTCGGGGAAGTAGTGAAAGAGCTGGCTCTTGCTCGTGCCGGTCCGGGCGCGGATGTCGTCGAGGGTGGTGAAGGCGACGCCCCTTTCGCGGAGCACCTCGGCGGCGCCCTCGATGATGCGGGCCTGCATGGCCCGGCCTTTCGTGGTCGGCGCGTGCGACATGGTGCGCTCCCTCCATCCCTGGACCGGCGTACTGAACCGACTCATTGGACTGGCTCACTGGACTTGGTCACTGCTGACTCACTGCTGACTGACTGGACCGATGAGTCCATTTTGCGTCCTCGCGGGCAGCCCGGACTGGACTTGCTGGTCCATTTTTGCCGATGCACAGTGGGTCGCGCGGTTCAGCCCCCTGGTGGACCGCCGTACGGAGCCGGTCGGGCTGCCCGGCCGCGGAGAGCGGGACGAGGGACCACATCATGGGTGAACGACTGCACAACAAGACCGCGCTCGTCACGGGGTCGACGAGCAACATCGGGCAGGCGATCGCCGAGGCGTTCGCCGCGGAGGGGGCCCATGTCATCGTGTCGGGGCGCGATCGGGAGCGGGCGGCCCGGGTCGTCGAAGGTATCCGCGCCGCCGACGGACGGGCCGATTTCCTCGTGGCGGATCTGGACGGCAGTGCCGGGGCCTCCCGGGACCTGGCCGAGCGGGCGCGCAGGTCCCTCGGCGGGCGCATCGACATCCTGGTCAACAACGCCGGTATCTACCCGGGTGGCGTGACCACCGCCACGGACGAGGAGACGTTCGACCGGGTCTACGCGGTGAACGTCAAGGCACCGTTCTTCCTGACCGCCGCCGTCGCACCGGCCATGGCGGAGGCCGGAGGGGGCAGCATCATCAACCTCGGGTCATGGGTCGCGCGCCTGGGTATTCCGGTCGGCGCGCTCTACAGCTCCACCAAGGGGGCCATGGAGACCCTCACCCGGGCATGGGCCGCGGAGTTCGGACCGCAGGGAGTACGGGTGAACGCCATCTCGCCGGGCGTGATCCTCCCCCGCACCGCGGAAGGGAGCGAAGCGCACCCCGGCGAGATCATGATGAAGGGGACACCGGCCGGCGAAGTCGGCAGCCCGGACGCCATCGCGCGCGCCGCCGTCTGGCTGGCCGGTGACGAGGCCTCCTTCGTGCACGGATCGGTGGTGGACGTCGACGGGGGCCGCGTGGGTGCCGCCGTCATCGCCGCGTGAGTCACCGCACGCGTTTCCCGTCGCTCCACGGCAAGGGCCTTCACGGACCGGCTTGATGTCCGTGGCCGGAGTCGCACGGGCGCTTTGTCGGGCACGACCAGGCCCCGGTCGGGCCCGGCATGCGCGGCGGACAAATGTTCGGGACCAGCATCGCGATCACCGGTTAAGCTCCCCCAGCGCGCGTCGGGCGCGGACCAACAAGGGGGGACATGACCGAGGATTTCGCCGAAGCCAAGCAGGGCCCGAACGCATGGGCCCAGGCCATCGCGGCGGTGGTGGTGGTCGGCGGACTGGGGGCCGGACTGTTGGTACTGCAGGGGGTCTCCGAGCAGAACTCCGGTGACAGGGGCCCGGCCACCTGCTCCTCCTCGAAGGCCACGAAGGACACCGGGTCGTCGAGGCACGTCTCCGGAGCCCAGCTGTGCACGGCGCTGAACCGCTCTGACCTGCCGGCGCTCCTCGGAACCCCGGCAGAGCAGGCGGAGACGGCCGGAGGCAACGAGAGCTCGGTCAAGCTCGCCGGCGGCACCGCGATCGCCACCCCCGAGGCCACTGTCACGCTGAAGACCTACTCGGTGAAGATCTCGGCGTCCTACGACCATCTCCCGGTCGCCCAGATGGCCGATCTCCTCAACACCGCGCAGAAGAGAACGGTCCTGGGACACCCGGCAGTCCTCTACTCGGACCGGACCATCGCCATCACCTTCAGCGGCGACGGCAAGACCGACACCGGCCCTGGCGGCATCGCCCGCAGCCTGCTGGTCGCCCAGGACTCGAAGGACGGCGGCGGCTCCTACGAGATCGCCATCTGGCGCCAGGACTCCGTCGTGCCCGACGATGCGGCACTGCTCAGCGTCGCCGAGAGCGTGCTGCCGACGATCCCGGGCTGGGTCAACGGCTGACCCGGCACGCACCGACCACGCCGAAGGCCGGCCCCCCTCTCTCTCAGGGTCTCCCCCTTCGACCAGGCGGCCGCCCTGCTCGGCGGGTCCCCGGCGAGCCTGGAACTGCCCGCGGCACACCCCGCGCCGGACACGGCACTTGATACCCGGGAGGGGCCGTTCCACCACCGGTCTTCATCGCAGGGTGAGCGGGGTCTCGGATGCGACGCGGGTCAGCTTCTCCGGGTTGCGGACGTAGTAGAGGCCGGTGATGCGGGCGTTCTCGACACGGATCGCCATGATGCCGTCGACCTCGCCGTCCAGGCGTAGGACGAGTGCCGGGTTGCCATTGACCACGGTGGGGTCACTGGTGAGCCTGCCTTCGGCCTTGCCGGTCCCGCCGACAATGAAGCGGACCACCTTCTCGGCACCGCTGATCGGCCGCGGCGCGGCCCGCTTGACGCCGCCGCCGTCGCTCACGAGGACGACCTCGGGGGCGAGCACGTCCATGAGGCCCTGCAAGTCCCTGGATTCGAACGCACGCTGGAACGACTCCAGAGCCGCCCGGATCCTGCCCGAGGGGACCACCTCGCGGGGGCGGCGGGCATCGACGTGCCGGCGTGCGCGATGTGCGATCTGGCGGACGGCCGCGGGGGTCTTGCCGACGGCGGCCGCGATCTCGTCGTAGCTGACGTCGAAGACCTCGCGCAGTACGAAGACCGCGCGCTCGGTCGGCGACAGCGTCTCCAGGACGAGCATCATCGCCATCGACACACTCTCGGCGAGTTCGACGTCCTCGGCCACGTCCGGCGTGGTGAGCAGCGGCTCGGGCAGCCAGGGGCCGACGTACACCTCCTTGCGGCGACTCATCGTGCGCAGCCGGTTGAGCGACTGCCGGGTTGTGATCCGGACCAGGTAGGCGCGCGGATCGCGTACCTGCCCCAAGTCGACCTTGACCCACCGCAACCAGGTCTCCTGGAGGACGTCTTCGGCGTCGACGGCCGATCCGAGCATCTCGTATGCCACGGTGAAGAGCAGGTTGCGGTGGGCGACGAACGTCTCGGTCGCCGTGTCGGTGACGTGGTCACTCATATCTCGCCCCCTCCCCTTCGCGGCCGGCGCCGGTCGCCGAAGTCCTTCAAGCGTGCATCCACAGCAAGATCCTTCTCATGTGTGATCGTCCATACCCGTGGATTTGTTGAGTGGTGATCAGGCGTCCCGGGCTCGAGGCGACGCCCTACGAGTGCCTGGCTACGCCGCCCGTTCGGCGGTGGCCGGCGCCGCGCCGCGCTTGGTCTGCAGCAGTTGCCGGCGCTTGGCGTCCTTGGCCCACCAGGTGCGCGCACCGGGCTTGCGTGCCTCGTATGCCAGTTGCCAGGGGATGCCCTTGCAGATGAGCTCCTTGATCTTCGCGCCTGGGCGGCCTCCGAGGGAGAACCCTTTCGCGGTGTCATCCCTGCCCGTGAGCTGAAAGACGCCGGCGCGACGGCCCAGACTGATGCACTGACTGACGAACCCGACCTCGATGGCCGCGGGCTGCTCTCCCGCGAGCCGGCTGAGCACTGTCTCGGCGGCCTGCGGGCCCAGCTGAACCGCGGCCTGGCAGCTCATCCGGAACGGCAGGTCCGACGGTGCCGCCGAGTCCCCGGCCGCGACGATGCGCACGTCGTCCACGCTCGTCAAGGTCTCGTCCGTGAGCAGGCGGCCCAAGGCGTCGGTGCTCAGTCCGCTGCGCGCGGCCAGGTCCGGCACACCGAATCCGGTGGTCCAGATCGTCACCTCGCTCGGCAGCTCGCGGCCGCCACTGAGCCGTACGGCATGACGAGTCACCGCCGTCACCTTCGCGTCGGGGCCTTCGAGCACGGTCACACCGAGTGCGGCCAGCCGCCTGGCGACCGAGCGCCGTCCCCGAGGGTGCAGGGCAGGGCCGAGCACCCCGCCGCAGACCAGGGTCACGGTGCGGCCCTCCTCCGCCAGTTCGGCGGCGGTCTCGATGCCGGTCGCACCGGCTCCGACGACGGTCACCGTGGCCGTTGTGGGCGCGGCGTCGACGACCGGCCGCAGCCGCCGGGCCTCCTCCAGGCCGGCGATCGGGTAGGCGAACTCGGCCGCCCCGGGCACCTGCGGGTCGGAACTGCCACTGCCCACCGCGTAGACCAGATAGTCGTAGCCGACCGTGCCGCCGGTCGCCAGTGTCACGCTGCGCTCGGCCGCGTCGATCCGGGTCACGGTGTCGACCACCAGCCGGACGCACTCGCTCAGGACCTTTCGGTAGTCGACGACCGCGTCGTGGGACCCGCCCACCAGTTGGTGCAGGCGGATCCGCTCGACGAAGGTCGGGCGCGGGTTGATCAGAGTCACTGTCACGTCGTCGCGCTGTGTCAGGCGATTGGCCGCCATGACGCCGGCGTATCCGCCGCCGATCACGACCACTTCGGTGTTCTCCGTCATGGTGTCTCCTTCGTTTCCGGGGGTTCGGCCTCAAGACACCGCGGAATCGATCGCCGTGACAGCATGTGAGGCAGGTCACTCCACAGACCCCGCTCGAACCGCGCCCAGCGGAACCGGAGGAGGAGGGGCAGTCGTCTCCTCAGCGGTCAAACTTGAGGAGTGTGCGCAGTGCGGATCTACATCAGCGCGGACATGGAGGGCGTCACGGGGCTCGTCGACGCCGACGACGTGCAGCCCGGCGGCCGGGACTACGAGCGTGGACGGTTGATGATGGCGGAGGACGTCAACGCCGCGATCCGGGGTGCCCTCGCAGCCGGCGCCACCGACATCACCGTCAACGATGCTCACGGACCGATGCGCAACATCCTTCCGGAAGCCCTGCACCCGGCGGCCCGCCTCATCCGCGGCAAGCCCAAGCACATGCTCATGCTCGAAGGTCTCGCGCCCGAGCACGATGCCATGGTCTGCGTCGGCTATCACTCGCGGGCCGGCGCGCTCGGGGTGCTGAGCCACAGCTTCATGGGCCACGAGATCGAAGACATCTGGCTGGACGGCCGGCCGGTGGGCGAGATCGGCCTGGCCCACGCCACCGCGGAGGCCATCGGCGTTCCGGTGGCGGTCCTCACCGGTGACGACTGCGCCTGCGCGGAGATGGCCGAATGGGACGCCTCCGTCACCACCGTGGCCGTGAAGAATGCGCGGGACAGATTCGCGGCGGATCTGCGACCTGCCGAGGAAGCACGTGCCGCGATCGAGGAGGCGGTCGCCTCCAGTCTGTCGGCGCAACGACCGGCCGCAGTGGTCCCGTTGGGCCCGTCCACGCTCACCGTCCGCTGGCAGTCGGCTTCAGTGGCCTCCACCCTCCTGGGAATTCCAGGGGTCACCTCGCCGGACACGCGGACCGTCCAGGCGCAGGGCACTCTGCCCAGCCTCTACCGGCTCTTCGGAGTGTGGATGCGAGTAGCGGCTTCCCTCACCAACCAGCCCCCGTACTGCTGACCCTTGGTGGCCGCCCGGGACCGCCTCGCACCCTTTACTCGGATGACTCGGATGACTCGGATTGCTTGTATTCGGCTTACTTGGATTCGACTCGTCCGAGCGGGTCGGCGTCGGCCGTCAGCGCGTCACGCGCCGCCTGCCAAGCGGAATCCCCGGGGTGGAGCGCTGTGCGGAGGTAGGCCCAGGTGAGCCGCTGGACCGCGGACACTCGGCCGGGGTTCTCGTCCGTGGTCTCGGCGACGTCGTATCCGGAAACCCCGCCGAGCCCGTGCTCCGCGTCGAACAGGGTGAGCAGGGACTTGGGGCCCGGGGAGAGGAAGTACGGATCGGCGTGCCAGTCCGGGCCCCGAACCGTCAGGTGGGTGGAGGCGTCCTTGTCGCCGGCGACCACGAGCGTGGGTGTCGTCATCTCGGAGAAGTCCATGGTCGAGAAGAACGAATAGTTCTCGGTCACGAACTCGGTGAGGGCATCGCCGCCCCTGCCGGGCGCGGCAAGCAGTACACCCGCCTTGATCCGGGGCTCGGCCAGGTTCACTTCCGTTCCGTCGTCCGGATCGGTGAGCCGGGCGCCGAGCAGCAGGCTTGCGGTGTGCCCGCCCATCGAGTGCCCGGCCACGGCGACCTTGTCGTGGTCCAGGCGCCCGAGGAGCTGCGGCACGGCGGCCTCGATCACGTCGAACTGGTCGAGGATGCGCGTCATGTCCTCGGCCCGTGAGCGCCAGTGCATCGGCCCTCCGAGGACAGCGGGATCCAGGCTCAGCGTCCTCGAGCTCAGGTGGGTGGGCTGGATCACGACGAAGCCGTGCGCCGCCCAGAAGTTGGCGAGGGGGGCGTAGCCGTTCAGCGAGGAGAGGTGGTTGGAGTACCCCTGGCCGTGCGAGAGGAGGATGACCGGCAGGTCGCTCCCGGTCACGGGCGCGGAGACGCGCACCTCCAGATCCACGGCCCGGCCGGGGGCCGGCAGCACTACGGGACTGACCGAGAGCACTGGTGTGGGCGGAACGAACGTGTGGGCCGGGTACGTCGATTCACTCATGATGCGTATTTCCCTTCCATGACCTCTGCTGCCGGTCTCATTCGGCTGACGGCGGGTGAGGCGGTCAGGCCCCGTCAGGGGCATCCGGCATCGGCTCCGCATCAAACGGAGCGTCGTTCCGCTTAAGATACGGAGCGACGCTCCGCTTTGTCAACGGCCGCCGGCGGAGAGCGGCGTGCTGAAGGTCCGTCACCCAACTGGACAGCGGGAAGAGGTGAAGGGACGAGGCCGTCAGGGCGCTGCGTTCCCTGGTCGAGCATGTCCGGCAGCACACCTCCGGCTCCGGCGCCTCGGCCGGCACCGGTGGGTTCGCGGTCACCGGCGGCGTCACCATGAAGGCCACCAACGGATCGGTTGTCGCCGGTGTGGTCAACGGAGGTGTGCGCGTGGACCCTCCGAAGCCGGGGCCGGTCCAGAACTGACCGCCCCGGCTCCTCACGTCCACGGCGCCGTAGCCGCGGCGCGTGCGTCGGAAGACTGCTGCACACGGCGGGCTTCGGCGCCGCCGGTGACAGCCGGACCCCGTACGTCACGGCCTCCCATGGCGCGGTGGCGGTCGGCCACGCCGACCATGTCACGTACATCCGCAAGCAGCGTGCACGCCGCCGCGGCAAGCGCCCGAGAGACCCAGGAAGGCTCGGGTGCCCGTGCTGGCGTCACCCCATCGATTACCAGGAATACTGTCGATTGGCAGACACGGCTCGACGATCGGAACCGTATGTCTCTCCTTGCCCGGCCCGCAGTGGCCTCCTTCGCCGCCCAGTCGATACAGCGCCTCGCCGTGGCGGCCGACCGGCGCCCGAGCGGCCGTGGTTCGGCGGCGGCCTCGCACGGCCGCTTCCCCGAGTTCTCGCGCTCCGTAAGCGAGTTGACGGTCCCGACCTCGGTCGCTCCGGCCCGGGTCGTGGTGTACCTGCCGACGTCCGAAAGTCCGCCGCCGCCGGTTCACGTCAACTTCCACGGTGGCGGGTACGTGTTGCCGCTGACGGAGATCGACGATCCGCTCTGCCGCTTCCTCGCCGCCGAGGCGGGGGTGGCCGTGGTCAACGTCGACTACGTCGTGGCCCCGCAGCACCCGTTCCCCGCCCCGCCCCGGCAGGCCTTCGAGGTCGTCCGGTGGATCGCCGAGCACGGCGTCGAGCACGGCTGGGACGGCAGCCGCCTGTCCGTGGGCGGACAGAGCGCCGGAGGCGGTCTCGCCGCGGCCGTCGCCCGCCAGGCACTCGAGGAGGGCGGGCCAGGTATCGCCCTGCAGGTCCTGCACTACCCGCCGCTGGACCTCGCGACGAGCGCCCGGGACAAGCGCGCCGCCATCGCCAAGCCGGTGCTGCGCCCCTGGATGGGAGAGATCTTCGACAGCTCGTACGTCCCCGACCCGCGCGTGCGCGCCGACCGGCTGGTGTCCCCCGCGGGCGCGGCCGACACCGCCGACCTCAAGGGCATCGCCCCGGCTCTGGTCGTCACGGCGGAGTACGACCTTCTCAGGGCGGAAGCCGTGCGCTACGCCGAACGTCTTCAGCGGGCGGACGCCCTCGTCGAGCATCACGACGTGCTCGGGGTCGATCACGGGTACGACGGCAAGGACGACAAGAAGGCCCTGGAGACCTACACCGTGATCGCCCGTCATGTACGGCGGGCCGTCAACCCCGAGGCCCGCGAGGCTGGTTGAGCGGCGCCGCACGCCGGGATGGGCCAGGCGGGCCGGAGGCGGTCGAGCGGGCGGGCCCGGGACGGACGAGGCGCCCGCCGCACGTCGGACGCCCCGACCACCCGCTCCTCCATCCCCCTCTCCATGGAGGTGACTGTCAGCCCTGCGAGCGGGCCTCGGGTGGCGTGATGCCCAACTTGTCAGCATTCTGCGTCAGTTCACGCCACACCTTCGCCGTCACGGGTACCCCCTTCTCGGCGCGCCGCACACTCAGGGCGGCACTGCCGGCGATGCGGGCGGCCAGTTCCTGCTGGCGGGGATTCATTTCCTCATCGATGAGAACGGGGAGCCTCATGGGGCCGATACCTGCCTTCTCTTTCCGGCGTGTCTCCGGCACGTACGGGGAAGCCGTGCGATTGACGGTCGAACACCTCTCGGCACAGGACCAGATGGGCTGAAGAGGGCCATGGGTGTCACTGGTCGTATCTGATCCGGACATGCCTGAGGCCGGGCCCGCCAGGTCCCGGCCTCAGGCATGTCGTCGCGGTCAGCCGGTGGTGGTCAGCTGCTGGGCGGCGTCGGGCTGCGGGGTCCGCCGGGGGCCGCGCAGGCCGGTGAGGGCGACGAAGACCGTGGCGAGCACGGCGGCGATGGCGAACGCCGTGAAGCCCCAGCTCTCGGACTTGGCCGCGACGAGTTGCCCGCCGAGCCACGGTCCGAACACGGCGCCGAAGCGGCCGATGCCGGAGACCCAGCCCACGGCGGTGGCGCGGTTGTCGTCGCTGGAGCGGCCGGCGACCGTCGCGTAGATCATGGCCTGGGCACTGAAGAGGAACAGGCCGGTCAGGAAGACCACGACGTAGGTGAGCGGCAGCGCCATGTGGATGCCGAGCAGATAGACGCCGAGGGCGGTGGCCGCGAACCAGACGGTGGCGACGCGCGCGCCGCCGAAGTGGTCGGAGAACCGGCCGGCGATCAGCATGCCCGCGATGCCGCCGAGGTTGATGACGATGACGAAGGACAGCGAGGAGCCGAGCTCGTAGCCCGCGCCACGCATCATGGTGGGCAGCCAGTTGCTGACGCCGTAGACGAGCAGCAGGCCGCAGAACGAGGCCAGCCAGAACAGCAGCGTGGTGCGCCACAGGCCGCCGCGGAACAGGGCGCCCACGGCGCTCCAGCGGTCCCCGGCCGCGGGGCGCTCCGCTGCGACGCCGGGGAGTTCGACGTCGTAGCGCTCGGCGAGCTCGCGGGCTTCCCCTGTGCGTCCCTTGGCGATCAGGAAGTTCAGGGACTCGGGGAGGTACCTGGCGATCAGCGGGACGCCGATGAGCAGCGGGACCACGCAGATCCCGTAGGCGACGCGCCACTGGCCGGTGCCGGTGGTCCACAGTCCGACGAAGCCCGCCAGGATGCCGCCGGCCTGGTGGGCGGTCATCAGCGTGCCGACTATCAGCGCACGGCGGCCTCGCGGGGCGTACTCGGCGACCATCGTGATCGTGGTGGGGAGCAGACCGCCGAGTCCGAGACCCGCGATGAACCGGCCGAGTCCGAAGACACCGAGGCTGGGGGCGACGGCGCAGAGGGCGGACGCGAGCGAGAAGACCGCCGTGCAGGTGATGATCACCTTCTTGCGGCCGATCCAGTCGGTGACCGTACCCGCGGACAGCGCGCCGATCAGCATGCCGAAGGTGGCGTAACTGCCCAGGTCGCCGGCCTGGGACGGCTGGAGCCCCAGGGCGTGCTCGGCGAGCATGTTGGGCAGCACGGAGCCGTAGACGAACATGTCGAGGCCGTCGAAGAGCACGACCAGCCAGCACAGGCCGACGACCAGCGTGGCCAGTCCGGTCCCGCGGGCGCGCAGGTCTGGGGAGGGAGACATCATTGTTTCCTCTCGTCCGGGAGCAGTGTCCCTGGAGGGGATGAGTGAGGCGGGTCGGTGCGGCTCGAGCGGCCTGACCCGATGGTGCGCACGACGCTAGGGTTCCCGTTCCCGAAGTGTCAACGCTTTTGTCAACAATCTCAGGAACAATCCAGCCGGCGGTTCCGAGAGGCTACATCAGGAGAGAAACAGCAGGTGAAACGGCCATGGGCGGCACACAGCCGTG
This sequence comes from Streptomyces sp. NPDC096311, assembly GCF_044763085.1. Classification (NCBI taxonomy): domain Bacteria; kingdom Bacillati; phylum Actinomycetota; class Actinomycetes; order Kitasatosporales; family Streptomycetaceae; genus Streptomyces; species Streptomyces sp. NPDC096311. Next base: position 314,454 of record NZ_JBIWFN010000007.1, read on the forward strand.
TGCCGCCCTGCCTGTTTCGCTGACTTGTTCTCAGTGGTCCGCGGCTTCTCAGTGGTCCGCGGCCGGGTCCAGCGGCGGTGTGCCATGGGTGTGGAAGGACTCGATGGTCTTCAGACCCCACGCCTGCCCCTTGGCACGCTCGGCCTGGGTCCACGTGATCAGGGGCCAGTCGGGGGCCAGTACGAGACGGGTGAGCGGGTTGCACAACTCGATGCGGTTGCCGCCCGGCTCGTAGACGTAGAGGAAGAACGTCTGCTGGATGGCGTGCTTGTGCGGGCCCGTCTCGATGAACACACCGGTGTCGAGGGCGAGGTCGGCGGCGCGCAGAATGTCCTCGCGGGTGTCGGTGGCGAACGCGATGTGGTGCAGCCGCCCGCACGAGCCCGTCCAGTCCTCGGTGTAGACGACGTCGTAGGACTTGTTCGTGAACGTCAGCCACTTCGCGGCGATCCGGCCGCCGTCGAGCTGGATCTGCTCGGTCGGCCGGGCGCCCAGGAGGTGCTGGTGGAAGTCGGCGTTGGCGGCGACATCGGCGGCCAGGTAGTTCACATGGTCCAGGCGGCGTACGCCCACCCCGTGACCGGGCTTGGCCTGGGGCTGGTTCTTCAGCCCCGGCTTCAGCTCGTCCGGGGCCTGGTACCACTCGGACTCCCAGTACAGGGCCAGTTCGTGGCCGTCGGGGTCGGCGGTGACGTACAGCGGGCCGAGGCCCGGCTCGTCCTCGGTCCACCGGCCCCGGTGACCGGCGGCCTCCAGTTCCTTGACCCTCCGCTGCAGGGCCTCCTCGCTGGAGGCGCGCAGGGCCGTGCGGCGCAGACCTGAGGTCTGGTGCGCGGTGAGGACGAGGCTGTGGTGCTCGTAGTCGTCCCAGGTCCGCAGATAGACCGAGTCACCGCTGCGGCCGTTGACCGTCAGACCGAGGTAGTCGGTGAAGAACCGCAGACTTCCGTCCAGGTCCGGGGTGAGCAGTTCGACGTGCCCGAGGTGGGCGATGTCGCCGAGGGGCGGGGCCATGCGGGCCTCCTTAAGGGTGAAGTGCGGCTCCGGCCGGCCGGGGGAAGACCGTACCGTCGAAGATCTTGCGTGCGGTGCGGACGACGGCGGTACGGCGGGCCACGGGGGCGACCCCCGACATGCCGTCGTCGATCTCGCTCTCGATGTCGAGGAATCCGGTGGGATGCTCGATGCGCAGCCGTCCGCCGTTCTCCGGCAGACGGGCGACGTCCTGGCCGACGCCGCCGTGGAGGCGCAGCCCGGCGGCGACACTGGCGGCACCCAGGACGCCGATGGCGGTGTGGCAGCGGACCGGGATGAACGTGCGGGTCATGACCGCGCCGCCGTTCGTGGGCGGTGCCAGCAGGCTGAGCTTGGGCACGGTCGTCTCGCTGACGTCACCCAGGCCCATCAGCAGGCCCGCCTCCAGGCGGATCCGCTGGAGCCGGTCGTGCAGGGTCAGGTCCTCCTCCAGGTCCCGCGGCCTTTCGTAGCCGGTGACCTGCAGGGAGGCGGCGGCGATCAGCACGGTCGGCATGCCGTTGTCCACACAGGTCACCGGCGTGTCCGCGACGATGTCCCGGGCGTGCCCGGTGGGCAGCAGGGGGTTGCTGCCCCGCTCGAACTCGATCACCACGGGTGCGGCGGTGCCCGGCACGCCCGAGATCTCGGCCGGCCCCGCGTAGGAGACACGCCGGTCCGGCGTGGGGAAGGTGGCGGTGGCGTGGTCACCGCTGTTGACCATCCGGATCCGTACCGAGGTGTGCCCGTCCCGGGCGGCGACCAGACCGCGTTCGACGGCGAACGGGCCGACCCCCGCAAGGAGGTTGCCGCAGTTCTGCCGGTCGGAGACCTCGGCCCGGTCCACTCCCACCTGGAGGAAGAGGTAGTCGACCTCCGCGTCAGGGCTCTGGGAGCGGGAGACCACCGCGACCTTGCTGGTGAGCGGGTGCGCTCCGCCGAGTCCGTCGATCTGCCGGGGGTCGGGGCTGCCCATGACCCGCAGCAGCAGGTCGTCGCGCGCCCCGGCGTCGGCCGGCAGGTCCTCGGCCAGGAAGTAGGCGCCCTTCGAGGTCCCGCCGCGCATGAGCATGCAGCGCAGCTCCTCGCCGGTGCTCATGACGGGGAACCGTTGTGTTCGTACTCGTCGTAGGCCTGGTACCGCACCCCGAGCCGTACGAGGGTCTCGCGCAGGCCGTAGCGGTCCAGGCCCAACTGGCCCTGCGCGAAGGCGGCCCGGGAGGCATCCTCCTTGGCGGTGCGCGCCTCGGCCGCCTTGACGGCCGTACCGGCCCGCTCACGGGGTACGCAGACCACGCCGTCGTCGTCGGCGACGATGACGTCACCGGGGCGGACGACCTGGCCGCCGAGCACGACGGGTACGTTCACCGAGCCGGCCGTGGCCTTGACCGTGCCCTGGGCGCAGACGGCCCTCGACCAGACAGGGAAGCCCATGGCACGCAGGTCGGCGGTGTCGCGCACCCCGGCGTCGATGATCAGACCGCGCACCCCGCGGTACTGGAGGGCGGTGGCGAAGAGGTCGCCGAACATGCCGTCGGTGGAGGGCGAGGTGGTGGTCACGACGAGGATGTCGCCCTCGCGGCACTGCTCGACCGCCGCGTGGATCATGAGGTTGTCGCCGGGCCAGCACAGCGCGGTGACCGCGGTGCCCGCGATGCGCACGTCCTGCTGGACGGGCCGGAACCCGGGACCGAGACTGCCGGTTCGGCCCATGCCCTCGTGGACGGTGGCCACCCCGTAGCCGCCGAGTGCCTCGACGTCCTCGGCATGGGCGCGCGGCGGGTTGGTGACGATCAGGCCGCTCATGCCAGTTCCTCCGTGACCTGCGGGTAGGGACGCATGTAGGCCTCGCCGTAGGTGGCGTGGGGCAGGCCGAGGTTGGGGCCCGCGTTGCGCTTGAGCTGTACGCCGCGCCGCTTGCCCAGGTCGGTGTAGTAGTCCCACAGGTGCTGCTGGGCGGCGAGGCACTCCATGGCCTTGCGCTTGGTCTCCCAGACCGGGGTGATGTCGAGGAGGACCTCGGGCCGGAAGCCGCACATCTCCGGTTGGTGCGGCTCGAAGAAGAACACCGGCGGGGCTCCGATGATCTCGCCCTCGGAGGGATAGCCGATGGCCTGGGCGAGGACGCGGGCGTCCAGGGCCATGCGGGCGGCCGCCGGGTGGTCACCGTTGTAGGGATCGTCCAGGGGGTGGGTCAGGACCACGTCGGGCTGGGTGTCGCGGTAGATGCGTACGAGCTGGTCGGTCAGCTCCTGAGTGACGAGCAGGGGGTAGTCGCCGGCGTCGAGGAAGCGCACCCTGGCGCCCAGGGTCGAGGCCGCCGCCTCGGCCTCGGCACGGCGGATCTCCTTGATCTCCTCCAGCGACTTGCCCTCGCGCCAGGCTTTGGCGGACTCACCGCGCTCCCCGTAGGTGAGGCACGCGATGGTCACCTTCTCTCCACGGGAGGCGGCCAGGGCGATGGCTCCCCCGGCCCGCCAGACGAAGTCCCCGGCATGCGCGGTGATGACAAGTGTCGATCGTGGGGTGGTGGGCGCCTTGCCGTGCGTCATTGCTCACATCTCCTTGGTGGACAGGCCGGATGCCCCACCTCCGCGACGTCATTGGCGCAGCGCGTCGATGACTCCCGCGAGGTGGGTACGGACGGCCGCTTCGGCCGCCCGCGGGTCCCGGGCCCTGATCGACTCGATCATGGCCAGGTGCTCACTCAGTGACTGTTGGGGGCGCCCCGGTCTCAGCGCGAGCTGGAAACGGTGGCGCACCAGCTGCCCGTTGAGCCGCTCCAGCAGCCCCACGGCGACCTGCTGGCCGGAGAACTCCCTGATCCGGTCGTGCAGTTCGTGGTTGAGCCGGGAGTAGACCAGCGGCTCGCCGCCCGCGACCGCCTTGGACATCGCCGTGCCCAGGTCGGTCAGCTGGTCCAGCTGGTCCTCGCTCGCCTCGACGGCCGCCTTGGCCGCGCAGAGGCCCTCCAGGACCATCCGGCACTCGGTGATGGCCACCGCTTCCTCGACCGTCACCACCCGCACCCGCGAGCCGCGGTTGCGGATCCGCTCGACCAGTCCCTCCGACTCCAGCTCGATCAGCGCCGCCCGGACGCTGGCCCGCGTGACACCGAACTGCTCGGCGAGTTCGTTCTCCACCAGCCGCTGAGCCGGTGCCATGTCGCCGTGCAGAATCGCCTGCCGCAGATGCACCAGTGCGTGCTGCTTGGCCTGCTCGCCGGTGCCTGGACGGGCTTCCTTCGGCATCGCGCCCTCCCTGAGTGAGTGCCTGTCGAACCTAAATCCAGTCCAACAAGATTGTCAACAATTTTGTTCTCTATGTTGCCGACACGTCCTGTCGACGGTCTGACCATCCGCCGCCACAGGGCTCCGACCAGCCCCGAGCGTCCCACGGCCAGTCGGCGGTGACAGTCGCCCGGCCAGGCAGGTGTCGATCTCCGCACAGGGCGACGCCACTGCCCCATCTCCCGGGCCGGGCAAGGGCGCGACGCCCACTCAACGGACGCCGAGCACGTCGGCGGCCCGAGGACAGAACCGTCGAGGATCCGCCGCGGCGAATGCCAACTCGACGTCGCCTCCGCTTCCTTCAGCGGATCGGGCCGAGCGCACGCCGCGCGCCGCGCAGGCCGAAGGCGGCGGCCGGGACCGCCCCGACCAGCCCCGATCTGGGCGGGCGTCAGTCGCCCAACGCCAAAAAGAAGTAAAGGGAGTTGCCTGCGACGCCATGACCCACATCCCGCACTCCCGGGGCCCACCCGCTGCGCTTGACTTCATTGTCCAGATATGCGTAGGTTGGGTACGGGTTGAACAGAAAACAGACGTTTTGCCTGGCGAGAAGACAAACAATCTCAGCATCCCGACCGACTACATCCCGACCGACGACAACCCGGTCGTCGGTTAACTGACGGACGGGCGCCCCGCCGCGGGGTTCGCTGCTCAGCAGCCCAGGTGGGCCCGATACCGCGCGATCAGCGCGTGAGTCGGCGGACGGCAACTCCCGTCACATTCAACGCCGATGTACCGGACCCTCATCGCGAACGTCTCAGTGCCTCACTGGTGCCGACGTCACCGCGGCCGTGCAGGGCAAGGACCTGTCTACGCTCCCGGGAAGGGAAAGCACCATGCGGATCATCACTTCAAGGACGTTCCGGCTGGTCGCCAGCCTGTTCGCCGCTCTGGCCCTGGCGTTCGGCACAGCCGGCATCGCCAGCGCGGCCAGTTCCCACTCGGATCACTCCTCCGGCTACTCCTACAGCTCGAACGACGGCGGAGGCCACGGAGGCGGCGGCTACGGCGGCGGTGGTGACCACGGTGGTGGCGGAGACCACGGCGGCGGCGGAGACCACGGCGGCGGCGGCGGAGACCACGGCGGCGGTGGCGGCGGACACGGCGGCGGCGGTGGCGGACACGGCGGCGGTGGCGGCGGCCACGGCGGCGGTGGCGGCGGCCACGGCGGCGGCGGTGGCGGCGGCCACGGCGGCGGCGGTGGCGGCGGCCACGGCGGCGGCGGTGGCGGCGGCGGCCACTGACCTCAGTGGTCGCAACTGACATCTGAAGATTGACGGCCCGTCATCTCGCCAAAGACGACTGGTCTTCTCCGAACGGTCCCGCGTCGCGCCAGCGACACGGGACCGTTCGGCGTGCGGCCGTACGACCTGCGCTGGCGGTCGTCCCCGGTCCCCGGTACCGCCGCGACAGAACCGATCGGGGGCGTGATGACGGCTGGTGCGCGGCACATGACGCTGAGCGACGTCGCCGCGGCGAGCGGCGTCTCGCGGGCGACCGTGAGCTTCGTACGCAACAACGATCCGCACCAGACCATCTCGCCGACCACGAGCGAACGCGTACGCCAGGCCGCACGCGTCCTCGGGTACGTACCGCACGGCATCGCGCGAGCGCTGCGCGAGGGCTCCTCCCGCATCGTCGTCCTCAACGTCGACTGGGGCCTTGAGGGCAACTACTCGCGCAGTTACATCCGGGGCCTCGACGACGAACTCGCCGCGCACGACCATGTGCTGCTCGTCCGGCACGGCCATGGCGCGCCGCACGCGACGCAGCAGGTCCTCGACATGATCGCACCCCGGGCCGTGCTCCGGTTCGCCTCGCATCTCACCGGCCACGAGCCCGGGGCGGCGGGCGACTGGCGTGCGGGGTTCGCCACGAACGCCGCCCTGCAGATCCGGCATCTCGAACGCCGCCCTGCAGATCCGACATCTCGCCGACCGCGGCCATGCGCACCACGCGATGGCGTTGCCCGACCACGACTCCCCGCTGCTGGAAGTGCGGCTGCGCCTCGCCCGGGAGACCGTGAGCACGCTGGGGCTCGCCCCGCTGACCTCCTTCGTCGTGCCCCGTCCGAGGACGGCAGGCACCAGCGCCGTCAGGACCTTCCTCGCCGCGCACGGGACCGTGACGGCGGTCGCGGCCTTCGACGACGACATCGCCCTGCGCACCCTGACCACCCTGCACGACCTGGGACTTGCCGCACCCGACGACCTGGCCGTGATCGGCTTCGACGACACGGAATACGGCGCCCTCGTCACACCCCCGCTGACCACCGTCCGTATCGATGCCGAAGTGCACGGCCGCCTCGCCGCCCGCGCCGCGCTCGGCCTCGATCTCGCCGGGCTCAGCCCCGAGCGCGGGCGGATCATCGCGCGCGGCTCGGCGTGACACCGGCGGGCAGCACGGCGCACCCGTTGCGCCCCGACGTCGACTACACGGCTCGGCGATAGAGCTCCGTCAGGAGTTCGATGGCGGCGGGGGCGGCGGGGTGCGGGTCGTCCCGCCACCAGGCGAGCCGCACCGCGATGGGCTCGGCGTCACGCACCGCCCGGTAGACGACACCGGGGCGCGGGTACTGGTGCGCGGTGGACTCGGGCGTCATGCCCACACAGCGCCCCGTGGAGATCGCGGTGAGCCACTCGTCGACATCGTGGGTGTCCCTGGTCACCGGGCGGGAGTCGGTCGGGAACAGCTCCGTGGTGGTGGTGCCGGTCCTGCGGTCGATCAGCAGGACGCGCCCGCCGAGGTCGGCGAGTCGCACCGAGCGGCGTCCGGCCAGCGGATCGTCGGCGGCCAGGGCGCACAGCCGCCGTTCCAGCCCCACGATCGCGGAGTCGAACCGCCGGTCGTCCAGGGGGCTGCGCACCACGGCCGCGTCGCAGGCTCCCTCGGCGAGGCCGGCGGTGGCGGAGTTGACACGCACGAGCCGCAGTTCCGTCTCGGGGTGCACCCGCGCCCAGTCGCGCTGAAAGGCCAGGGTGTGACGGCCGAGCGCGGACCAGGCGTACCCGATCCGCAGCGAGGCGCGACCCGACGTGGCCTCCTGGACGAGGTCGGCCACCTCGCCGAGTACCCGCCGGGCATGCGCCAGCACCCGCAGTCCCGTCGCCGTCGGGGTGACCTCGCGGGAGGTGCGCCGCAGCAGCCGCACCCCGAGGACGCGCTCGAGCGAGGCCAGTGTGCGCGACACGGCGGCCTGGGAGATCCCGAGCGCGATGGCGGCGTCGGTGAAGGTGCCCTCGTCGACGATCGCGACGAGACAGCGCAACTGCCGCAGCTCCACATTCACGACGGAGGCGTGCTTGACGACGGCATCCGTGACGGATGCGTCCGAGACGGATACGTCCTTGCCCAAAGCGTCCTCGACGGAGCCGCCCTTGCCGGAAGCGTCCTCGGCTGAAGGATCCATGACTCAAGCGTATAGATGGATCGGCTGATGCATTTTGCGCAAGAGTCCAGGCCTCCCAGCATCGAGACATGCACGCACCCTCCGCACGCCCGGCAGCACCCGCGCGTCGCACTCCCCCGGCGCCCACGGCCCCGAAGCCGGACGGCACGCGACTGGCCGGCGTGGTCACGATGGTCGGCAGTGGCCTGTCCAACCAGACCGGTGCCGCGATCGGCTCCCTGGCCTTCCCCGTCCTCGGCCCCGTCGGTGTGGTCGCGGTGCGTCAGTACGTCGCCGCGGTCGTCCTGCTGGCAGTGGGCCGCCCCCGGCTGCGGACGTTCACCTGGGGGCAGTGGTGGCCGGTCGTGCTGCTGGCGCTGGTGTTCGGGACCATGAACCTGTCCCTCTACACGGCGATCGACCGCATCGGCCTGGGGCTGGCGGTGACGCTCGAATTCCTGGGCCCGCTCAGCATCGCGCTGGCCGCCTCCCGCCGCCGCCTGGACGCGTGCTGTGCGGTGATCGCCGCCGCGGGTGTCGTCACGCTGATGCGTCCGCGCCCCTCCGCCGACTTCCTCGGAATGGGCCTCGCGCTGCTGGCCGCCGGCTGCTGGGCGTCGTACATCCTGCTCAACCGCACCGTCGGCCGCCGCGTCCCCGGGGCGGCGGGGTCCGCTGCCGCCGCCGGGCTCTCCGCCGTACTGTTCCTGCCGGTCGGCGTCGCCGTCGCGGTCCGGCATCCTCCGACGCCGGCGGCGGTCGGCTGCGCCGTGGCCGCCGGTGTGCTGTCCTCCGCGGTGCCGTGCCTCGCGGACCTGTTCACCCTGCGCCGCGTCCCGGCCCCGGCCTTCGGCCTCTTCATGAGCGTCAATCCCGTCCTGGCCGGTCTGGTCGGGTGGATCGTCCTCGGTCAGAGCCTGGACTGGACGGAGTGGACGGGCATCGGTGCCGTCGTCGCGGCCAACGTGCTCGGCATTCTGGCGGCACGAAGTTGACGGACACTTCACGGACCTGACGGAAATCCGAGCAACGGACGTCCCCAGAAGAACGTTTCGGCGAAAACGCCAGACCGCGCCACCCCTTCCGCCACATAGAAATATCTACCAGCATGAACACGCCGGGTCGGCGCCCAGGTGCGGGTTTCCGCATCTGAGTGCGCCACTCCACGCCTGGTCAGACGGTCTGCGAATGTCCTGGAGTTGGTCATGCCGGATGTGATGTGGATGCAAGGTGTCGAGTGGCTCGCGGCAGCCGCCTCGGACCCCCGGGCCTGCAAGCGCGAGTGGGATCAGGGGTCGGGGACCGTGCTCATGGAGGCCGGGCGGTTCTGGGACGTGCTCAGCGTTCCCGAGCAACTCGGGCTGCTCGCCCTGGACATCCTGTGGAACGACCCACTGCGCGCCCCCGGCCCCACCCTGGTGGACACCGCGTCCCGGAGAGTGGGCTTCTTCCTGCCGCCGGACCCGGCCAGCCGCTGGGTCGGCTCCGGACTCCGCCACGCGGGCAAGGGCTCGTGGGTCGCCGTACCACCTCCGTACCGCGCCGCGCGATTCCTGGAATGGCTCATTCCGCCCGACGGGACCGGAGCCCTGCATGCCGCGGTCCCCCTGGAACTGGCGTTGCAGCGGGCCAACGGGACGCTCGCCGTCCTGGCTCCCCCGCCCGGAGGGTGACCGGCACTCCGCGGCAGCGCGCGCAGGAGTTCACCAGCCCAGCAGGCCACGGGGTACGGGGACGGCGGGTACGGGGACGGCGGACACGGTCCCGGATTCGGCGGGTACCGGTCCAGCGGTCTTCTCCTCCCGCCTCTCCGCCCTGGAGTCGACCGGCCACGCCACGCCCTCGAAGGGGCTGGAGGCGGCGAAGGAGGCCCACAGCACCGCGACCACCTCGCGGTGCTCCGGAACCACCCGGCCCTTGGCCCGCCACTCCGCGACCAGTTGGGCGTAGATCGGCGGGTGGCCCAGACGCCCGTCCGTCAGCTCGGCGTAGGGCCGGCCCGCGAGGCCCTGCTTCGGACGGCGCCGCTGGGCCGTGTGAGTGCTGTCCATGTCGGAGCAACGGCGGTGCGTGCGCCGGTGGTACGCACCCGTGGTACCGCTCACCGAGTCGGGTGAACGCGCCGCCCGTTCGGAGCCATGACCCTGTCCGACAAGCATCTTCACCCATCAACTTCATCCGTAAACTTCACGCATCGCCTTCACGCATCAACGCGGTCGCACCGAGCATGGTCACGCCGAGCGTGGAGCGGGTCAGCTCCGCGCGCCGGGAGCGACAGCCGCCTCCGGTTCCGTACGCGCGGAGTCGGCGTCCGCGCGGGCCGAGGCGGAGAGCCGGCCGGCACGCTGGACCGGCACGAGGAGGGCGGCCAGCGCCGCGGCCAGGCAGAGCAGGGCGAGCAGGGTGAAGCCGTGGGTGTATCCCGAGCCGTAGGGAAGGCCCGAGGACTGGAGCCGGCCGGTCACCAGAACGCTGGTCACGGCCGCGCCGATGGACCCGCCGATGGTGCGGATGTTGGCGTTCATCCCGGTCGCGGCGCCGGTCTGCTCGGGCGGCACGCTGCCGACGATCAGGTTGGCCATCGAGGCGAAGGCGAGTCCGATGCCGAGGCCGAAGATGCCCGCGGCGAAGGCCACTTGCCACTGCTGGTCGTGCCACAGGGCGAGGAAGCCGCAGGCGACCGCACCGAGCGCGGCACCGGTCGTGAGCAGCTTCTTGGCTCCGAGGACGGGCTCCAGCCGACCACTGAGCACGCCCGAACAGAACATGGCGAGCAGCATCGGCAGCATGAGCAGTCCGGCCGCGGTGACACTGGCGCCGAAGCCGTATCCGGCGGAGCTCGGGGTCTGCACGAAGCCGGGGAGGAAGGACCAGATCGCGTACATGCCCGCGCCGAACAGGAGCGCGGCGGTGTTGGTGGTCCACACCGCGGGCAGCCGCATGACGCGCAGGTCGATCAGCGGGGTGCGGGAGCGCGCCTCGGCCAGCAGCCACAGCGCGAAGAGCAGGACGGCGGCGACGAACAGCCCGATCACGCGGGCCGATCCCCAGCCCCACTGGCCCGCCTGGCTGAGCGGAAGCAGCAGCGCGACCAGCCAGCCCGACAGCAGGACGGCACCGAGCCAACTGACGCGTCCCTCGGCCCGGCTCGGGGATTCGGGGACGTAGCGCAGGGCGATCAGTGTGGTGACCGCGACGACGCCGACGGGCAGCCAGAACAGCCAGCGGTAGTCGAGCGCGGACACGATGGGACCGGCCGCCACCAGTCCGACGCCGCCGCCCGCGGCGATCACGGCGGACAGGTTGCTGATGCTGGGGCCGACCTCGGCCGCCGTGAACTCGTCCCGGATGATGCCGAAGGAGAGCGGGAACAGCGCACCGCCTATGCCCTGGACGACCCGGGCGACGATCAGGACGCCGATGTTCGGCGCGAGCGCGGCGAGCAGACAGCCGAGCGTCACGGTCACGAGGACGGCGACGAGGGTGCGCTTCTTGCCGATCAGGTCGCCGACCCGGCCGAGGATCGGGGTGAAGACCGAGGCGGACAGCAGGTAGGCCGTCATCACCCAGGTCACGGTGGACTGCGAGGTGTTCAGGGCGTGCTGGACGGTCGGCAGGGCCGGTGCGATCAGCGACTGGAGCATGGAGAACACGCCCGCACCGGTCGCGAGGACCGCGAAGGTGAGGCGGGTGGACTTCGTGGGCATGAAATGCCTCTCCGAACGGAGCGGAACGGAACGGAACGGATCAGAGAACGGAACACGGAACAGAGCAGGCGCAACGGCCGCTCAAGGAGCGGAGGCGGGCTGCGTACGGCCCGTTCGAGGTCACAGGGGGTACGAGCGCGTCGACGGTGCGTGCGGACGCACGACACCACGGGGAACGCACCCCCGACTGCTAAAGTGGAGGTATGCCTCCACCATAACGGAGGTGACCCTCCGCTTCAACTTCTTCTCGGCCGGGAGGCACCAAGTGACGGCTCAGCCGTTCCCCATCGGCGGGATCGTGGCGTCCCGGCGCCCGCACCGCAAAGACGCCGCACGCAACTACGACGCTCTGCTGGCCGCCGCACGCGAGGCCTTCGCGGAACACGGCGCGGAGGCGTCCCTGGAGGACATCGCCCGGCGCGCGGGCGTGGGCATCGGCACCCTCTACCGGAACTTCCCCACCCGCCGCCACCTCTTCGAGAGCGTGTACGCGGACGAGGTGAACACCCTGTGCCAGGCGGCCCTGGGACTCGCCGAGCGGGAGCCCTGGGAGGCGCTGACCTCGTGGCTGCGGCGGTTCGTGGACTACACCGTGACCAAACGGGCCATCCGTGAGGCGCTCGACAACGAGTCGGAGATCTTCCTGACCTGCCGGGACTCGATGTACCAGGCGGGCGGCCCGCTGTTCGAGCGGGCGCAGAAGGCCGGCGAGGCGCGCGCGGACATGGGCTTTGACGACCTGCTGCGCATGGTCGCCGGGATCACCTCGACGAACTTCCTCGACGACACCCAGCGCGACCGGGTCCTCACGGTGGCCCTTGACGGCGTGCGCGCCGCGCGCTGACATCAGCCCGGGGCAGGCAGGAGGGACCCCTCCCCCTTCCTGAACCCCGTCGCCCACACCACACTTACCCTCCAGTAATATCTTGCGGCAGTCCCCTGGAGGAGGAACCGTGCCCCGGTCGGAACGCTCAGCCCTGTTGCTCGCCGGCCTGCTGGCCACCGCGGGTGTCGGTCACTTCGCGTCGCCACGGCAGTTCGACGCGACCATTCCGCGGGCGCTGCCGGGGACACCCCGGACCTGGACGTACGCGAGCGGTGTCGCCGAACTGGCGCTGGCCGCCGGGGTGGCGGTGCCCCGTACCCGCCGGGTGGCCGCGCTGGCCGCCGCGGCCTTCTTCGTCGGGGTGTTCCCCGCCAACGTCCAGATGGCCGTGGACTGGCGCCGTCGTCCCGCCCCGCAGAAGGCCGCGGCGATCGCGCGACTCCCCTTGCAGGTGCCCCTTGTACTGTGGGCACGCAGCGTTGCCAATGGTGGGAAGGGTCAGTCATGACGCGTGGTGTGGATGTGGGCGACAAGGTCGAGGAATTCGCCCTGCCCGACGAGACCGGCACGGAGCGCAAGCTGACCGAGCTGCTCGGCGAGGGACCGGTCGTGCTGTTCTTCTACCCCGCGGCCCTCTCCCCCGGCTGCACCACCGAGGCGTGCCACTTCCGCGATCTGGCCGCCGAGTTCACCGCCGCCGGCGGGCGGCCGGTCGGTATCAGTGGCGACGCGGTCGACAAGCAGCAGGAGTTCGCCGGGCGTCACACGCTCGGATACCCGCTGCTGTCCGATGTCGACGGCACGGTTCGCGAGCGGTTCGGAGTGAAGCGCGGCTTCTCCCTGGCACCCACGAAGCGGGTCACCTTCGTCATCGCGCAGGACCGCACCGTCCTGGAGGTGGTGCGCAGCGAACTACGGATGAGCGCCCACGCGGACCGGGCCCTCGCCGCGCTGCGGGCCCATCAGGGCTGACCTTCGACTCCCAGCGGCGGCCGGATCGTCCTGCCTCGACCCGGCGCGCCCGCGTCACTCGCCCGTGGCCGGCGGGCCGACGACATGAAGGTCGTAGGCGCCCACCAGGCCGACAGCGGCGTCCAGGCCGAGGGACGCGGGCAGTTCACCGGCAAAGGCCACCGGCGTGCCGTTGCGGGTGAACCACTCCGCGACCCCGGTGGGCACCGAGGTCACGAGCAGACGGGATTCCGGGCTGCGCACGACATGGCGGCGCGGGACGCCGCGCGGGCCGAAAGCGATGTCGCCCGGGCCCAGGTCGTAGCGCTGCTCTCCGACGAAGAAGGTGATCTCACCTTCGAGTACGGCCCAGATCTCGTCGTCATGGGCGTCCACGTGCATGCTGATCCTTCGCTCGGCGAGGCGGTCGGGCGGGGCCTCGTCCATTGTGCGAAGCGGTGGCCCGAGGAGGCTTCAGTCAGCTGACTGGTCCGCCCGCCTCAGCCGCGGGTCAGCACTGCGCCGAGGCCGGAAGATCGGCCCGCTCGTCACCGCGGAGGTACAGGGCGCTGACCCAGCCGTTGCCGATGCCGGGGCCGTCGGAGAGATAGATCCAGATGTGGCTGGTGGAACCGTGGTCGACGACCGTCTCGCCGGACAGCCAGCAGAAGGCGGAGTAGCTGTACCCGGCCCGCAGCCTGCCGATCACGGGGTTGCCGTTGCCCGGGCCGGAACGGATCGGCGCGTCGACGCCGGGCACGACGGTGTACGTCTCGAAGGCGGCCTGCCGCGTGAGGCCGGCCGGCGCCGAGGCCGAGGCGGTTCCCGCGCTCAGCAGGCCGCACCCGAGCACGGCTCCGGCGAGGACGGCGACGGACTTGCGTCGGATGCTCATGGATGAACTCCCTGGCACGGAGGGACGATCGCGGTGAATTCCGGTGAGTTCCGCTGCCTTCAGCACTGGGCGGAGGCCGGCAGATTCGCGTACTGGTCGCCCTTGAAATAGACGGCGCTGCTGAATCCGTCGGCGAATCCGATCCAGATGTCGTTCGTGTAGCCGTGGTCCGTGATGGTCTGCCCGTGGGTCCAGCAGTACGCGGTGTAGGACTGACCGGCGGTCAGGGTGGCCAGGGCGGCGCTGTCCTTCTTCGGCAGCTGGCGGACCTTGACGTTCTCGTAGGGCACGACGGTGTACGCCTGCTCGGCGGGTGTCGCGGGCGCGGCAGGTGCGGCGGCGGCAAGGCCCGCCGGGACGAGGAAGGCGAGCGTCGCGGCGCACGTGGTGATGACGGCCGGAATACGGCGCATGAGGAATTCCCCCTGTGTGTGGTGTTTCGCTTTCGACCACCGCCACAGTGGGCGCCGAGTGAGCACGGCGGCAATGCCCTTCAACGGTGTTCGAAGTGAGCGCACGGCCGCGGAAGATGGAGCGCTGGTGTACTGCCGTGGTCCCTTCGGTGGTCGGCGGGCGTCCATATGCCCGAGTCCATGATCTTGCTCCCTGTGGGGCCGGCGCAGTGGTTACGCTCCCCAGCGGACGGATCCGATGGGGGCGGGACGGCGGTCCTCATGACGGGAATGGCTCACTGTGCGTAGGCAGCGGCAGGCATCGGGCGGGAACGGCAGGGCCGGGGACCACGGCCGGGGAGCCGTCGGCCGGGACACGGCCCCGGCCGCCAGGAACGGCGCGGAGGTCACAGCGCCGCACCCGGCGTTGCCGACGACCGGCCCGGGGATGACTCCGCAGGCGCTGCTGGCCCTGCAGCGGGACGCGGGCAACGCGGCGACCGCGCGCGCACTGCGTGGACGGCTCCCGGCCGCCGAGGGCGCGGCGGGCGCCACACGTGCGCCGAGGACCGCCCCTGCCGTACTGCCCACCCTTGAGGAACTGCCCGAGAGCAGTGCCGCCACCCGGCTGCCCACGGTGCTTCCCGCGGTCGATGAGGCGGTGGAGGAGTCCGAGGAAGGCTCGGAGAACGCCCGGCCGCGCGCCGCCACCACGACGCGCCCCCGTCGGGCGGGCACGCGTCGGCCGGTCCCCCGGCCGACCGGCAGCGGGGCCGGCTCCTCCCATCCGCCGCTCGGACTGCCGCCGTACCTGCGGGAGTTACGGGCGGCGGGGCTCTCCACGGCGTACGGGCTCACCGGGCACGAGTTCGTGTCCACCGCCCTCGGGACGGTCGTCGGACGGTCCGACGGGACGGTGGCCGAGATAGGCGAGGAACTGGCCGGTCGGCCGGAGACGTTCTACGGCCAGGGCCGCTCCTTCGCCGTCGAGGGCCCGGAGGGCAAGGGCTGGTACGACGTCACCGTCACCATCTCCCGGGACGGCACCGACCTGCCCGAGACCTTCGTCTCCCCCGAGGCCGTGAAGGCTCAGGCCGCGGCCGCGCAACAGGCCAAGGTCATGGCCGCGTTGCTGGCCGAGTCGGAGGCCGCCATGGGCAAGGGGAAGGGAAAGGCGCGAGCCGACGATCACGACGGCGGCACCGGCACCGAGGTCGCCCCCCGGCAGGCCGCCCAGGACGCGCGGATGGCCGAGGGCGCCAACACCAAGGTGGACACCCAGCACAACACCTCGGGCGTGGTGAGCCACTCCTCGGGCGGTTCGTCCAGCAAGGGTGTCAACTTCATGGCGTTCGGGCTGGCGCCGGTCGTCCCGGGCGTCTGGCTCGGCGGGGCGGTCATGGCCAACGCGCAGCCGTTCCAGTCCTCCACCGACTCCCGTGTGCAGAAGACCATGTCCGAACCGCGGGTGCTGCGCAGCGACAAGGGGTCCGTCGAGATGCGGCGCCAGGTGCGCTACGGCGTACGGGTCAAGGCCCAGGACGAGGGGCGCGGCGGCCGGGCGCAGACGTTCAGCGGCGCCGGGTCCCTCATGATGCGGGTGCCCACCGAACACCTGGTGCCGGTCACCGCCGAGGCACCCGCACGGCCGCGCCCCCTCAGCGCAGGGACCGCCCGCAGCGTACGGCTCGCGGACTCGCTGGCCCCGGTCGCCCTGGACGACGCCGCGGCCCCCCATCCGGGCGGCGGCGGCCTGTTCGACACGGTCCGCTCCGTGCTGCACCCCTCCCTGACCTCCCGCGGTGCGCCCGGGCGGGCCCGGCTCCACGACGCCACCTCCGCCACGACCGTCCTGGAGGACCTGCCCCGGCTGCTGGGCGGCTGGGTGATCGGGGAGGATCTCGTCTCCAAGGACGGCAGTGCCACGGGTACCTACCGGATGCGCGCCGACCTCACCGCCCTGTCGCCCGCCTGGACGACCGGCAAGACCCAACTGCGCACGCACCAGCAGGCACAGCACTCGGTGTCCCACACGGCGGCCAAGGGCCGAGGGGGGACCTTCGGCGCGGGCCCGGCGGCGGGGTTCGGCGTGCTGGGCAACGCCGCCGCGGTGCGCGCGACGGTCATGCCCACGGCCGGCGCGCGCAAAGCGCGGTTCACGGTGGCCGAACAGACGGTGTCGAGCCGTCAGGGCGCCGAGGTCAGAGGCGACAAGGTGCTCTACCTCGGCAAGGTGCGGTTCAGCGTCGAGGGCACCGGACCGCTCTCCCCCGCCGTGAAGGTGCGCTCCGGGACCCGCACGGCCCGGCACTCGATGGATGTGTGGGTCAGTCTGCGCGCCGACGAGGCCCGTTCGCTGGGCCTCGAACTGCCCGAAGGCGTCACGGCGGGCCCCATGATCAGGGAGCCGGGAACGGACGCGGACGGGAAGAAGCTCGACCGGCGGCCGGGGGACGACTCACGGGACGGCGCCGGGTCGTCGGCCGGTCCGGCCAACGAGCGCCATCTGCCGTTCGGGGCCATGGGGTCGAGTGTGGCGATCAGCCAGCTGGACATCGCTCCCCTGCTCTCCGGCATCGAGCGGCTCTTCGCCACCGATCAGCGACTCGCGGGCTATCTTCCCGCGTTCGGCGCGGCGGCGGGGACCGAGATGAGCCGCGAGGAGGGCGAGGTGCAGCGGCGCAACTACCGCGAGCTGATCACCGTACTCTCGGAGACCAACCTGCGGGTCAACAAGGACCAGCTGCTCTCCTCCGGGATCCGGGTCCGGATGCGGCGCAAGAGCCGGTGGCACGCGCACGACGTGCAGATCAAGGTCGTCGGCGCCCTGCGCGAGACGGGCTACCAGGGGGAGACGAAGGACTGGCTGGTGCGCAGCCACAGCGGCGTCACCAGCAACTCGCAGAGCGGGCGGTCCAGTTCACGGTCGATCGGCGGACTGGCGCTCGGCCAGTTCCGGCTGATCCCCGGTGCGCTGTCCGCCACGGTGCGCGGCGAGCGGACCCGGCAGAGCACCCGGCGCAACCAGGCGGGTCCGGGGACACGCTCCGACGTGCTCACCAACGGCGGTGAGAACACCAGTGCGTTCGGCGGCGCCCTGCGCCTGGACGTGGACGTCACCATGACGACACGGGAGCGGACCGCCAGACGTGCCCTCACCCCGGGCATGCCGGGGCGGGACGCACCCGACGCCGTGCACATCGCCTCGACCGCGGACACCGAGGCGCTCGACCTGGCCGAGCAGGACGTACGGCTGCTCACCCCGACCGCGTTCACCCTGGACACCGCCGGGAAGGACCGCCTGACGGCCAGGACCCGCAGGCGCACCGCCGGACTGGCGCCGCCGCAGCGGCAGTTCAACGCGTCGGGCATCGGCGATCTGTCGACCATGGCGCCGCGCTCGATCGCGGGCCGGGCGGTCCGGGACTGGACGCTGGTGGAGACCGTCGGAGGCGGCGGACCGGTCCGGGACCTGGCCTTCGAGCTCCTGTCGCGGGCCGCGAGCCGCAACCGGGAACTGCGGGAGGACCTCGCGCTGCAGACAGAGGGCCTCGCGCCGCGGCTGGCGATCGAGGAACGCTTCAGCCCGCAGGCCATCACCTCGGCGCTGCGCCAGGCGGTGTCCTCCGGGTGGGTGGTGAAGAACCTGCAGTACCCCCGTAGGCTCCACGCGCTCAACGGCGCGATCGGTACCCGGTTCGCCCTCACCAACCCGGAGGTGGTGGCCGAGGGCACCGGGGCGGGTACCGAGACGTTCCTGCTCGGCGGCCACCAGATGACCGGGCAGGAGGGCAGCGGTACCTCCACGACCGTGCAGGGCGGCGCCCTCGGATCGGAGAACGGCGCCGGCTGGCGGCTGGGCGAGGGCGTGTCGGCCGGGCGGAGCCTGGGCCGGAGCGCGGCGACGGCGACGACGCTGGGCGGCACCGTCGAACGCAACGCCCACACTCCGCGCACCCGGCCCCTCTACCTGGTCCACTGCGATCTGGTGGTCCGGATGGTCAGCGAGGTCAAGGTCACGGGAGGCGGCCCGTACGTCGCGAAGGGCGAGCGGACGCTGCCCGCCGCGGCCGCCGTCTGGCTCACCCAGGAACAGTTGGCGGCGGCGGGCCTGCGCGTTCCCGGGGCCGCCGGGCAGACGTCCTCGCAGGAGGAGTCCGCACGCCTGGGCGCGGAGCCCAAGGGCCCGGAGTCCAAGCGCAAGGAGTCCAAGGGCAAGGGGAAGGCCACCCAGGAGCAGACCGAGACGTCCCCGAGCGGGGAGTCGTCGAGCACGACCGCCCCGGCGGCGCCCACCCTCGCCCAGGAGCTGCCGCTCGGCTTCGGCATGATCGAGGAACTGCCCGACTTCGTTCCCCTGCTCGAGCGGCTGCGCGCCGACGTCGGGCGGCGTGACCGGTCTCTCGCCGACGAACTGCTGCCGAAGCAGCAACTGGCCGATCCGCACGACAACATGCAGCGACTGCTGCGCGTCCTGGACCGGGACGGCTCGGCCGGACTGCTCTCGGGGGCCATGGACGGCGGGGTGCCCGTCGAACTCTTCCGCGGCCGCAACACACCGTACTGGGCCGTGTTCCGCGTACGCCGCACCCGGCAGGGCACGTCCGAGGGCGAGGCGAAGGACGGCCGCGACATGGAGTACATCACCTCGGCCGCCACGCAGCGGGCGGACACCCGCGAGAAGAGCGACACGCGGACCGTCGAGGGGGTCGTGGCCGGTGCGGGCAAGCCGGAGGGCGGCGGTGGTCCGCTCAAGAGCGTCGGCGGCTCCGGCGGGCTCGGCGTCGGCATCAGCGATGTCACGAAGTCGGCCACCGTGGGGCGGGGTCAGCTCGGCATGAAGACCGTCGCCGAGGCCTCCGCCCGTTCCGTCAGAATGCGGGTGCCGATCGAGGCGACCCTCGAACTGCACTCGTCCCGTGGGCGGGTGGGCCTCGCCACCCTCGGCGGCCAGTCCCTGGTCCACCGCATTCTGGTCAAGGACCTCGAGGCACTGTCCCGGCTGCGGCCGGTGCCGCGCGCGGAGGCGGGACAGGCGTTCCTGCGGCAGGACGACGCCGAAGCGAGCCGGCTGGGGCCCTGGCACGGCCGCGGGGTGAGCCTGCCGATGGAGGCGCAGGTCAACGGGTTCCGCGGCGCTCCCGAGATCCGCCGGGTGATCGACGACGCGGTACGGGCCGCGCACGGCGGGGAGCGCTACCGCAGGACGGGCGACGCGGCGGCGTACGCGCAGCGCGAGGCGGTGTCCACCGAGTGGCTGATCTCCGCCCTGCCACTGCTCACCGCGGCGGGGGTCGACCTGCCCGTCGTGCACGCCTCCGGGGCGCAGGGGCAGGATCTGCGGACCTCACTGCACGCCCGGCTGCGCTCCGGCCGCGTGCTGGGCGTCGGCGACAAGATGACCTTCGAGACGGTGGCGCAGAGCGCCCTGGACGCGCCCCGGCCCACGGGTACGGACCACCAGCAGGCGGTGGAGCACAACAAGTCGGTACGGGGCCTGGGCGGCGCCGGTGTGCTCAACGCGGACGAGTTCCGGATGAACCAGCTCCTCGGCAACGTCGACCAGGTCGGCGGCGCCACCGACGCCTCGGCCCACGGGTCCGGCTCGATGCCTCTGCACAAGCCCAAGTCCGAGGCGACGCTGGTGCAGTTCACCCTGGACGTGCGGGTGGTGGCCCGGGTGAGCAACCGGGGCCGCTCCGGCGCCCCCTCCGTCGCCGTACGGGACTTCACCGTCCCCACTCCGGTGGTCGTGCGGATCCCGGCGCCCGTGGCCCGCCGTATGCTCCAGGACCCGTCCAACCACACCAAGCTCCACGACCCGGACGGCCGCCTCACGTCCTGATGCGGGGGCGTGTCAGCCGCCCGGCTCCTCCAGCGGCTCCGCCGGCCGCTCGCCGATCACCGCGGTGAGCTCCGTCCTGCGGCGGATGCCCAGCTTGCGGTAGGCACTGGTCAGATGGGTCTCGACGGTGCGTCGGGCCAGGTGCAGGAGTTCGGCTATCTCGGCGTTCGTCCGCCCGTCGGCCGCGAGGGCGGCGATCCGGCGTTCACTGCCGGTCAGCGCCTCCCATCCGGTGAGCGCGGTCGCCGAGCCGCGGGAGCGGCCTTCGGGGAGAACCTCCTCGGCCAGCGCCCGCATCCGTACCGCGCCCAGCCGTTCGGCGTGCTCGGCCGCCTCGCGCAGCGCGTCGCGGGCCCGGCTCCGGTCCCCCGCCGCGACGAGCTGACGCCCCTGTCCGATCAGGGCGGGGATCAGCTCGGTCTGCGCGGAGGCGTCCCGCAGGATGCGCACGGCACGTTCGGCGAGTTCCAGACCGCGACGGCCTCCGGTCGCGGTGGCGAGCCCGCGCAGCGCCCGGCCCACCAGCCGGGGGGTGTCCCACACCTGGGCGAGCCGCAGTTCTTCACGGGCCAGCGTGAGGGCCTCCTGCGGGCGGCCCAGCGCGCTGCGGCACTCGGCCGCCGCGGTCCGCCAGGGGGTGACCACGGGGCTCACCACGTCCCGTGCCGTCTGCCGGCGGCCGCATTCCAGGAAGTCGTCCAGCGCGCCGGCGTGATCCCCCTGCGCGGACCGCAACACGCCCCGCGCGTAGAGGAATCGGTTGAGTTCCCAGGAGTCGTGCGCGTCGCCCAGGGCGAAGCTGTCCGCGAGACGGGCCGCCTCTTCGGTGCGGCCCGTCTCGACCAGGGCGATCACGGCGTGTCCGTGCGCGTTGGCCGGGTAGGGCCGGCGGCGGGTGGCTTCGGTGACCTGCCAGGCCGCCCGTTCGGCGAGCAGATCGGCGTACTGTCCACGCGTCGCGGCGATGTCCGCCCGTACGTTGAGCAGCGCCAGGTGCATGGGGTGCAACAGGGACGGGCTCTGCCGGTCCAGTCCCCGGCGTACCAGCCCCTCGGCCTCCGCCAGTTCGTCGGCCCATTGCGCGACGGCGGCGGCCGTACCCAGCAGGAAGGGTTCGGCGAGCGCGTCGACCGGTTCGTCCAGCAGGGCGTGCATCCGTTTCATGGCCGTGGCGGCGGAGATCAGTCCGGCCGTCGCGTCGTAGCGGACCAGAAGGGCCTGACCTGCCGTTCCGACCAGGTCCGGGGACCGCTCGGCGGCACCGTGCAGCCAGCGGTACGCCTCCTGACGGATGCCCTGGTCATGGTCCGACAGCAGCGCCGAGGCGGTCTGCAGCAGCCGTGTCAGGTCCGGATGGCCGGTCAGTTGCTCGTCCAGGTCGCGCAGGATGTCCATCGCGGCGCGCGCCTTGCCGCGCCGGGCCAGTACGGTGCCCAGGGCCACGGCCGCCCGTACCCGGTCGTGCGGCATGCCCGGCAGCCGGGTCGCCTCGGTCAGCCGGGGTATCCCGGCCGAGGAGCGGGCGGCGGCGAACTCCAGGGAGCCCAGCTCGGTGAGGACCATGGTCCGGCGGGCGGGCGTCAGCGGTTCGTCCAGCGCACGACGCAGATACGACACGGCGTCGTCGGGTCTGTCGTCCCGCACCGCCACGGACGCGGCGTCCTGCAGCGCCACGGTGGCCCAGGCCGCGCCCACGGCCGGGGTCCGCAGCAGTTGTCCGGCCACCGCTTCGGCGCGGTCGCCACGGCCCAGCATCACTTCGGCCGCCGTACGGTGGGCCGCCTGCCGCCGGACGGTGGGCCAGCCGCTGAGCACCGCGTCCCGCAGCAGCGGGTGGGCGAAGCGCGGCCGTCCGTCGGGATCGGGCCGCAGCAGGCCGAGGCGGGTCATGGCGGTCAGCCAGCCGGGTACCCGGGCGGGGTCCGCGCCGGCCGTCTCGGCGAGCAGTCCGGTGAACTCCTCCGCGTGGCCCTCCTCCCACACGTCCGCATCGAGCGCCGCGAGAGCGCGGGCCACCCTCGCCGTCGCCTCTCCGGCGCTGTCCAGCCACCAGGAGACGGCGGCCGGATAGGCGCCCGGGTAGAGGGCGGCACAGGTGTCGGGCACGCTCCTCGGGGGCGCGCCGTCCGGTTCCTGTGCGCGGAGGTCCTCGAGCAGGGCGCGCAGCAGCAGGGGGCTGCCCGCGCCGGCCCGGACGCAGTCGTCCACCCAGGCGGGCGTGGCGGCGCCGACCTCCGAACGGACCAGCTGCGCCGCCGCGTTCGCGCTCAGCGGGGCGAGCGTGTGGGTGCGCACCAGGGTGGGCGAGAGCGCGTGCGCCAGACCGGCGGACGGTGGGTCGATGTCGTACTGGCTGCGCTCGGTCGCCACCAGGAGGACGGGCAGTGCGTCGATCCGCCGGGCGGCGTCGACGAGCCAGCGGCGGGAGGGTTGGTCGGCGCAGTGGACGTCGTCCACGGCCAGCAGCAGTGGGGCGTCGGCGGCGTGGGAGCGCAGCCGCCTCCACAGGTGTTCGGCGTATGACCAGTGCTGCGGATTGTCGTCGAACATGTCCGGAAACAGCTTGGTTCCGGTGTCGAATTCGCCGCCCGATGACAGAAGTTGGCGGACCGCCGCGAACTCCCCGGCCTCGCCGTCGGGCGAGCAGCGGGTCCGCAGCACCCGCATGCCGCGGGCCGCCGCCCGCTCGGTGACGGCCTCCAGGAGGGCGGTGCGCCCCGTGCCGGTGGCCCCTTTGAGCAGCACCAGACGGCCGGACCCGGCGCAGGCGAGGTCCGCCTCGGTGGCCACCAGCTCGAGTGCCTCCCGTCGTTCACGCAGCGCCTCGGTCTCGCCCATCGATGTCTCCTGTCGGGGACTTTTCATGATCCATCTCGTGGTACGTCTCGTGGTCCTCCACGATTGCGCGAGGCACGCCAAGCACAGAAGTCTGGGACCAACCCTTCGGCCACTGGCGACACAGGGGCTACCAGCACGTGGATTTGGGAGAAGCGGTTGCGCAGTTCATTACGGACCACTGACGCAGGCGTGTCACAGCGGCCCGCCGACACCGGCGCGGTGGATTCCGGAAACCGCATACCGGTGGTGGTCCAGGCACCCGACCCGATATCCCGGGCCGGGGTGCGCAGCCAGTTGGCGCAGCACCCGGTGATCGACCTCCTCGACAGCGCGGAGGCCGGGCCCGGCACCGTGGCCGTCCTGGTGAACGAGGGACCGGACGAGACCACGCTGTCCCGGCTGCGCCGACTCGTACGCAGCGACGGGGCGCGTGCCGTGCTGGTGGTGAACGCGATCCGCGAGGCCGAGCTGCTCGACGTCATCGAGTGCGGTGTCGGGGCCATCGTCTGGCGCCACGAGGCCAGTGCGCACCGGTTGGTGCAGGCCGTGCTCGCGGCCGCGCGGGGCGACGGGGATCTGCCGGCGGATCTGCTGGGACGCCTCATCACTCAGGTGGGCTCGCTCCAGCGCACCGCTTCCGGCCAGACCGGAGTTCCGCTCTCCGGCCTGGTGCCGCGCGAGATCGATGTGCTGAGGCTCGTCGCCGAGGGACTGGACACCGGAGAGATAGCGAGCAAGCTCTCCTACTCCGAACGTACCGTCAAGAACGTGATGCACGGGCTGACCACCCGGCTCCATCTGCGCAATCGCGCCCACGCCGTGGCCTATGCGCTCAGGGAAGGCTACATCTGAGGCGGACGTTCGTTCGCACGGGGCCCCTCGAGCGGGTCACCGGGCGGATCACAGCAGACGGGTACAGAGCGGGTACTCAGCCGGCCCACGGCTGGTACGCGGCAGAACGTGACGGCACGGCGGGAGCACGACGGTGATTCACGAGGTGGACGAGGTCCTCAAAGGGCTGCTCAGGAGCGGTGCGCTGGCCGGTTCCGGTATCGAGGTCGCCTTCGACGCGCCGAGCCGCGAGTGGGCCGCCCGCCGCAACGCGCCCGCCATCAACGCCTACTTGTACGACATCCGCGAGGACGTGCGGCGCCGTGAGCGCGGCGCCATGGCCGTGCGGGACGAACGTGGGATCGTGCTGCGCCGCCGCCAGCCGCCGCGCTGGTTCAGGCTGTCGTATCTCGTGACGGCCTGGACCAAGCAGCCGCAGGACGAACACCGCCTGCTGTCCGCGGTGTTGGCGACGCTGCTCCCCCACGAGATCCTGCCCCCGCACGCACTGCCCGACGCGCTGGCCGCACTGGGCCTTTCCGTGCCGCTCTCGGTGGCGAATCTGCACACCGAGTCCCGGTCCCTCGCGGAGATCTGGTCCGCGCTCGGCGGTGAGCTGAAGCCGTCGCTGGATCTGGTGGTGACCGCGCCGTTCCCGTCGTTCCCGGAGTACGACGCCGGGCCGCCGGTCACAGAGGGCGCCGGTGTGCGCGTACGCGGGATGGACGGAACCCTGGAGGGCTCGCCCGAACGGCGGCACCGGGCACGGCACTTGGCGTCCACGACCGCGGCCGACACGGCAGCGGGTACGGAGCTCCCGGCCGGGGACCGCCCGGTCGCGGAGGATCGAAACGGAGAGAAGCGAGCGAAGTGACCCCGCACGTCCCGGCGTCGGCCGCCACCGACACCTCGTCGTCCACCGACGACACTTCACCCGCCACCGCCTTCGAGGGATCGGCCGACGCGCTCCTGGTCCGGCTGTCCCGGCTCCGCGAGCGGGTGGCGTTGCTGGTCGAACACCGCAGCGCGACCGATCCCACCGCGGCCGATCCGCTGCGCGGCCTGTATCTGTCCGAGGACGCGGTACGGCATCTGCTGGAGCCCGCCGGTGCGGACCCCGCCCCCGAGAGCTGGGTCCCCGAGCGGGGCGACCGGCTGGATCTGCTGGCCGGGCGGCTCGGGCTGACCGAGCTGGACGTCCGGATCCTGCTCATCGCGCTGGCCCCGGACCTCGACCGCACCTTCGAGCCGCTGTACGGCTACCTCAACGACGATGTCAGCCGCCGCCGGGCCACCACCGGGCTCGCGCTCGACCTGTGCGGACTTCCGGCACACCGTGCCGAGGCACGGGCCCGGTTCCATCCCTCGGCTGCGCTGGCCGTGCTCGGCCTGATCGTCGTCGAGGAACCCGAACGCCCTTTTCTGAGCAGGTCGTTGCGCGTACCCGACCGGCTGATCGCGCACCTGTTGGGCGACGAGACCCTGGACGCCGCACTGACCGGCCGTGTCCACCGGCTCCGGGCGCCCGTGCGGGGCGAGCAGTACGACGAGGTCTTCCTGCGCAGGCTCACCGGCCGGCTGGCGGCCGCCCCGCTCACCGTCTATCTGCGCGAGCACCGGGCGGGAGACGGTCTCGCCTGTGCCGCGGGCGCGCTGCGCGACGCTTCGGGGCAGGAGGCGCTCCACTTCGCTCCGGACAGGACCGCCGGGCAGGAGCCGATCGCCGAGCTGCTGCGCGAGGCCCGGCTGCGTGACTGCGCGATCGTCGTGTCGCCGCTGCCGGAGGACCCCGCCCCGCTGATGCGGGCGCTGGCGGTGGACGACGTGTCCGTGCTGTTCACCGATCCGCGTCCGTACGACCCGCACTGGTGCGACCATCGCGATCCGCTCGTCCTGGACGCGCCCCGGCTGCGCTCCGGAGCCGTGGACGCGTGGGCGGTGGCGCTCGGCACCGGGGGCGACACCGAGACTTCCGCTCATGTCGCACCCGTACCGGAGCCCGCCCCCGGCTTCGACCTCGCCCCGGTGGTCGCGCCGTACCGGCTCGGCGGCGACCGGATCCAGCGCGCCGCCCGTGCCGCGCAGCGCCTCGCCGTGTTCGAGGGTACCGAGCTGACCCCCGCTCATCTGCGGCTGGCCGCCCGGCAGCAGTCCGCCTCCGGGCTGGAGCGGCACGCCCGCCGGATCCGTCCGGACGTCGGCTGGGAGGATCTCGTCCTGCCCGACAAACCGCTGGTGCAACTGCACGAGCTGGCGTTGCGCGCCCGCCACCGTGACCAGGTGCTCGGCGACTGGCGGCTGAGCGCGGGCGGCGGGCGGGGCCGGGGCGTCCTCGGCCTCTTCGCGGGTGATTCCGGCACCGGCAAGACCCTGTCCGCGGAGGTCGTCGCCGCCGAACTCGGCCTCGACCTCTACGTCGTGCAGCTCTCCTCGATCGTCGACAAGTACGTCGGCGAGACGGAGAAGAACCTGGAACGCATCTTCACGGAGGCGGACCGCACCGACGCCGTGCTCCTCTTCGACGAGGCGGACTCCGTGTTCGGCAAGCGGTCCGAGGTCAAGGACTCCCACGACAGGTACGCCAACATGGAGAGCTCCTATCTGCTCCAGCGGCTGGAGTCCTTCGACGGCATCGCGCTGCTCACGACCAATCTGCGCGCCAACATCGACGAGGCGTTCACCCGCCGTCTCGACCTCGTGATCGACTTCCCGTTCCCGGACGCCGACCAGCGGCTGGCCCTGTGGCAACACGCCCTGACCCATGTGCCGTGCGCCGAGGACTGCGATCCGCGGGCCGTCGCCCGGGACTTCGAGCTGGCCGGTGGTTCGATCCGCAGCGCCGTGGTCACGGCCGCCTACGGCGCCGCCGGCCGCGGTGCGCCGGTCGACACGGCCGACCTCCTGGAGGGTGCGCGCCGCGAGTACCGCAAGGCGGGCCGGCTGGTGCCGGGCGAGGGTGCCTGGTAGCTGCTCGCGCGCACGACCCTGCCCGGCCGACGACTGTCGGCCGGGCAGGGTCGCTTCACACGGTGAACTTGACGGCCTCGAGCCAGAGCAGGTTGCTCAGGGTCCCGCCGAAGATGTAGTTGTCCCCGCCGGGCTCGTCGCAGGCCAGGCCGTGCCAGCCCTCGTTGTGGACGTGCGTGGTCTGGCAGACGACGCTCTTGCTCTCGCCGACGTTCATGGCGAAGCCCAGCATGTACGGGTCGTCCTTCTTGGTGCTGCCGATGTAGAGATCGGCGCCGTCGACCACGCCCTTCCACGGCCCGTTGTAGTGCCCCTTGCCATCGGTCGACTGGGGGTAGTAGACGAAGGCGGTGGCAGCCGTGCCGTCGGTGTCGGACGTGGCGAGGTTGAGGGACTTGATCGGGCGGTCCTCTCCCACCGTGCCGGCCATGGCGCCGTCGCACACCGGTTTGGTCCAGCCCTTGTCCGTCAGATAGGCCCGGTAGCAGATGTGCCGTCCGGGGTCCTGCGCGGCCAGTTGCGTGACGGCGGTCGCCGCCGTGTCCTCCTGCGGTTTGGCCGACTCCTTCGGCTTGGTCTCGGACGAACCTCCGCCGCCCCCGCCGGAACCGCTCGCGGCCTGTGTCTCGGGCGCGGAGGGCACGACCGGGGCCTCGGCGCTGGGTGAGGGAGGCGTGAGTGGCGCCGCGGAGGTCGAGGGGCTGGGCGGGAGCGTGCTGATGCCGGCTTCCTGGAGCTTCTCCGTGGCGGACGTGTGCACTTGGGGCTTGTACGCGATCCACAGCATCACGAACGTGATCGCGAGCGCCATGAACACACCCAAAAACGTGGCGAGCCAACGCGGCAGGAACCCGCGCTGCACATACGTACCCTCCACCGGCTGCGGCCCCGTACCCGAACGCTGAATCGCCAGCGTGTACGGCCGCTGCTCCTTCGACCCGAACCAGATGATCTGCCGCGGCTTCAACGTCGCCTTCACGAACGCCGCCCGACCCGGCTCGATCTGCACATTGCTGGGATGAATGTCGTACGACAGATGATCGCCGTTGTCACTGCCACTGACCGACGCCGTCAGCCTCGTATTGCCCAGATTGTCGACCGCCAGCTTCGGCCGCCCCCGAAAACGCCCCTTCACCGTCGGCGGCACCAACTCCGCCCGCACCTCCGTGAACGGCGTGATCGTCAGATTCCCCTCAGGAACCGTCGTCGCCTCCGGATGCTCCGTCGGCGTGATCCGCACCGCAAACGGATTCGGACCCGCCACCGCGTCCGGAGAACGAGGTGGCGCAAACGTCAACTCCACCGTCCCCGTCGTCCCCGGATAAAGCCGCAGCGTCTGCGGCTCCACCACCGTCCACGGCGCCACATCACCCACCGGCTCGAACCGGTACTCATCCACCACATCACCGGTATTACGCAACCGCAACCGCACCTTGGTGCTGCCACCGGGATCCACAGTGCTGGAGGCAGGCTCCAGCGAAGTCCAAAGGCTCACCCGACGACGCTATGGCCGGGCGTCGCTCCCGTCAGCAAGCGTCGGGGCACGACGGCTGCCCAAAGAGCTGCGGCGCACTGCCCTTTGTGGGTCAGGACGGGTGGACGATGTCCCACTCCTGGTCGTCGGTTTTGCTGCAGTAGTAGATCGTGAGTGGGGTGTCGTTGCCGCCGGTGCTGAAGCCGGCGACGTCCAGGCACAGGTGGTTGCTGGAGTAGTTGCGGATCCAGTAGTGGCCGTCGTCCTGCTTGTCGAGCCACCACAGCTGGTTGTCGGCGGTCGTGCCGTCACACGGGAACTCGGACACCTTGGTCTGCGCGGGCTTGGCGCCGTAGTCGGGCAGGTCCATGCACAACTGGTCCTTGACGTTGCGGATCTGGAAGAGGTCCGACTTCTCGGGACCGCTGCCCTTCTCGCGCACTTCGAGGTTCCAGAGCTGGTTGTCATGGGTGGTGCCGTCGCAGGTGAACTCCCTGACCGGGCCGTTCACCGAACCCTTGTCGTAGCCCGGGATGTCGGCACACTTCTTGGTCGTGGGGTTCCTGAGCACGATGTTGCTCGCGGGCAGCGGCCCGGTCGCCGTCTTCTTCGTCGCCTTGGGACTGGCCACCGCTCCGCCGCCGCCCCCTCCACCACCGTTCTCGGGCGTCTGCTGTGGCTGGGACGGAGCCGCCGGGACGTCCGCCGGCGCGGAACTCGGCGCCTGCGACAAGGTCGGGGTGGGTGCCGGGAGCGTGCTGATGCCGGCTTCCTGGAGCTTCTCCGTGGCGGACGTGTGCACTTGGGGCTTGTACGCGATCCACAGCATCACGAACGTGATCGCGAGCGCCATGAACACACCCAAAAACGTGGCGAGCCAACGCGGCAGGAACCCGCGCTGCACATACGTACCCTCCACCGGCTGCGGCCCCGTACCCGAACGCTGAATCGCCAGCGTGTACGGCCGCTGCTCCTTCGACCCGAACCAGATGATCTGCCGCGGCTTCAACGTCGCCTTCACGAACGCCGCCCGACCCGGCTCGATCTGCACATTGCTGGGATGAATGTCGTACGACAGATGATCGCCGTTGTCACTGCCACTGACCGACGCCGTCAGCCTCGTATTGCCCAGATTGTCGACCGCCAGCTTCGGCCGCCCCCGAAAACGCCCCTTCACCGTCGGCGGCACCAACTCCGCCCGCACCTCCGTGAACGGCGTGATCGTCAGATTCCCCTCAGGAACCGTCGTCGCCTCCGGATGCTCCGTCGGCGTGATCCGCACCGCAAACGGATTCGGACCCGCCACCGCGTCCGGAGAACGAGGTGGCGCAAACGTCAACTCCACCGTCCCCGTCGTCCCCGGATAAAGCCGCAGCGTCTGCGGCTCCACCACCGTCCACGGCGCCACATCACCCACCGGCTCGAACCGGTACTCATCCACCACATCACCGGTATTACGCAACCGCAACCGCACCTTGGTGCTGCCACCGGGATCCACAGTGCTGGAGGCAGGCTCCAGCGAAGTCCAAAGGCTCACCCGACGACGCTATGAGGACGACCGGCTCCGGTCAGGAGACCAGAGGGCAGATTCGCTGCCCGGAAGTCCCCTGCCACGGCACCCGGACGGAGCGCCAGACGCCACGCGGACCACTCCGTGGCCCTTTCGGGCACGGGGTCTGCTCCCGAACAGGTCCCCCGTGACCTTGCGGGCCGGGCGGAGGACGCTCGCATCATTCTTCTGGTGAGTTGTGTGACCGTGCGCTCGGCGGACCACACTCGGACGGCCGAGGAGGCAGATGGTGCAGGAACGCCAGACAGACCAGCAGCAGGCCCGAAAAGGTGGGCCTGCCGATCGGGCGGCTGCACGGCGGACGGACGGGGCCGCGAGCGTGGGCCCGGGACCTGGACCCGCCCTGCTCCCCGGCGGCGGATTCTCCCCGTCGGCCGTGACCGCGCTCCAGCGCACCGCGGGCAACGCGGCGGTCGCCGGACTGCTGGCCCGGGAGGCTCACGAACACGGCCCGGCGTGCGGGCACTCCGCACCGGTGCAGCGTTCGGCGGTCCATGACGTCCTGCGCAGCACGGGAAGCCCACTCGAGACCGGGGTCCGGACAGAGATGGAGGCCCGTCTCGGCGCCGACTTCTCCGACGTACGCCTGCACACGGACACCGTGGCGCAGCGTTCCGCGGCCGAGATCGGCGCCCATGCGTACACCTCCGGCAGCCATGTGGTCATCGGCCCCGGCGGCGCCGACAAGCACACGCTCGCTCATGAACTGACGCATGTGGTCCAGCAGCGGCAGGGCCCCGTGGCGGGTACCGACAACGGCACCGGGCTGCACATGTCCGACCCCGGGGACAGCTTCGAGCAGGCGGCCGAGGCCAATGCGAAACGCGTCATGTCCGGGCCGGTCCCACTGGAGAACCGGCCGGTGTCCACCGGTGCGGTCGAGGCGCCTCCAGTACAGCGCGCCGCACTGCCGATCCAGCGGGCCCGCATGGCCAGCGGGAACATCGCGTTCACCAACGTGGCCAACAAATACCCGGAGTACTTCGGCAAGGCCCAGCGCGTTCTTCAGTTGCTGTCGGAGCACAAGCTCATCAAGGACTATCTCCGCGGCCGCCCGTGCGACATCGTCCTGGAGAAGCGGATCACGGACACTCCGGCCGAGGTCAAGGACAACGGGGACAAGGGCGTCAAGGTCATTCTCGCCGCGTACTACTTCGAGAACTACGACATCGGTTACATCGTCGGAATGCTCTCCCACGAGTTCGGCATACATCCTCTCGCGGAGGCAAAGCCTCAACTCCTCGACGAGGAGCAGCATTTGAAGGGGATGCCCTTCCCCGTGCCGGGTCTCGAGGAACAGCCCAAGTTCATGAACTCGGCCGAGGCCAAGCAGGCCGACCACGTGCTCGGCGTGATTCCCCAGGGCCCCCGCTACGGGGTCTACAAGGCGGTCACCACGGAAATGGCGGAACGTCTGCTTCAGGACGTGAAGGACCAGGTGGACGGCGCCAAGCAACAGGACGTGACCGACCTTCTGGACTGTTTCCTGATGGATGTCGCCTCCATGGCGGCGACGAATGACAACCGGCTCCTCGGAGCGCCCCCGAAGAGCGGATCGGAGGCGGTCCGCAAAGACATCGCACAGGTCTACAACCGCTACCGGGCCCTGCTGTCGGCCGACTTCCCCGAAGACTCGCCGATCAAGCCGCTCTTCCCTCCGGAGAAAACCCCGGAGGTCGTCAAGCAGGACTTCCTGACGCTCGCCTCGCGCATCGCGAAGGGCGCCGCCTGGGCGTGGAGCATCAGCAACTAGGACGGCGGAGCGCAACCCGTACGACAGAGGAGTGTGCGCCGGTCCTCGAGTGCCCAAGACCCCTCCACCCGCGCAATCCCCCTCCCGAATTGCCCCTGGGGGCAACACGGCTGCCCCCGACCCGGCACCCCAGGACGTTTCGGGGGGCGCGCTTCGCGCGTGAGGGTGAGTGACGTCCCATCTCGTACCCCGAGGAGAGCAGAGCATGCCGTCCTACCTGTCGCCGGGCGTCTACGTCGAGGAGGTGGCCAGCGGCTCGCGTCCGATCGAGGGCGTGGGCACCTCGGTGGCGGCCTTCGTCGGTCTTGCCCCGATCGGCCCCCTGCACGAGCCGACGCTGGTGACCAACTGGACGCAGTACGTGGCGGCCTTCGGTGAGTTCACCGACGGGTACTACCTCGCGCACTCCGTCTACGGTTTCTTCAACAACGGCGGCAGCGCCGCCTATGTCGTCCGGGTCGGCGGAACGCCCGGCGGCGCATCGGGCGACTCCGCGGCCCCCGCCGCGGTGACCGGCTCCGGCGCGCAGGCCGCGCTGCCGCCGGGCGAGCCGAAGCAGCTCGGCACGTTCTCGGTGAGCGCCGTCGCGGGCGGCTCGCTGAGCGTCGAGGTCGCCGACCCCGAGGGCGAGGGCCCGGCCGAGCGGTTCAAGCTGATCGTCAAGGACGGCGACAAGGTCGCCGAGACCTTCGACGTGACCGCCAAGAAGGGCGGTCGCAACTACGTGGTCACCCAGGTGAAGGAGCGCTCGAAGCTCATCGCCGTGCAGGAGGCCGCGCCCGCCGCCCAGCTGGCCCGCCCCGACAACCAGACGGTGGCGCTCGCCGCCCCGTCCGCCTCCTCCCCCGCCGTCCCGGCCACCACGGACGGCGGCCACCCCGGCCCCGCCCAGTACCTCGGCGACTCCGCCGACCGCACCGGCTTCGGTGGCCTGGAGGCCGTGGACGAGGTCTCGATGGTCGCCGTCCCCGACCTGATGGCCGCCTACCAGCGCGGCGCCATCGACCTGGAGGCCGTCAAGGCCGTCCAGCTCGGTCTGATCGCGCACTGCGAGCTGATGGGCGACCGGGTCGCCGTCATCGACCCGCCGCCGGGCCTCAACGCCCGTCAGATCCGGGTGTGGCGCCAGGAGACGGCCGGCTACGACTCCAAGTACGCCGCCCTCTACTACCCCTGGGTCAAGGCCTTCGACCCGGCCTCCGGCCAGTCCCGGCTGATCCCGCCGAGCGGCCACGTCGCCGGCATCTGGGCCCGCAACGACTCCGAGCGCGGTGTGCACAAGGCGCCCGCCAACGAGGTCGTACGAGGAGCGGTGGACCTGGAGCTCCAGATCACCCGTGGCGAGCAGGACCTGCTCAACCCCATCGGCGTCAACTGCATCCGCGCCTTCCCCGGCCGCGGCATCCGCGTCTGGGGCGCCCGCACCATGTCCTCCGACCCGGCCTGGCGCTACCTCAACATCCGCCGGTACTTCAACTACCTGGAGGAGTCGATCCTGATCGGCACCCAGTGGGTGGTGTTCGAGCCGAACGACCACGCCCTGTGGGCCCGGATCCGGCGCAATGTCTCCGCCTTCCTGGTCAATGAGTGGCGCAACGGCGCCCTCTTCGGCTCGCGGCCTGAGGAGGCGTACTACGTCAAGTGTGACGAGGAGACCAACCCGCCGGAGTCGGTCGACCTCGGCCGCGTCATCTGCGAGATCGGCATCGCGCCGGTCAAGCCCGCCGAGTTCGTGATCTTCCGGCTGGCCCAGTTCTCCAGCGGCAGCGGTGAGTTGGAGGAGTAGTACCGCCCTCTCGGCCATCGGCCACCAGCTCCGCCCCGTACGCCCAAGAAACCCTAGAAGGACAGAGAACAGATGAGTCTCCAGCCGGGTGACGCCCTTACTTCACACAATTTCGGCCTCCAGATCGACGGTGTGATGGTCGAGTACCTCGCGGAGGTCAGCGGCCTCAGCATCGAGCAGGACGTCATCGAGTACCAGCAGGTCTCCTCTCAGGGCATCCCCGTCACGAAGAAGCTGCCGGGTGTGAAGAAGGCCGGCACCTGCACGGTCGTCCGCGGTATGACGCAGTCGGCGGCCTTCAACCAGTGGATCACCGAATCCGTCGCCGGTCAGATGAGCACCGCCCGTAAGAACGCCACCATCATGGTGATGGACTACATGAACAACCCGGTCAAGCGGTACAACATGCGCAACGCCTGGTGCAGCAAGATCGACACCAGCACCGTGAAGGCCGGCGAGGCGTCCGCGCTCACCGAGACCGTGACGATCACCTTCGAAGAACTGGTCATCGAGTAATGCGCCGTTCGGCTCCCAGGGCGGCGGCCACGGCCGTCGCCGAACCGGAGCCGGAGCAGACCGCTGCTCCGGCTCCGGCCCCGGCTGCGGCCGCGCAACCGCTGCGCACCGAGTTCGAGTTCGAGCTGCCGCGCGGGTACGTGGACGACTCCGGCACCGTGCACCGGCACGGCGTGATGCGGCTCGCCACCGCTCGCGACGAGCTGGTCCCCCTGCGGGACATGCGGGTGCAGGAGAACCCGGCGTACCTGTCGGTCGTGCTGCTCGGCCGGGTCATCACCCGGCTGGGCACACTTCCGCTGGTGCACGACGGGGTGGTGGAGAACATGTTCGCCTCGGACCTGGCCTTCCTGCAGGACTTCTACCGTCAGGTCAACGCGGAGGGCCACACCCGTGCCGCCGTGACCTGCCCGCACTGCGAGGAGCCGTTCGAGGTCGAACTCGGCGGGAGCCGCCTGGGGGAATCGTGACGTACGCGACCGACCGCATCCAGGAGGAGATCGCGTACATCGCCTATCACTTCCACTGGAGCCTGGAGACCATCCTGGATCTCGAACACCGCGACCGGCGCGGCTACACGGAACAGATCGCGGCACTCGTCAACCGCGGCGCCGGAGAAGGGTGACACGGCGTGGGGCTTTTTGATCGGCTGCGGAGCGGCGGGGGCGGCGGACCCGAGCGGGGAGCTGGCAGCGGTTCCGCCGCCGTGTCCGCTTCCGGACCGGCGGGCGCTTCGGCTCCGGCCGGCGGTACGGATGCCGGGGTGAGCGATACGTCCACGGCGGGCGGTGCGGGGCGGGGAGCCGGTGCGCGTGTGGTCCGGCCTGCCGCCTGGCCCGCGCTGCCGCCGATCCAGCGGGCCACGGACCGGCCGGGCTCCGTCGCCGACGCCGGGTTCGGCGGTCGGCTGACGACCTGGCAGAACCCCTCCTTCACCGGCACGCTGTCGCACGCCGTCCTCGACGGCGCGCCCGGCGGACTGGTCAAGGGCCTGCTCGCCGCCCCGGTGGGACCTGCCTCCGGGCTCGAACTCCCCTCCCTCTCCCTGCCGGTGGCCTCGCCCGTGGACTCGGACGAGGAGACCGGAGCGCTGCCCGTGCAGCGCATGAGTTCCCCGGTGGCGGCCCTCGGGCCGGCCGGTCCACGGGTGACGCCCGCCGCTCCCCGGGCCACACGCCCGACTTCACTGACCAAGGCACCGGCCAGACCCGCGGTACAGCGGCGGGCTCTACCGGCGATGAAGCCGTCCGCACCATTGCCGTCCGCGCCTTTGCCGTCCGTACCGCAGCCGCCGTCGACGCCCGCCGTCACCGTCCCGGCTACCGGTGACGGCGGCAGTGACGATGCCAGTGGCAGTGGCAGTGGCAGTGGCAGAACGTCGGTCGGTTCTGCCACTTCGATGAGTACTTCCCGGACATCGGACGCCGCTCCCCGGGCTTCGGCTCCCGCCGCCATGCTCCCGGGTTCCGGGACACCGGCTGCCTCCGCCGGCCCAGTCGCGCCTCCCGTCTCCGTGTCGCGATCGCGCGACGGTTCTGCCGCCGGGTCCGATCTTCCGGTCCAGCGGAGTACGTCGGGCGGTTCCGGACGTACGGGGCCGGGGGCGCCGTCCGTTGGGGACGGGCCGTCGGCCGGGACGTCCGTACCGGTGTCCCCCCTCGCGGCAGCACCGACGGCCTCGGCGGCACCGACCGCTCCAGGGACTCCGGTGACTCCGGGCGGCAGCCCGACTGCGAGTGCCCCGCGTCGACGCTCGGGGCTGGGCGCGCCCTTGTCCGCCCCGCCTTCGAACGCGATGCCGGTACGACGTCCGGTGCAGCGTGCGGCGGGAACCCCAACGGGACGACCGGCCGCACACAGCGGTGCGACGACTCCCCCGGCTCCCTCCGCGACGACGTCTCCCAGGACGGCGTCCCCTGAGCCAGGGATGCCACCTTCGGGATCGTCGTCATCAGGTGCGGCACCGTCTCGACGGGAGATTCCCGAGGCGGGAACCCTGTCCGGGGACCTGCCTGTTCAGCGTGCGGTATCGACCCCGGCTCCGGCTCCGGCAGGTTCCGCCGCGTCAGGGGCGGCCACGGTGGGCAGCCCTGTCGTACAGCGGGCCGTCGTGGCAGAACCTCGCGCTCAGGAACGTACGAGTGCGGTGGCGGGCACGGCGCAGAGCCCGGCGGGCAGTGGGCCCGGCGCCCCCCGGCCGGACGGTGGTGCGGAGCAGGTCGCTCCCACCTCTCCGCCGTCGCCGCGTCCACCGGTGCGCCCGCTCGCTCCCTCACGCGCACTGACCTCGCTGCTGCCCTCCACGCCGCCTGCCGCCGCCGTGCAGCGCCGTACCGCTCCCGTGGCCGTACCGCTGCGGCGCGCCACAACAGCCGACAACGGCCGGAGCGGGTCCCGTTCCGGCGTCTTTGGCGGTGGCTCCGCGAGTGGCCCGTCGGCGGGGCGTGCCGACGGGCCCGGGTCGGCAGGAGCAGCCGGCCCGACCGGGGGCACGTCCGTCGCCCCCGGTGGGGCCGCAGCCGGAACGGCCCCGACCCCGACCCCGGGCTCGGTGCTGGCACCGGCACCGGCCGTACAGCGTTCCTCGGCAGCCGGGGCCCCTTCCGGACCTGGCGGCAGTCCGGTACCCCGTCCGGTACGCCGATCGCCTGAGGCACCGGGAACGGCACCTTCGTCGACCAGGGCGCCTGGGTTGCCCGGTGGCACCAGCGGCACCAGCGGCACCAGCGGCACCAGCGGCACCAGCGGCACCAGCGGCACCAGCGGCATGGTGCGGCGGGCAGTGTCGCACCCGTCGGTCGGCGGGCCCGTCGCAGGTACCCACGGCGGTCCGGCGGCGCGAGGCCCCGAGGTTCCCGGCGCCGGTGCTCCAGTCCTCCGGCGCCTTGCCACCGTTCCCCTTGCTCAACCCGGCACCGTTGGGAGCGGCCCATCGGCGCGACGTGGTTCGGCCTCCGCAGGCCCTGCAAACCCGTCGACGCCGAGCTCACCGACAGCAACTGTCCCCGCGATACAGCGCGTTGCCTCCTCGGCGCCCTCGGCGCCCTCGACGGCTTCGACGGCTTCGACGGCTTCGACGCCACTGCCCCGTGCGAGTGCGTCACGGGCAACACCCACGAGTGCCGCGGGGCCGCTCGCACCTCGCGCATCTGTGCCGACTCCAGCTCCAGCTCCAGCTCCAGAGCATTCCGGCATCGCCCGTACGAAGGTCGCCGGGGCCGCCGTGCCTCCCGTGCCCCCTGTGCAGCGCTCGGCGGTTCGGCAGCCCGAGACCTCGGCACCCGCATCCCCGCCCCAGATGTCCGCGAAGCAGCACCGCGCTCCTGGCCCCGATGCCACGACCCCACGCCGTCTCGGCCTCGGTGCCCCCGTCGTCCAGCGAGTCGCCACCGAGCCCGCTCCGCCGCGGCAGGCACCCGACACACCCGCCGTTCAACGCTCGACGGCTCGCCACACCCCTGCGCGCCCGCTGCCCGCCGAAGGCGTGTCCCCCGGTCTCACGCCCCCAGCGACGCACAGCGCAGCCCCCGCCCCCGTCGTACAGCGTTCCTCCACTCCGAACACGCCCATGCCTCGCCCGTCGGACGGACTCCCCCTCCCGACAGACCCGGCGCGACCGGCACGCCCGACGCCACCGACGCCACCGATTCAGCGCATGACCTCGACGGCCCCAGCGCAGCCAACGCCCTCAGCGCCCCCGACGAGTTCCGCGAGCCCCACCCCCAAAGCGGCCGTCCCCCTCAACGCAACCCCCGCCGCCCCGCCCGTAGCCCTGCCGGTACAGCGCTCCTCGGCCGTACCTCCCGTACCTCCCGTACCTCCCGTACTTCCCGCACCCCCCGTACTTCCCGCACTCACCGGCACCATCACCGCACCTGCCACCCCCGTCGTGCCCCCAGCACTCCTCTCGGTCCAGCGGGACGTCAACCCGACGTCCCCTCCCGCGTACTCACCCGCCTCGCCGCCGCCACCACCGCCGCCTCCTCCGAGCGACCCCCCGCCCCCGTACTCCTCGATCGAGCCGCCCCATCGGCCACTGCCCTCGCACGCCGAGCGCGAAGAGGCCCCGCCCGCGTACACCCCCGTCGATTTCGATCCCCGGTCCCTGACCCAGGGGCAGGTCGACGAGCTGACATACAAGATGGCCGGGTCGATCACCCGCTTGCTGCGGACCGAACTCCGCCTCGAACGGGAGCGGATCGGCAAGTTGCGCGATCCCCGTCGCTGACCTCCACCACCCCGTACGACACGACACCCCAAGAAAGGCCGATCCCCGATGGCCACCGATCGAGACCCGGGCTCCACCATCTTCTTCACCCTCACCATCGACGGCGAGAGCCTCGGTTACTTCAACGGGTGTGAAGGACTCTCGTCGCAGGTGGAGATCGAGCAGCGCCAGGAGGGCGGCAACAACGGGTTCGTGTGGCAGCTTCCGTCCCGCGTGACCTTCTCCAACATCCGGCTGACCCGCCCGCTGACACCGGACACCGCGAAGGTCGCGGCCTGGGTGTCCTCCGTGACCACGGGGGTCAAGCGGCCGACCGCGCAGATCGCGGCGCTGCGCGCGGACGGCTCGGAGGTGGCCCGCTGGGGTCTGCTCGAGGTGCTCCCGGTCAGTTGGCAGGGGCCCTCCCTGGACCCGGCCAGCCCGGCCGTGGCCACGGAGGTGCTGGAAATCACCCACCACGGGTTCACGGACTAGGGAACGGCGAAGAACATGGCAGGCAAGTCAGGAAAGGGCGGGGCGGGCAAGAGTCTGGTGAGGGCCACGCTGGCCATTCACGAGCCGCCCATCGGCCGCAGCACCACTCCGGGCGGGTTGATCAAGACGTTCAACTTCGACTTCAACCCCTCGACGCTCTCGCTGAGCCGTCGCGCCCGCTGGAAGACCACCCCGACCGCGGCCGTACGGAAAGGCTCTCTCCCGGAGTTCATGGGGCCCGAGCCCCAAGAGATGACCGTCGAGATCTTCCTCGATTCGTCCGACGACCCGACCAGCAATTCGGTGCTGAAGAAGGTCGAGTCGCTGTTCTCCTGCTGCGAGGTGACGGAGAAGAGCATCGCCGCCAAGCAGCCGTCCACTCCGTGGGTGGTGTTCCAGTGGGGATCGTTCTCGACCGCGCGGTTCACGGCGTACGTCAGTTCGGTGGACGCCAGTTACTCCCTGTTCGGCACGACGGGCGTGCCGATCCGCGCCACCTGTCAGGTGCATCTGCACGAGATCCCCAGCAAGACCAAGGGGCAGAACCCGACGTCGGGCGCGCTCACCGCACAGCGTGTGCACCGGGTCGTCGCGGGCGACTCGCTGCAGTCGCTGGCGTGGCGGGAGTACGGGGACGCGGCGGCCTGGCGGGCGATCGCCGAGGCGAACGACATCGACGACCCGAACCGACTGTCGAACGGCACCGAGCTCGTGCTGCCCGCCGCCGAAGAGGTGGGTTTCTGATGGTCCAGCCTTCGTACTCCAACGTCGTCCACGTGACCGTGGACGACAATCCGGTCCCGGAGAAGATCGCCTCCGACCTCGTCGGCTGCTGGGTCGACCTCGGGGCGGGGGTGCCGGCCGCGTTCCGGCTGACCTTCCGCGACCCGGACCGGCTGGTGCTCGGCGAACTCGGCATCCAGTGCGGCACCCCGGTGACGCTCGCTCCGGTCGCGGACGGCCAGGGCGCGGCCTCCCCGCTGCTGACCGGCGAGGTGACCGGCATGGAGACCGACTACGACGGCACCGGCACCTTCACCGTCATCCGCGGCTACGACATGGGCCACCGTCTGATGCGCCAGCGCAGGGTCGCCGCGTACCGCAACCAGACGGCCGCGGACATCGCGAAGAAGCTGGCCACGATGAACGGCATTCCGATCGGCAAGGGGAAGGGCGGCATCAAGCCCACCACGACGGTCTACGAGTTCATCAGTCAGGCCAACGTGACCGACTGGGACTTCCTCGCGCGGCTGGCCGACGAGAACGACGTGGTCATGTCGCTGGACTCCGAGGGGAAGTTCCAGTTCGCCAAGGCCGACCCGGCCTCCACCGCGCCGCCGACCAGCACCCCCGGCGACAAGAGCCCCTTCGTCCTGCAGGGCGGCATCGACATCCTGCGCTGCCGGGCCGCGGTCACCTCCGCCGACCAGGTCGCCAAGACCGAGGCACGCGGCTGGAACATCACGACGAAGAAGAAGCTCACCGCCACGTCGCCCGCCACGTCCAACGACGGCTTCGCCATCGGCACCACCCCGCAGAAGACGGCGCAGAAGTTCAAGACCGCCAAGCTGGTCGAGACCGACACACCCTTCGACCGCCTGGCCGAGGTGAAGGTCGCCGCCAAGGCCCTCGCCGACGACGTGACCTCCTCCTTCGCCGAACTGGAGGTCATGGTGTTCGGCAACCCCAAGCTGCGTCCCGGTGTTCCGGTCACGCTGACCGACGTGGGCAAGCCGTTCGAGGGCAAGTACACGGTGACGTCCGTGCGGCACGTCTTCGGCTACGACGAGCACTACCAGACCTGGATCACCGTCAGCGGCCGGCAGTGGCGCTCCCTGTACGGACTCACGTCCGGCGGGGGCACCGCCACCGCGCCGAAGCTGCCGAGCGTGGCCAACGCCCTGGTGACGAATGTGCAGGACCCGCTGAAGCAGGGCCGGGTCAAGCTCCAGTTCCCCTGGCTGGACGACGCGTACGAGAGCGACTGGACGCGAACCGTGCAGCTCGGCGGGAAGGGCGGCGGCGGGGTGTTCCCGTTCGACGTCAACGACGAGGTGCTGGTGGCCTTCGACCGTGGTGCCCTGGACCACCCGTTCGTCATCGGCGGCCTCTACAACGGCAAGGACAAACCGACCGTGGTCAGTGACGTACCACTGCACGACGGGCTGAAGAAGCAGGCGATCCGGCACACCCTTTCCGACCGGAAGGGCAACCGGGTGGACCTGCTCAGCCAGCAGACCGGTGCCCGCAAGCAGGGGGTGCGGATCGCCTCCGGCAACGACAAGCTGATCATCAATCTCGATCGCACGAAGACCGAGATCACCGTGGACAGCAAGGGCTCCGTCACCATCAAGGGCTCCCGGTCGGTGTCGGTCGAGGCCGGCACCGACCTCACCCTGAGCGCGCGCCGGAGTCTGACCATCAAGAGCGGCGGCCCGCTCAACATCGAGGGCCGCGGCCTGGTCAACCTCAAGTCGCTCGGCGGTGCGGTCACCGTCGACGCGATGGGGGCGCTCAGCCTCAAGGCGGTGGGCGCCGCGACGCTCACCGCCGGCGGCAGCGTGCAGGTCAACTCCATCGCGAATGTGGGCATTCGGGCCATCACGCTCGCCTTGCAGGGTGTGGTGCTGGTCAACAACAAGCCGTATCCGCTGCCGTGACGGCCGGAACGTTCTTCAGGAGTAGGCGGGTGGCCCTCTGATGGCCGAGCAGTTCGTTGGATCCGGCTGGGCGTTCCCCCTGCGCATCGGTCCCACCGGTGGCATCGCCATGGTCAGCGGGGAGCGGGAGATCGAGGAGGCCATCCGGCTGGTGCTGGCCACCGCGCCGGGCGAGCGCCCGATGCGGCCCGAGTTCGGCTGTGCCATCCACGACCTGGTGTTCGCGCCGGTCAACGAGGCGACGGCCGGCCGGATCCAGCACGAGGTGTACACCACCCTCGACCGCTGGGAGCCACGGATCGAGGTCAACGACGTCGAGGTGACGGCGGGCCCCGACCAGGGCGTGCTCTTCATCGACGTGCGCTACTCGATCCGCGGCACCAACAACCCGCGCAGCCTGGTCTTTCCGTTCTACGTCATCCCCTCCCACGAGGAGCCCGACGCCTCCGGCGCGGGCAACTCCCTTGAAAGCGACCGCTGATGGCACTGCCCTCCCCGAACCTCGACGACCGCCGCTTCCAGCAGTTCGTCGACGACGCCAAGCGCTACATCCAGCAGCGCGCCCCCGAATGGACCGACCACAACGTGTCGGACCCGGGCGTCACCCTCGTGGAAACGGTCGCCCACATGGCCGACCAGATCGTCTACCGGCTCAACCGCGTCCCCGAGAAGAACCACCTGGCGTTCCTCGACCTCGTCGGCATCACGCTGTTCCCGCCCTCGGCCGCCCGGACGGACCTCACGTTCTGGCTGTCCGCGCCGCACGAGGAGCCCATCGTGCTGCCCGTGGGAACCGAGGCCGCCACCGTGCGCACCGAGAGCGAGGAGGCGGTCGTCTTCGCGACCGAGCGCGAACTGACCGTGGTTCCCTGCTCGTTGGGTCGTCTCGTCGTGCAGCAGAGCGGTGGTGCGGTCACCGACCGGACCGCCGATCTCGCCGAGGGCAAGGACGTGCTGTGTTTCGCGGAGTCGCCGAGCCCCGGTGACTGCATGCTCCTCGGCCTCACCGCCGCCGTACCGCACTGCGCGCTGGGCCTGGAGCTGGACAGCCGGGTCGACGGTGTCGGTGTCGATCCGCGGCAGCCGCCGCTGGTCTGGGAGGCGTGGACCGAGGACGGCTGGGCGGCCTGCGAGGTGGACCGGGACGGCACCGGTGGTCTGAACCGGCCCGGTGAGGTGGTCCTGCACGTGCCGGGCGGCCACACCCTGTCGCGCACCGGAGGCCAGGAGGCGGGCTGGCTGCGCTGCCGGGTCACCGAACCGCTGTCCGACCAGCCCTTCTACACCACGTCTCCGACCATCCGGTCCGCCGACGCGTTCACCCTCGGCGGGACCACCTCGTCCATCCACGCGGAGACCGTCCAGGACGAGGCGCTCGGCGAGTCCACCGGTCTGCCCGGGCAGCGGCTGCGGCTCGCCCACTTCCCCGTCGTGGGCGACACCCCGCCGGTGTTGTTGCAGACCGCCGAGCGCGACGGCTGGGTCGACTGGGACGTCGTCCCGCACTTCGCCGCGTCCGGTCCCACCGACCGGCACATCACCCTGGACGCGGCGACCGGCGAGATCGCCTTCGGACCCGCCGTCCGCGAACCCGACGGCACGATGCGCCAGTACGGGACGGTGGCGCCCAAGGGGGCCGTGATCCGCGCCCGCCGCTACCGCACCGGCGGCGGCCGGGCCGGGAACGTCGCCCGGGGCGCCGTCCAGGTGCTGCGCAGCTCGGTGCCGTACGTGGCCGACGTCGTCAACCGGGAGGCCGCCCGGGGCGGCGTCGAGGGCGAGACGGTCGAGGAGGCGAAGACCCGGGCTCCGATCACGCTGCGCGCCCAGGAGCGGGCCGTGACCCTGCGCGACTACGAGGAACTGGCCCGGCGCGCCGCCCCCGAGACGGCCCGTATCACCTGTCTGGAGGGCGAGGAGGGCGAGCACGGCGCCTACGCGGTCCGTGTCCTGGTCGTCCCGCAGGCCGTGCCCGACCCCGGCGGACGGCTGCGCTTCGAGCAACTCGTTCCCGGCGACTCCCTGTTGCAGCGCATCACGCGCCACCTCGACGAGCGCCGGCTGATCGGCACCCGGCTCGCGGTCGGGCCGCCCTTCTACCAGGGCGTCACCGTCGTCGCCACCGTGCACGCCTTCCGCGGGGTGGACACCGACCGGGTGCGCCGCCAGGCCCACGACGCGCTCTACCGCCATCTGGACCCGCTCACCGGCGGCGCGGACGGCACCGGCTGGCCGTTCGGCCGGCCCGTGCAGGCGGGCGAGGTCTTCGCGGTGCTGCAACGTGTGCCCGGCGTCGAACTCGTCGACGCGGTGCAGCTCCACCCCGCCGACCCGCTGACCGGCAAGCGCGGCGACCCGACCGACCGGATCGACCTGGAGGCCCCTTCGCTGGTGTTCTCCTTCGACCACCGGGTCCGCGTCATCGGAGACGGCTCATGAGGGGCTCCATCGACGGCCTGGAGTCCTCGGCGCCGATCGGCGGGATGCTCCCCGCGGTCTTCGCCGACGACGACCTGGCGCTGCGTTTCGTCGCGGGTCTCGACGAGGTG
The DNA here is from genome assembly GCF_044763085.1 of Streptomyces sp. NPDC096311. Taxonomy (NCBI): domain Bacteria; kingdom Bacillati; phylum Actinomycetota; class Actinomycetes; order Kitasatosporales; family Streptomycetaceae; genus Streptomyces; species Streptomyces sp. NPDC096311. The sequence continues at coordinate 358,408 of NZ_JBIWFN010000007.1, forward strand.
GTCGCGCCGATCCTGCTGGCCCTCGACTGTCTGCACACCTACTTCGACCCGGCGCTCGCACCGGCCGACTTCGCCCGCTGGCTGGGCACCTGGGTCGGCGCCGAGGTCGACGGCACGGAACCGGACGCGCGGCTGCGCGCGGCCGTCGCCGCCGCCGCGTACCTGCATCGCGTACGAGGCACCCGCCGCGGCCTGTCCGAAGCGGTACACCTCGCCTTCGGTGTCGAGCCGGAGATCACCGAGAGCGGCGCCGCCGCCTGGGACCCGCGACCGCTCGGCCCGGTCCCCGGCGACCGTCGCCCCCGGCTGCACGTCACGCTCCGGCTGCCCGAGCCGACCCCGGCGGACGAGTACCGGCTGGAGAACCTCGTGGCGGCCGCCCGTCCCGCCCACATGCCCTACACGGTCCAGGTGACCGCCGCCGAAAGGATCCCCGAGAAATGACCACCCAGACCCCAGGCACCGGCCCCGGGCGCGCCCCGGCCTGCGCCGAGTGCGGCACCCGGGCGGAGCCCGGCCAGTCCTTCTGCGACGCCTGCGGTGCGGTGCTCGACTGGGCCGGGGACCCGGCTCCGGCGGGGGTCGCGGCCCGGACCCGCCGGCCCGCGGCTGCCGCCGACGAGGCGGCGCCGAGGGCCGGCGACCAGGGCTCCCGGGCGGCGGGATCCGCCGGGTCGGCCGAGGGCGAGCCGGGCTGGGACGCGTTCGCGCGACCGGGCGCCGGTACGGGAACGGCTCGTACGGCGCACGACGCGGCGTCCGGAGCCGGCGGGCGGCCGACGCCGGACGCCATCGCCGTCGCGGACGCGGACGCGGACACCGTGAGCGCCGACAGGACGGGTGCCGCGCGACCCGCCGACGGCCCGGACGAGGACGGTGGAGTGGGCGGTGGGCCGGCCGGACCGGACGCGTCGGCCCCTGGTGCGCCGGTGTTCGGTGACGCGGCGCGTCCGAGCCCTATGAGCGACGACACCGCGCGTCCCCACCCGGCCCCCGTCGCCGCCCACGGCTCCGTACCGGCCGCTCCCGCGCGGCCGGACGAGACCGCGGCCACCGAGCCCCTGCCCTCCGCCGCCCCCGACCGGGACTCCGCGGCCGAGCGGGCCAGGTCCCTGCTGGTGCCGGTGGCGGACCCGGAACCGCGGGTCGCGCCGTCGGTGACACCCGTACTGCCCGGCCGCCCCGCGGCGAGCCGCCCGCAGGTCCGTACCCCGGTCGCGGAGCCCGGTGCGGACGGGGGTGTGCCCTGTCCCTGGTGCGCCACTCCCAACCGGCCGGACCGGCACTTCTGCGGGCGTTGCGCGCTGTCGATGGCCGGGGAGCGGCAGGTGCCGGGCCGGCTGCCCTGGTGGCGCCGGGTGCTCAACTCCCGCAACGGAGAGGTGCCGTGGGCCGGGGACCGGCCCCGACTGCGGCGGGGCTTCGGACGCGTCATGAACTGGGTGGTCGGCGCGGTGGTGCTCGGCCTGCTGGTGTTCGCCGTGATGAACACCGGTACGGCCGTGCAGGCGGTGAAGGACCACTTCGCCAAGCGGGTCCCGGTCGGCCCGGACCACGTGAAGGCGTCCCGTTCCTTCGGCGGTCACGGCGCGGGGCTCGCCTTCGACAAGCTCAACAACACCTGGTGGGGACCCGGCGTCTCGGGGGCCGCGGACGGCGAGTGGCTCGAGGCCCGCTTCGAGCAGCCCACCCGGCTGCTGGACGTGATCATCACCTCGGGCACCTCCAACCACGCGGACCAGCTCACGAAGTCGGCGCTGCCGCACCGTATCGAGGCCCGGATCACCACGGCGAACGGCAAGACGAGCACCCGCTTCCTCACCCTCGACCAGGTCGCGGGCCCTCAGCAGCGCAAGTTCCGCGTGGGTGATGTCACGGCGGTCCGTTTCATCATCCGCTCGGCCTATGGCACGGCCAGGGACAAGCAGGTCTCCATAGCCGAGATCGAGTTGTTCGGTCCCTCGAGCGCCAACGACTCGTAGGGACACCGACGGTTCGTGGGGAAGGTGCCATTCCTTGGTCGGGTGGTTCCGGTTCTGGCCGAACTGGGAGGATGAGTCCCGCGGCACCACCGCGGCCTTACCGTAGAGGGAAGGCACCAGACCCGAGGAGAAGCACTACCTGTGCACGACGCACCCATCTACGCCCAACTGATCTCCGAACGAGGGGACATACCCCTGCAGGTCCGCAACGAGGCCCGCAGAATCCAGCGCGAACTCGAATGGATCCTCAACAGGGATCCCTCGTCGGGCGGTCTTCACCCGAGACCGCCCGGCGCTCCGGGCCCCGGCCCTCGCGCGCTGCCCCCGTCTCTTCCTCCCGGGAACAGCTCCACCGGCTGGCTTTCCTGACGGGACGTCCATACCCGTGTACCGCCCGGGTGGGAGCGCGCCGCCGTCCCCAGGGAACGGCGGCCGCTTCACTCCGTCACTCGTCCACCACCGCACCGAACCGGGCGCACGCGCCGTTGCGGTACGGGAACCTCGGGTCAGGTCGTCGAGGACGGGCCGTCCTCCGGCTCGTTCCCGTCCCTGTCCTGCTGTTCCGGGGTCCGCCGGTAGCTCTGGAGCTCCAGCAGTCCTTCCGTCTTCTCCGAACGCCCCCCGGACTTCTGGTCGCCCGCGTTCTGACCGTTCAGGTTCTGGCGGACCGAGTCCAGGATCGTCAGGCCCTGGGCGACCAGCCCGGCGGCGATCTCACCCAGGCCGTCCGCGCCGTTCAGGACGTTGACGTTGGCGCCGGCGAGACCGCCCGCGGCCTCCTTCACGATCAGCGGGAGCTGGTCGATCAGCATCCGGTCGAGCGCCACGCGGTCGTGCGAGGCGGCGGCCTCGGCCTGGATCTTCATGCGTTCCGCATCGGCGATGGCGAGCACCTTGATCCGCTCCGCCTCTGCCTCGGCGGGCTTGACGATCTCGGCGACGAGCTGCTGCTGACGCAACTGGGCCGCCCGCTGGGCCAGTTCGGTCTGCGCCGCGAGCACCTCCTGCTGGGCGTGCGCCTGCGCCAGCGGTCCGGCCTGGGCGGCCTGCGCCTGGGCGCGGTCCACCTCGGCCGAGTACTCCGCCTTCACGATCGCGGTCTGGCGGGCGTACTCGGCCTGGTTGCGCGCGGCCACCTGCTCCGCCTCGACCGAGGCCTGGGTCGCCTGGGCCTGCGCGATCTGGGCCTGCCGCTGGATGGCGGCCTTGTGCGGTGCGGACATGGCCGCGATGTAGCCGGTGTCACCGTCGTCGATCGACTGGATCTGCAGCGAGTCCACGATCAGACCGATCTTCGCCATCTCGACCTTCGAGGTGTCCAGGACCTCCGCGGCGAGCTTCTGCCGCTCGGTGACGATCTCCTCGACGGTCATCGAGCCGATGATGGCGCGCAGGTGACCGGCGAAGATCCGGCCGGTCAGCACCGACATCTGTTCCTGGTCGGAGAGGAAGCGCTGACCGGCGTTGATGATGCTCTCGGTGTCGTTGCCGACCTTGAAGGCGATGACGGCGCGGACATGCAGCGCGATGCCCTGCCTGGTGACACAGGTCTCGGTCACCTCGGCCTCGCACATCGACAGCGTGAGGAAGCGGGTCTTACGGAAGACGGGCAGCACGAACTTTCCGTGCCCCGTGACCACCCGGAACGGCGCGCCCCCCAGTCCCCGCCTGCCTCCCGAGATCAGCATCGCCTCGTCGGGAGCGGGAACGCGGTAACCGAACATCCTGTTTCTCCTTAACCGGCGTCGACGGAATCGCCGTCCAACGCGTCCAGCGGATCGACCCAGCGGATGACGTCGACCTCACGGCATCCTCTGGATTCGACCACGAGCACGGTCGCCCCCATCGGCAGGGGCTCCTGCGACCAGGCAAGGAAGGTCTCGGATCCGCCTCTGACCCGCACGAGTATCTCGCCGGGACCGGCGGTTCCCCGTGTGCCGATGAGCAGCTCCCCGGTACAGCCGATCACGGCCTCGTCCTGCACCACTGTCGGCCGCCTCCCCATTTCTCTGGTTCTGCTTCCGACCTTAGACCTCCCCCACCTCGGACGCCTACGCTCCCGTCGCCGCCGGTGCCACTCCCCGCGTGCGGACGCTCAGCTCTTGGTGAACCGGTAGGTCTTGCTGTCGGTCAGGACACAGAAGCCGGGCGACACGACGATCACGCGCAGTGTGCCTGTGCGCCGGTCGTAGTCGATGCCCTCGGCCTCGAAGGTGCCCGAGCAGGAGCTGCGCAGCGGGAGCTGACGCAGGGCGGTGACATGGCCCGTCACGTCGCCGCTGCCACTGGGGGCGGCGGACAGGTCGATCTGCAGCAGCGGCTTGGTGATGCCGAAGAGGGTGCCCGCCGGGTCGTCGGAGGAGCACAGCAGCTGGGTCGCGGTGACGAAGTCGCAGCCCTGTACGTCACGGACGGCGTGGTCGAGGTTGATGGTGGAGGCCTGCGGGAGGTTGGCCGAGGGGGAGGTGCTCGGGTTCACGCCGGGGGTCGGGAACACCAGCAGCCGGGTCATCGTGCCCCACTCCCCCGACACCATCCACTGGCCGTCAGGGGAGATGGTGTCGAAGGAGTTGTTCAGCGCCTCGCCGGGGCTCAGCGCGTGGACGTACTCCGACCAGGCCCCGCCGGGCGCCTGCACCCGGTACATCTTGGAGCTGCCGGAGTCGCTCTGGTACGGCTCGACGTAGTAGCCGTTGTAGGAGGCGTCCGGGTCGCCGACGTGGTTCCAGCCCCGGCTGCTGACGCCGATCGGGATGGTGCCGATCCCGGTGTAGTGGTTGGGGCTGCCGGCCGGGACCTCGACCGAGGTCAGGCCCTGGCTCTCGGTCAGCGGGTCGGCGCGGTCGGAGCCCACCTCGGTCCAGGTGTCGGCGGCCGAGGCGGGTGTGGTGACGGAGACGGACAGCACGGCGGCCGTGGCGAGGGTGACGAGTCCGGCCAGGACCGCGTGACAACGTTGCCGGGCGGGCATGCGCATGAGGTGCTCCTCGGTGGGGGGTGCGGTTTCGGCGCACAGTCTGGCCCGTCAACTGCGGTCATGTACAGACCAATGAAGGAGCGTTGGCCGTCAACTCACCCACCGGACAACGGCAGTTACCCACCCCGCCCCCTACACCCTGGTCACCGCCCCGAGTTCCGTCCGGGCCCGGGACGCCGCGCCGATCGCCACCGCACGGCTCCCCAGCCGGGCCCGTACGACCCGGATCGGCTGTCCGCTGACCGGCGGCTCGGCGGCGAGCGCGGCGGCGATCGACGGTTCGAGGAGGCCCCAGGCCCGGCTGACCCCGCCGCCGATCACGAAGGTCGTGAGGTCCACCAGGCCCGCCGTGATCAGGATCGCGCGGGCGACGCCCGCCCCCGCGGCCTCGTAGACGGCGAGCGCCTCGGGGTCGCCGCGGACCGCCGCCTCTGCGATGCCCCGGGCGGTCAGGGAGCGCCCCGTCCGCTCGCCGTAGCGGGCCGCCAGGGAGCGGCCGGAGGCGAGCGTCTCCAGGTGGCCACGGCCGCCGCAGGTGCACGGCAGGTCGCCGAAACCGGGGAGATGGCCGATCTCGCCCGCCGCTCCGTGCGCCCCCTCGAACAGCGCACCGTCCAGCCACAGCGCGCCCCCGACCCCGGTGCCGAGCGTCATCCCGAGTGCGGCGGGCTCTCCCGCGACGGCCCCCTTCGCGACCTCGCCACGCAGGAAGGCGTTGACGTCGTTGTCGAGGAAGGCCGGTACGCCGAGCGCGTCCTCGACCGTCGCCGTCACCGGGAACCCGGCCCAGGAGCGGAAGGAGTCGCTCGCCACGAGGATGCGGCCGGCCCGGCTGTCGACGACACCTGCCGCGCCGACGCCGACGCCGAGCAGTCGCGAGGCCGCGCGGGCGCGGAGCGGATCCAGAGCGGCGAGCGCGGCGCGGACCATCGCCCGTCCGCCCTCGGCCGCCGGTGTCGGCACCTCCACGGAGTCGACGACGGTGAGGTCGGCCGCGCAGAGCACGACCTGGGTGGTCGTACCGCCGATGTCGACACCGGCGTACACCCCGGGCGTCGGGGGGCGGCTCCCGGATACGGTCACGCCGTGACCCCCGTGGCGGCCCGCCGTTCCGCGCGCCGACGGCGTTGCAGCACCGGGTCGGGCACGGGCACGGCGGCGATGAGCCGACGCGTGTAGTCCGTGCGCGGGTGCAGGAGCGTGGTCGCGGTACTGCCCTCCTCCTCGATGCGCCCGGCCCGCAGGACGACCACGTGCTGGGCGAATTGCTGTACGACGGCGAGGTCGTGGGACACGAACAGACAGGCGAACCCCAGCTCGCCCTGGAGCCCCGCGATCACCTCGAGGACCGACTGCTGCACACTCACGTCGAGCGCGCTCGTCGGTTCGTCCGCGACCAGCAGCCGCGGCTCGAGGACCAGGGCCCGGGCGAGACTCACCCGCTGCCGCTGGCCACCGGACAACTCGCGCGGACCGCGATGGGCCAACTCCCTCGGCAGACGCACAAGTTCGAGTGCGTCCCCGACCCGGGTCCGGCGCTCGGCCGCCGGCATGCCCCGGCGGTGCACGCGCAGCGGCTCGGCGACGCACTCCGCCACGCTCATCCGGGCGTCGAGCGAGGCCACCGGGTCCTGCAGGACCACGCCGACGCCGGCCAGCAGGGCGCGCCGCGCCCGCCCCCGGGTCCTGCCGAGGTCGGCGCCGAACAGCGACACCGAGCCGGACGACGAGGGGACGAGGCCCAGCGCGACGCGCGCCGCGGTCGACTTGCCCGAGCCCGACTCCCCCACCAGACCCACGGTCTCACCGGCCCCGACCGTCAGCGAGACGCCGTCGAGTGCCCGGACGGCGCGGCGCCCACGGCCGAACCGCACGCTCACGTCCCGCAGTTCGACCACCGGGTCCGCGGCGGGCCGGTCCCCTTCGGTACGCCGGGAGTCGGCCCCCGGCTCGGCGACGGCCAGCCGCGGCACCGCCCCGAGCAGGCGCTTGGTGTACTCGTGCGTGGGCCGCAGGAGCACCTCCTCCACCGGCCCCGTCTCCACGATCTCCCCCTGGAACATGACGGCGACGCGGTCCGCGAAGTCGGCGACCACTCCCATGTTGTGCGTGACCAGCAGCACCCCCGTGCCGAAGTCGGCGGCGAGCGACCGCAGCAGATCAAGGATCTCGGCCTGCACGGTCACGTCGAGCGCGGTGGTCGGTTCGTCGGCGATGAGCAGGCTCGGCGCGTTGGCGATCGCCATGGCGATGACCACGCGTTGCCGCTGTCCCCCGGAGAGCTGGAACGGGAACGCGGACGCCCGTGTCCCCGGATCCGGGATGCCGACGCGGCGCAGGAGTTCGACCGCCTCCCCGGCTGCCTCCTTGGCCGTGACGGGACGGTGGTTGCGGATGACTTCGGCGATCTGGGCGCCGATCCGGGTGAGCGGGTCGAGCGCGGTCGCGGGTTCCTGGAACACCATCGACGCGGTGCGACCCCGTAGACCCGCGAGGTCGGCCTCGGTGGCACCGATGATGTCGGTGCCACCGACGACGGCGTGACCCGTGGCGCGGGCGGTGCCCGGCAGCAGCCCCATCGCGGCGAGCGCGACGGTCGACTTGCCGGAGCCCGACTCGCCGACGAGGGCGAGCGTCTCACCGGGCCGGACCCGCAGCGAGACCTCTCGTACCGCGGCCACTTCACCCGTCTCCGTGGCGAAGGTGACCCCCAGGTTCTCGATCCGCAGGATGTCGGCGGTCATCCGCGCCCCCTCACGTCGAAGGCGTCGCGCAGTCCGTCGCCGACGGCGTTGAAGGCGCAGACGACGAGGATGATGGCGAGGCCGGGCGGCACGATGAGCCACCAGCGTCCCGAGTACGCGGCCGTCAGACCGGCCGAGAGCATGCCGCCCCAGTCGGTCGACGGAGGTTGGACGCCCAGGCCGAGATAGGACACGTAGGCGACGAGGAGGATCGCGTCGGCGACCTGGAAGGTCGCGGCGACCACGACCGTCGAGACGGAGTTCGGCAGGATGTGCCGGCCGATCGCCCGGCCGTGCGTGCCGCCGATGGCGCGCAGTGTCAGCACGTAGTCCCGGCCCTTCAGGGTGAGCGTCTCGGCCCGGACGAGACGGGAGGGGACCAGCCAGGAGACCAGACCGAGGATGACGACGAGCCCCCAGGTGTCCGGGGTGGTGATGGCGGAGACGACGAGGAGGATGAAGAGCGCCGGGATGGCGATTCCGGCGTCCACGACCCGCATCATCACCGCGTCGATCCAGCCGCCCGCGTAGCCCGCGACCGCGCCCCAGAGCGTGCCGATGACGGTCGCGAGCAGGCCGGAGGCGAGGCCGACGAGCAGCGACACCTTGCCGCCGTACATGAGCCGCCCCAGCTCGTCGTGTCCGACCGCGTCGGTGCCGAGCAGGTGCGCGCCGCCCGGCGCCAGGTTCACCTGGGTCAGATGGGTGTGGGTCTGGTCGGTAGAGTGGAGCAGCGGGCCGGCGAAGCAGAAGAGCAGGAAGAGGACGACGACCGCCAGACCCGTGACCGCGAGCCTGTTGTGCGTGAACCGGCGCAGGGCGAGGCGATAGCCTGCGGCCGCCTCCACGGTGGGTGTCACCGGCAATACGGCGCTCATGACCGGCCCGCCTTCACTCGGGGATCGACGATCCGCTGGACGATGTCCGCGAGCAGGGTGCCGACGACCGTCGCGACGGAGATGACGAGGACGCAGCCGAGCAGCACCGGGTAGTCGGAGGACTGCGCGGCGCTCCAGAACAGCAGCCCCATCCCCGGGTAGTTGAAGAGCTGCTCGACGACGAGGGCGCCGCCGAAGAGGACGGGCACGTAGTAGCCGAGCATCGCGACGACAGGGGTCAGCGAGTTGCGGAACACGTGCCGCCACAGGATCGCGCGGGGCCGGGAGCCGCCGGCCCGCGCGGTGCGTACGTAGTCCTCGGAGAGGTTCTCCAGGGTCGCGGCGCGCATGTACCGGCTGAAGACGGCGACCATGGACGCGGCTCCCGCGACAACTGGCAGGACCAGTGCGTTCGGCTGGGAGAGTACCTGCCCGAGCGTGTCGCCCTGCGGCGCCTGCGAGGGGAACCAGGGCAGCAACTGCGTGAAGACCAGGACCAGGACGAGCCCGAGGAAGTACACGGGGGTCGCGTACGCGACGAAGCTCAGCGTCGTGATGACGTAGTCCACCGGCTTGTTGCGCCGGACCGCCTGCCACATGCCGAGCGGGATCGCGAGCGCGAGCCCGGCCAGCGCGGACAGCACGGTGAGGACCAGGGTCTTCGGGAGGCGCTGTTCGATGAGCCGGGAGACCGCCTCGTTCAGGGTGTACGAGGTGCCGAGGTCGCCGTGCAGCAGAGTGCGCAGGTAGTAGAGGTACTGGACGGGGAGCGAGCGGTCGAGGCCCTGCTCGTGGTCGAACTGCGCGATCTGCTGGGCCGTCGCCTGCGGGCCGAGGATCCCGCGTGCGGGTCCGCCGGGCAGCGCGTGCAGCAGGCAGAAGACCACCACCGTCACGATGACGATCACCGCGAGGGACTGCAGGACGCGCCGGGTCAGGTAGAGGAGGGTGTCCATGCGGTCAGCGGTTCCACTTCCACTGAGCCGGGTGGAAGTTGGCGAGTGAGTCCTGTGAGAAGCCGCCGAGGCCGTTCTTGAGGACGGAGATCTGGTAGTCGGGCTCCGGCAGCCAGATGACCGGGAGGTCCTTGGCGACCGCCGCGCTGTAGTCCCGTACGGACTGCGCGGAGTTCGACGTGGTGGAGGCGGTGATCAGCCGGTCGATCTCCGGGTTGGAGTAGCTGCCGAAGTTCGAGCCGCCCTTGCTCTGGAAGAGCGAGTCGCCGGTCGGGAAGGCGCTGAAGTACCAGCTGCCTGCCGTGCCGAAGAACGACAGCTGCCACGTGCAGACCGACTGGCCCGCGCTGCACGGCGGGGTCTGGGACAGCACCGAGTTCACGGGAGCGGTCTTGATCGTGAACTTGATCCCGGTCTTCTCCAGCGAGGACTGGACAGCGCTCATCATGTTGTCGGTGACGGTCGAGCCGGACTGCGACAGCACCTGCATCTGGAACCTGGTGCCCTTGGCGACCCCGTCACCGCACTGCGCGGCACCTGGGCCCGCGTCCGTGCACACCATGACTCCGCCCTGTTCGGTCCAGCCGTGGCCGGTCAGCAGGGACTTGGCGGCCGAGGTCGAGAAGGGGTACGGATTGCCCTTCTGCGTGGGCGAGAGGAAGTCGCTCGACTGCGCCTGCGGGATCGGGCCGTAGCCGGGGACCGCGGTGCCGTTGAAGATGACCTTCGCCAGGCTGCTCTGGTCGATCGACCGCTGGACCGCCTGTCGGGCGTACAGCTGCTTGAACACGGCGCCCATGGAGGGGTTGTTGAAGTTGTACGGCATGTAGGTGATCGCCCAGCCCGACCAGGGCTTGACCGTGTACCCCTGGGCGGTGAACCGGTCCTTCTGGTCGAGGTCGGTCGCCTCGATGTAGCCGTAGTCGACGCTCCCGGAGCGCAGTGCGTTCTTCTCGGCGTCCGCCGTCGTGAACGGGAGGAGGTTCACGGTGGCGATGTCCGGCTTCTCACCGCCGTCGTACTTCTTGTTGGCGGTGAGCACGACCTTGCCCGCGGTCGAGAAGGACTTGACCGCGTAGGGACCGCTGATGGTCTTCCACAGCGCGTCCTTCTCGTAGCCGGAGATGTTCTTCGCGGCCGTGTTGAGGTAGGTCCACACCTGCTTGGCGCCGGCGGCCGTCCGATCGGCGTCCGCCACCGCGGACGATGCGGCCGTCTTGTCCCATGCGTGCTGTGGGAGCGGGTTGATCGCGCTCAGCTCATTGGCGAGCATCCAGTCGGAGTTGTAGGCCTTGTCGAACGTGAGCGTGAAGTGGTGGTCGTCGACGGTCTTGAACGAGGTCCAGTTGTCCGGCGCCTTGCCAGGGTTGTAGCCCGCCCACTGTTCCTTGTTCGCCTTGATGAGGTTGAACCAGAACTCCACGTCGCGCGAGGTGATCGGCTTGCCGTCGCTCCACCTGCGGTCGCCGAGTGTGAGGGTGACGCTCTTGCCGTCGGAGGCGAAGTCGGCGGCGGTGGCGATGGATCCGTTCTTGTTCCAGGCGATCTTGCCGGTCGAGCCGTCGTACGCGACGAGCGGCTCCCAGAGGCTGTTGGCGATGGAGATGTTGTTGGTGTTGAGGTGCGCCGCCGTGCCGATCGGCAGAATCCAGTTCGGGGTGAAGTTCGCGGGCAGCGCGTAGTTGATGGAGTCGGGGGACGTGGACGACGTGCCGCTCGTCCCGGAGCAGCCCGCGAGCAGCAGCGTGCCCGCCGAGACGACGGCACCGGCGACGAGTGTCGCGCGAGCAGGGGACATGACTCTCCTCGGGGTGAACAGGGGTGGAAAGAGGGGCAACGGGCGTGGCGCAGCCAGTCAACGACCCGACTGTTCGAAGAAACAGACGCCCTGCTGTAAAAAGCCTGTTTCTGCTGTTCTGAAAAAAGTGGAGAGGCGGCTTCAGGGACGTACGCTCGGCAACCCGAGCCCGTCGTCGGAGGTTACGTCGTCCATGCCTGAAAAAAGTGCGGTACACCGCAGGGGTGCCACGGGCGTCTCGTCCCTGGCCGAGCGCGTCCTCGAACTGCTCGCCTCCGGGCAGGCGACCACGCGCACCGAACTCGCCGGTCTGCTCGGGGCCGCGCCCTCGACGATCTCCCTGACGGTCGGTCAACTCGTTGCCCATGGGCTGGTGGCGGAGCAGGGCACGCGCTCCTCCACGGGAGGCCGTCCGCGCAAGGTCCTGCGGCTCGGCGGCAGCGACGGGTTCGCGGTCGCGGCCGAACTCGGGGGCAGACACGCCCACGTCGGTGTCGTGCTGCCGGGCGGCGGGCTCACGGACGTGTCGACGGTGCCGTTCCCGACGGCGCAGGGGCCCGAAGCCGCGCTGCCCGGGCTCGCCGAGACACTGGAGGGCCTCGCCGAGCGGCATGGGCGGGAGCTGCTCAAGGGGGTCGGCCTCTCGCTGCCGGGGCCGGTCGATGTCGCCTCCGGAGTGGTGACACTGCCGTCGCGCATGCCCGGCTGGAACCGGTTCCCCGTCCGGGCCTGGCTCGAGGACCGCTTCGGCGTTCCGGCGGCGATCGAGAACGACGCCAACTGCATGGCCGTCGGCGAGCACAGTGTCCAGCCGGCCGAGCGTCGCCAGTCGATCATGGTGAAGATGGGCTCCGCGATCGGCGCGGGCGTCATCGCCGACGGACGGCTCTACCGGGGCGGGACCGGCGCCGCCGGCGAGATCACCCACGTACGGGTCGAGGCGGGCCACGACATCCCCTGCTCCTGCGGCAACACCGGGTGCCTGGAGACCGTCGCGTCGGGCGCGGCACTGGTGCGCGTCCTGCGTGAGCGGGGGCTCGACGTCGACTCGATCGAGGACGTCGTCCGGTTCGCGTCCGACGCCGACCCGGAGGCGACCCGCGCCGTCCGTCAGGCCGGCCGCTACCTCGGCATGGTGCTGGCCGCCAACGTCAACTTCTTCAACCCGGACGCCGTGTACCTCGGCGGCATCCTCTCCACGCTCGAACCGTTCGTCGCCGCCGTCCGCAGTCAGCTGTACGAGGGGTGCCATCCGCTGGTGACCAAGCATCTGGTGATCGAGCGGGCGAGCCTCGGCGCGGACGCGGGGCTGGTCGGCGCGGGCCAGTTCGCGCTCCAACGGGCGCTGGTCCACGCACTCCAGGCCGTGACCGGAGCGGGAGCAGGAACGGGACCCCATACCGACCAGCGCATACGAATCGAGGAGCCATGACGCACCCCCGTACCGCCGTCGCCCGGCCCGTCATCGCCATCGCCGGACTCGGCATCGAGTCATCGACGTTCTCACCGGCGCGGACCGAGGCACCCGCCTTCCACCCGCAGCGCGGCGAGGACGTCCTCACGCGCTATCCCTTCCTCGCGCCCGGGACGCCCCTGCGTGACGCGGCCTCCTGGCGCGGCGCGCTCGTCGGCAAGTCGCTGCCCGGGGGTACGGTGACCGCGGCCGCGTTCGCGGAGCTCTCCGCGGAGCTCCTGCGGCGGCTCGGGGAGCTGCCGCGCCTCGACGGGCTCTGGTACGACATCCACGGCGCCATGACGGTGGAGGGCGTCGACGACGCCGAGGCCGTCCTGCTCGCGCGGATCCGCGAGACCGTCGGAGCCGACGTCATCGTGTCCACCTCCATGGACCTGCACGGCAACGTCTCGCGCGAGCTCGCGCACATGAGCGACCTCATCACCTGCTACCGGATGGCTCCGCACGAGGACCACATGGAGACGAAGGAGCGGGCCGCCCGTCATCTCGTGGATCTGCTCGCCACCGGTGCGCCCCGGCCGGTCAAGGCCTGGATCCCGGTGCCCGTGCTGCTGGCCGGTGAGCAGACCTCGACGCGCATCGAGCCCGCCAGGAGCGTGTACGCGGCCATCGACGAGGTGGAGGCGACGGACGGTGTGACCGACGCCGCGATCTGGGTCGGGTACGCGTGGGCGGACGAGCCGCGCAACCGCGCCGCGGTCGTGGTCACCGGGCCGTCCGAGGCCGCCGTCGCGCGGGGCGCCGAGCGGCTGGCGCGCGGATTCTGGGAGGCGCGGGGCGCGTTCGCGTTCGTCGCGCCGACCGGGTCACTGGACGAGTGCCTCGCCGAGGCGCTGGCCTCCTCCCCCGACGCCCGGCCGTTCTTCATCAGCGACACCGGCGACAATCCGACGGCGGGCGGCGCGGGCGATGTCACGTGGGGGCTCGAACGCGTCCTCTCCCGGCCGGAGTTCAAGGAACCGTCCGGGCCGAGGGTCATCTACGCGTCCGTGCCGGGGCCGGCCGCCGTCGCGACCGCGGAGAAGGCGGGCGTCGGCGCGACGGTCACGGTCACGGCCGGTGCCGAGGTGGACGACCGGCACGCCGGGCCGCTCACCATGACCGGGGTGGTCCACGCGGTCCGGCACGGGGTCCGGGACGCCGGGACGGAGGTCGTCCTGCGGGTCGGAAGCGTGTACGTGATCATCACGCGGCTCCGTAAGCCGTACCACTACGAGCACGACTTCACCGGCCTGGCGCTCGACCCGCGCGGCGCCGACGTCGTCGTGGTCAAGATCGGCTATCTGGAACCGGAACTGTTCGCCATGTCCGCCGGCTGGAAGATGGCGCTGACCCCGGGCGGCGTCGACCAGGACCTCGTCCGCTTGGGCCACCACCGCATCCTCCGCCCCATGTACCCCTTCGACCCACACATGCCCGACCCGGACCTCACGGCCCGCATCATCCCCCCGTCGAACGAGCCGCTGGACGCAACGGACGAGTAACCCACCGAGCGCCCGACATCCAGAACCGCCCGTCGGTACGACCGGCACCCCGCCGGTATGAGCGGCACCCCGCCGGATCGGGGGCAGACTGCCGGGTCGGAGGCACGGGTCCCTGGCTCGGACGGCAGATCCCCGGGCCTGGCAGCGCTACGCCGGAACCAGTGGCTGTCCGCGGGTGGCGGCCCACCGTGCGACCAACGACCACCTGCCGGAACGGCTGGCGGCCCGCCGAGATCGATGACGGCCCGCTGGGTCGGGGGTCCGCCCTCCAGGCGGGTGGCCGCCCCCGGGATCGATGGCCATCCGCCGGCACGGGCAATGGCCCGCCGACACCCCGCCGAGGCAGATCCCCCTCCGCCGGGATCAGTGGCCGTCCGCCAGGACGGGCAACCCGGCGCCGAAGCCGGTGGCCGTCCGCCATGTCCGGCAGCGGTTCGCCAGATCGGTAGCTGTCCGCCAGGACCGGCCATCGTGCGCCGACGCCGGTGATCGTCCGCCACAACCGATGGCCGACAAGCGACGTGCGGCGGCGGTTCGCCAAAACCGACGCCGTTAGCAGCGGCCCGCCGACACCAATGGCAGTCCGCCGGGGCAGATCCCCCTCCGCCGGGATCAGTGGCCGTCCGCCAGCACCGGCGACCCGAAGCCGGTGGCCGTCCGCCCGATCCGGTGGCCGTCCACCACGTCCGGCAGAGGTTCGCCACCGCAGGCAACCATCCGCCAGCACCGGTAGCCGTCCGCCAGGACGGGACCGTGCGCCGACGCCGGTGATCGTCCGCCAGCGCACAAGACCGCCCGCCCGAGCCGGTCGCGGTCCGCCAGGAAACCGTGGCCGGGGAAATCGGGGCCGTCCGCCGGGCAGGGGAAGACCTGCCCGGCGCGGCTCGGCGGTCAGCCGGTTCAGTCGTTCGTGCAGGTGCTGGCCGCGGCCGGGTTCAGCAGACCCACCAGGTCGATGGTGTCGCCGCAGAGGTTGAGGCCGAGGTCGACGGGGATCTGGATGACGTTGCCGGACAGGAGACCAGGACTGTTCGCGGCGACACCGATCGGGTCGGGGTCGGCGGCGGCGGTCCCGGCGGTGGCGAGCAGGGCCACGCCTGCCAGCCCGGCGGCGGCCATCAGACGAATACGCATTACAGGCTCCGATCAGTCGCGGGGGTGCGAGTGGTTCCACCATCACCTCCGCGGCCGACGACCGACATCGTTGTACGTCCGAATGGGGCGCGGGCACCCCGAACCTCCCCCGAACGGCCTCCGCACGGGGCGTGTCGCGCGGGGTGTGCGGAATGCCCGTAGCGTGAGAACAGGTCAGGTGGAAGAGGGAGAGATCATGCCAACAAGCCAGCCCGATTCGTCCTCACCGTCCGACGACAGGGCGACCCCCGACACGCTGCTGCACACCGGCTCCGAAGGCCCCGTGACCGCCGAGGACATGGTGCTCGCCGCGGGTCGCGACCTCAGTCCGAAGAACCTCGCCTGGGCCGAGCGCAGGCTGCGGGAGGACGGACCCACAGCCATCGAACGCCTGCTTCCCTAGCGCGCCCGGCTACCCGAGTACCCGACTACCCGGCCACCCAGTTCGCCGGCTCCACTTGACCGGCTCCGATGCGGCGGAGCCGGTCAAGGTCACGCGGACGGAGTGGGAGGTCAGGAGGCGGGGCACTCCTTCCAGGCGAGGTGGTAGATGGTGCTGATGTCACCGTCCGTGGAGTCCATGGTCATGAAACTGCTGCTGCCGGGCGTGGACGTGCCCGCGTTGACGCGCAGCTCGGTGTTGATGTTGAAGTTCCGCTGGACACCGCAGGGCGCCCACACCAGTTGGGCCCAGTCGGTGACGTCCGTGGACTGCCAGTTGTCGTTGTAGGGGCCGCGGAAGGGGTGGGTGATGGCCGCCGTGCTCGACGAGCCCTGGAAGTAGTACGAGGCCTTCTCGGTGCTGCTCGCGCCCGACTGGAGTGCGGCGAAGCCGCGGTAGTCCGCGCTGGCGATGGCGTACGTGAAGCCCTGCGGAACATGGACGATCAGGTTGAGCTGACAGTTCTTGCGGAAGGCGGTGGGGTCGGCGTTGCCTCCGACCTGGGCGAGGTAGTCGCTGTAGGTGACCGTGAAAGCCGTGTTGTCCGGGGAGACCGCGACGGCGGCGGTTCCCTGCGGGCAGCCGGAGCCGTTCACGGTGGCGACCTTGATGACGATCTTGTCCGGGGGCGGGTCGACGATCCCGGAGGACGGGTCCGGACCCGGTAGTGCGGTGGCGAACAGGGCGGCTATCGCGCCACCCAGAAGCAGCCCACCAGCCATGGTGCTCCAATCCGTTGCGTTGGTGTCTACGGCGGCACGGAACGTGTGCCGCCGTGAATTGGGGGGTGCGGCGCCTCACGCGGACGTGCGGCGCCGTCGCAGACCAGTGCGTTGGATCAAGCGCGGATCGTTGAAGCATGGACATGTCAAATACATGCCTATGCGACCCCGCCCTGTGAAGGAGCTGTGAAGGCCGGGATCGACCGCATCGTATGTACGCCCGTCACGCTTGGGCAGGGCGATCTCCGGCCATTCAGCCCGTACGTCCGTAGCGCCCGACGAGGGTGCCGGAGCCCACGGTGTGCCCGGCCAGCGCGCGCCGTACGGCGTCGACGGTGGCGTCCCCGGGAAGGTGCAGCCGCACGTCGGCGGCGAGGACCGAGAAGACGTAGTGGTGAGGTGTGCCGGCGGGCGGGCAGGGACCGCCGTAGCGGCGCTGTCCGAAACCGTTGCGGCCCTGCACGGCCCCCTTCGGGACGGCACCCGCACCCAGCGTCGCCTCGTGCGGGTCGACGCCCCACATGATCCAGTGCACGAAGGTGCCGGACGCGGCGTCCGGATCCTCGGCCAGCACGACCAACTCGGCCGCGCCACCCGGCACACCGGAGAGACGCAGCGGCGGGGACACGTTCGCACCGTCGCAGGTGAAACGGCGTGGGACGGTGCCGCCGTCCCCGAACGCCGGGCTCGTCACCGAGATCGCCCCCGAGGCGCCCGGTGTCGGTGCCGCGGACGCGGCGGGTGCCCCCGAGGCGCCCCCGCACCCCGCGGTGAGGGCCACCACGGCTGCCGTCACGACGGTTCCGAGCCAGTTCCCACGGCGCATGGCCGCCACGTTAGCGCCGCGCGTACGGCCCGGGTGGGCAACCCGGCCGACCGGCTCCGCTCCCCCGGCACTGGGCGGCGCGCTCCGTGAATCCCGCGCCGCCTCACCACTCCCTGCGCGCCCCTGAGACACTGAAGGACATGGAGCCCCGACACCTCAGAATCGGCCGCCGTCGCATCTGGATGCTCAGCGGGGCCTGCCTCCTCGTACTCGGCCCGATCGGCTACTTCCTCGGTGGCTGGATTCCTCTTACCGCGCTCACCGCCTCCCTCCTCGCGGCCACCACCATGGCCCACTGGAAGGCCGCCGCCTGGCTCGGGCCCGCCATCGCGCGGGGACAGCGGGAGAGCCGCCGGGACGTGGCGACCTTCTGTGTGGTCATAGCGGTCAGCGGCTACGCCCAGCCTCCGGCGCGGCCCGCCCCCACCGCCGAGGAACTGACGGCGCTGCGTCTTGAGGCATACCGGACCGCGGCACACGACGACCTCGCCGAGGATCTGCGGGGCCTGGCGGCCGACGCGCTGGCCGCCGCCGACACCGCGCACACCGAGGACACCCCGGTGGCCTGGCGGGCGGCACGCGCGAGCGCGGAGCGCCTGGCGCACTCCGCGCAGGACGGCAACCCGTACGTACGCCAGCTCCTCATCCAGTGGGTCGAGGGCAACCCGGCCGCGGACCGCTAGAACAGGTCGCACACGCTCGACAACAGGTCACACGCGCTCGCGGAGGACCGACGTATCCATACTGTACTTACGGTCTGACCTTTGTTATGTTTCGCAGATATCAAAGCTGCGGAGGGGTTCAACATCGTGGACTTTGAGCTGACCGAAGATCAGGAAACCATCCGCAAGGCAGTCGTCGGGCTCCTGCGCGACTTCGACGACCGGTACTGGATGGAGAGGGACCGGGACCACCGGTTTCCCGAGGAGTTCTACGCCGCCGTCGCGCACGGTGGATGGCTGGGGCTCACCATTCCGGAGGAGTACGGCGGTCACGGTCTCGGCATCACCGAGGCCACGCTGCTGCTCGAGGAAGTGGCGCGATCCGGCGGCGGGATGAACGCCGCGAGCTCGATCCATATGTCGATCTTCGGAATGCAGCCCGTGGTGGTGCACGGTTCCGAGGAACTCAAGCGGCGCACGCTTCCCCGTGTCGTCACCGGCGATCTCCACGTCTGTTTCGGGGTGACCGAGCCCGAGGCCGGCCTGGACACGACGAGCATCACGACCTTCGCCCGGCGGGACGGCGACCACTACGTCGTCAACGGCCGCAAGGTGTGGATCTCCAAAGCCGTGGAGTCCGAGAAGATCCTGCTGCTGACCCGCACCACGAAGGTCGGCGAGGTCGCCAAGCGGACCGACGGAATGACACTGTTCCTCACCGACCTGGACCGCGACAGGATCGACGTCCGCCCCATCCCGAAGATGGGCCGCAACGCCGTGACCTCGAACGAGTTGTTCATCGACGACTTGCGCGTCCCGGTCGAGGACCGGGTGGGCGAGGAGGGCCAGGGGTTCCGCTACCTCCTCGACGGACTCAATCCGGAGCGCATGCTGATCGCCGCCGAAGCACTCGGAATCGGCAGGGTGGCGCTGGAGAAGGCCGTGAGCTACGGCAACGAGCGCGTGGTGTTCGGCAGGCCGATCGGCATGAACCAGGCCATCCAGTTCCCGCTCGCGGACTCGCTCGCCCGGCTCGACGCGGCCGAGTTGATCCTGCGCAAGGCGACCTGGCTCTACGACAACGGCCGGCCCTGCGGGCGTGAGGCGAACACCGCCAAGTACCTCTGCGCGGACGCCGGGTTCACCGCCGCCGACCGGGCCCTGCAGACCCACGGCGGTATGGGCTACTCCGAGGAATACAACGTGGCCCGCTATTTCCGCGAGGCCCGTCTGATGAAGATCGCGCCGATCAGTCAGGAAATGATCCTGAACTATCTGGGATCGCACACTCTGGGAATGCCGAGGAGCTATTGATGGCCGACAACACCGGTCTGTTCGATCTCAGCGGGCGATCGGCCCTGGTCACCGGCGCCGCGGGGGGCATCGGTTCCGCGGTCGCCCAGGCGCTCGCGCACGCCGGGGCGGC
Source organism: Streptomyces sp. NPDC096311 (assembly GCF_044763085.1). Classification (NCBI taxonomy): domain Bacteria; kingdom Bacillati; phylum Actinomycetota; class Actinomycetes; order Kitasatosporales; family Streptomycetaceae; genus Streptomyces; species Streptomyces sp. NPDC096311. Next base: position 377,913 of record NZ_JBIWFN010000007.1, read on the forward strand.
GGTCCTCGTCACCGACGTCGACGGGGCGGCGGCCGCGGCGGTCGCCGAGAAGATCTCCGCGGCCGGCGAGCGGGCGGACAGCGCCGTACTGGACGTACGGGACCGCGCGTCCGCCGACGCCGCGGCGGCCCGGGCGGCGGCGCTGACCGGCGGGAAGCTGCACATCCTCGTCAACAACGCCGGAATCATCGCGCCGGACATGTTCGAGAACCTCCAGGAGGAGGCGTTCCGCCGGATCGTCGACATCCACCTGATGGGCGCCTTCCACTGCGCGCAGGCCGCGCTGCCGTACCTGCCCACCGACGGCACGGGCCGGATCATCAACGTCACTTCGTCGGCCGGCATCGTCGGCACCCTCGGCCAGGTGAACTACTCCGCGGCCAAGGCGGGCATCATCGGCCTGACGAAGTCCCTGGCGCGTGAACTGGCACGCAAGCAGATCAAGGTCAACGCACTGGCGCCGCTGGCCGCGACACCGATGACGGAGACGATCCGCACCGACAAGAAGTTCGCGGACGCGATGCTCGCCCGGATCCCGCTGGGACGCTGGGCCGAGCCCGAGGAGATCGTCGGCAGCTTCGTCTTTCTCGCCTCGGACGCCGCCTCCTTCGTCACCGGGCAGGTGCTGCCCGTCGACGGCGGCATGGTCATGTGACCCGTGGCCGCGGCTCGTGGTGGCCATGAGCATCCGTACTATGCTGAATGGTTCAACCAAAGCAGTGGCATCGGTCCCAGGAGTACGTACATGCCCGGTAGGTCTCACCCGCGCTTCGACGCCCTGACGGTTCCGAAGGCATCGGACGTCCTGGCGTCAGAGGTACGCGAGCGCATTCTCTCCGGCGAGTTCACCGAGGGCATGGCGCTGCCGCCGGAGCGTCAACTCGTCGAGCAGACGGGGCTGAGCCGCGCCACGGTACGGGAGGCGCTGCGGATCCTCGAGGTGGAGAAGCTGCTCCAGATCAGGCCGGGCCGCGGCGGCGGCGCCTTCGTGCACCGGCCGGGCCGTGAATCGCTCGCAAGTACCGTGCAGTTGGTCATCCGGGGGCAGCGGATCCGGCTGGAGGCGCTGCACGAGACGCGGGAGGCGATCGAGCCCACGTGCGCCGCGCTGGCGGCGGCGCGCCGCACCGACCGCGACCTCGCCGAAATGGACGCGGCCCAGCGGGATCTCGTCGAGGCCGGGGACGACATCCCGCGCTTCCTGCGGGCGAACATCGACTGGCACAGCGCGGTGGCCAGGGCCAGCGACAACGAACTCCTGATCGGGTTCATGAGCGCGCTCTCGCAGTCGATCTACGCCGCCACGAACCTCGAACAGTTCATGGACGCCGAGATCCGCTCGATCACCGCCCGCGCGCACGCGAAGATCACCGACGCGATCCGCGACCAGGACGGGCCTGCGGCGATGCGGCGCATGGCACGCCATGTGTGCGGATTCGCCGACGCGGCCGCACGCGTGGACCGGCGGGGCCAGGTGGAACTGTCCGGGCCCACGGAGGACTGACTCCCGCGAGCTCAAGGCCGGCCTCCCCGGATCATTGACGGCCATTCGGTCTGACCTTTAATATCATCTGAGGTTGGGGCGACTGAGACACTGGAGATGGGGTCCCCATGGGCGAGGTCAGCTCCGTCATCACCGTCGAAGCGGACGGCGACATCCGTATCGTCACGCTCAACAGGCCCGAGCGGCTGAACGGCGTGTCCGAGGAGCTCCACCGCCGACTGGCCGACGTCTGGCGGGAGCTCGCGGACGATCCCGGCGCACGGGCCGTCGTCCTCACCGGCGCGGGCCGGGCGTTCAGCGCGGGCGGCGACTTCGACCACCTGCGGCGCCACCACAGCGATCCGGAGCTGCGCGAGCGGTCGATCAGGCTCGACCGCAGCATCCAGACGGCGATGATCCGCTTCCCGCTGCCCGTCGTCGCGGCGGTCAACGGCCCCGCGGTCGGGCTGGGTTGCAGCCTGGCGCTGGGCTGCGACCTGGTCCTGATGGCGCAGGACGCCTACCTCGCCGACCCCCATGTCTCGGTCGGCCTGGTGGCGGGCGACGGCGGGGTGACCCTCTGGCCCCTGCTCACCAGCCTGCTCCGCGCGAAGGAGTACCTCTTCACCGGCGACCGCATTCCGGCCGCCACGGCGGTCGAACTGGGCTTGGCGAACCGCACCGTTGCCCCCGAGGACCTTCAGAAGGAGGCCCTCGCGCTGGCCCGGCGGCTGGCGGCCCAGCCGGCCGAGGCGCTGCGCGCCACCAAGATGGCCCTCGCCGTGGTGGTCGAGCAGGTGTCCCGCGGCGGCATGGAGGCGGCGCTGATGGCCGAGCGGGCGACCATGACCAGCCCGGACCACATCCGGATCGTCGAGGAGCTGGCGTCCCGCGCCCGGCGACGGCCGACCGAGGCCGAGGAGGACTGACGGTGGAGGCCGAGGAGTTCCTGCTCGTACGGGACATGTTCCACACGTTCGCCGCACGGTTTCGGACCGGCTCGGCCGACGAGGTGAAGCCGACCGCGCGCACCGCCGCGCAGGAGGCGCTGGGCGAACTGGGTCTCGCCGAACTGCGCCGCTCCTCGCCCCCGGCCGCCACCGTCCAGGAGTGCGCCCTGCTCGCCGAGGAACACGGTCGGCAGCCGCTGACCACCTCGCTGGTCGGCACCGTGCTCCTCGCCCCGGAACTGCTGCGACTCCTCGAGCGGGCCGAGCCCTCGGTACACGGCGGGACACCGACGATCGCCCTCGCCCACGACCTGTGCTTCCCGGACTCCGCTGCGGGCTCCTCCCCGTCCCGACTCCTCGCCTGGGACTGCGAGGGAGCGGACAGCGCGCTGTGCGTCACACCCGACGGAACGGTGACCGCCCTCGAACTCGGCGCGACCGCACCGGGCATCGACCTCCTGCGCGGCATCCGCTCGGTGTCGTCCGAGTCGCCCGCACGGGTCCTCGGCCGACTCGACGCACAGGAGTACCGGCACTGGCAGGCCTACGCGCTCGTCATGGTCAGCAGTGAACTCGTCGGCGCGGCCGGGTCGTTCGTCCGGCTGAGCGTGGAGTACGCCCGGGAGCGCCGTCAGTACGGGCGGCAGGTCGGCTCGTTCCAGGCGGTCCAGCATCTGCTCGCCGACGCGACGGTCCTCGTCGAGGCCTGCACCAGTGCCACCCGGTACGCCGCGTGGTGCCTGGACAACGAGTCGCCCGCGAGGGCCCTGACGGCCGCGCGCGTCGCCAAGGCCGAGGTGAACGTGTCGGCCCTCGACGCGGTGTACGCGGGCATGCAGGTCTTCGGCGGTATCGCCCAGACCTGGGAGCACATCGCGCACCTGTACCTCCGCAAGGTCCGGCTGGGCGCCATGACGCTGGCGACGACGGCCGATCTCCTGACGACGCTGGCCCAGCCGGAGCTGACCCGATGACCGACACGCCCCTGGACTTCGGCGACCCCGCGGACCTCGACCGGCTCCGCCGTCGGTTCCGTGCCTGGCTGGCCGACCACCCGCTGCCCGAACGCCTCCCGGACGAGCCGGTCCCGGTCTTCCTCCACCGCTGGCACCGCCTGCTGTACTCGGGCGGCTGGGTGGGCCTCGACGTTCCCGTCCAGTACGGCGGCCAGGGCCTGAGCGCGCTGCACCAGGTCGCCATCAGCGATGAACTCGGCGCCTGTCACGCCCCCGGGGTCCCGCGGATCGGCTATCTCGCCCACGCGCTCCTGGAGTTCGGCTCCGAGGAGCAGCGCGGGCGCTGGCTGCCGCGCATGCTCGCCGGTGACGACGTGTGGTGTCAGGGCTTCAGCGAGCCGGGAGCCGGATCGGACCTCGCGGGGATGAGCACGGTCGCGACCCGGCACGAGGACCACTACACCGTACGGGGGCAGAAGCTCTGGACCAGCTACGCGCAGTACTCCGGTCTGTGCCTGCTGCTCGCAAGGACCGACCGGTCGGCGCCCGCGCACCGGTCGATCTCGGCGTTCGCCCTGCCGCTGGACCGGCCGGGAGTGACGGTACGGCCACTGAGGGCGGCGAACGGTGACGACGAGTTCTGCGAGCTGTTCCTCGACGACGTACGCATCGCCCGCTGCGAGCGCATCGGCGCCGAGGGCGACGGCTGGCCGCTGGCCATGACGACGGTGTCGTACGAGCGCAACGCCCTGGACACCGGCCACCTCTCGAAGTACGGGCTGCTCGTCGAACGGCTGCGGCGCACCGCCCGGGAGCGCCGGGGAGACCTTCCGGACGGGCTGCTGTCCGAGATCGGCCGGTGCTTCGTGGACTACGAGGTCCTGGTGGCGCACGCCCGGCGCCGTACCGCCGAGCGGCTGGGCGGACAGCTCGCAGGACCGGAGTCGTCCATCGACAAGCTTCTGATGACCAGGGCCGAGCAGCGGCTCTACGAGACGGCGCTCAAGGTCTTCCCCGCAGAGCAACTCCGGGGCGGGGAGGAAGAAGGCGAGGAGCGGGCAGGAGCGAGCGAGCTGTTCGGGGACTACCTCTATTCCAGAGCCGCGTCCGTGTACGGCGGAACATCGCAGATCCAGCGCAACATCATCGCGAAACGGGTCCTGGGTCTGCCGTCCAGCGACTAGGGCCCGGATCGCGGGATTTCATGTCCGATGGGAGTTCACCCGTGCGATACGACCTCGAATACCGGAGCATTCCCCATGTGATCAGAGTTGCCGCCAAGCAATTCGCGGACGCGCCGGCCCTCGTCGACGAGGGTGGCCGGTGGAGTTTCCGTGAGTTGGAGCAACACATGGTCCGGGCCGTGAAGGCCGCCGTCGCGCTGGGGGTCGAGCCGGGGGACCGTGTCGGTCTGTGCGCTCCGAACTCCGCCGAGTGGATCCTGGCCGCGCTCGGCATCCAGGGCGCCGGGGGCGTCGTGGTGCCGCTCAACACGAGGTTCAAGGCACAGGAGATCTCCTACATTCTGCGCAGGTCCGGAGCGAAGGGCGTCTTCGCCTCGTCCTTCCTCGGCCAGGACTACATAGCCGGGTTGAGGAACGCCGATCCGGATCTGCCCGCGTTGCGCAGGACGGTGTCGGTTCTCGGCCCGCAGGGGGCGGCGGACCTCGGGTGGGAGGACTTCCTTCGCGCGGGAGAGGCCGACTCGTCGTCCACGGCCCACGACTTGATCGACCGGCTGACTCCGGACGACGTGTCCGACGTGATGTTCACCTCCGGCACCACCGGCCATCCCAAGGGTGTCGTGCTGACCCATGGACAGTCCCTGCGCGCCTATGGGTGGATGTCCGAGGAATACACGTTCACGCATTCCGACAGCTTTCTGATCATCCCGCCGTTCTTCCACTGCTTCGGTTACAAGGCGGGGTGGCTCGCTTCCCTGATGCACGGTGTGAAGGTCATCCCCATGCGCACCTTCGACGCGGGGCGGGCGCTCGAGATCATCGGCCGGGAACGGGTCAGCATTCTCCTGGGGCCTCCGACCATTTTCCAGGACCTGGTCAACCATCCGGACCGTTCCGCGTTCGACCTTTCCTCGCTGCGGGTGTCCATGACGGGCGGCACCACCATTCCGGAATCGCTGATCCGCGCCATGAAGTCGGAACTGTCCTTCGACATCGTGATGAGCGCGTACGGGCTGACGGAGTCGACCGCGTTGGTGACGACCACCCGGATCGGGGACTCGGAGGAGACGGTCGCACGGACCACGGGCCGGACCATCCCGGACGTCGAGGTGAGCATCGTCGACGACCGGGGCCTGGCGGTTCCCACCGGGCAGGACGGCGAGGTCCTGGTACGCGGCTACAACGTCACGCGCGGGTACTGGGACGACCCCGAGGCCACCGCCGCGGCCGTCGACGCCGACGGCTGGCTGCACACCGGTGATGTCGGGCGCCTCGACGAGAGAGGAAACCTCTCCCTCGTCGACCGCAAGAAGGACCTGTACATCGTCGGCGGTTTCAACGCCTATCCGGCCGAGATCGAGAAGCTGCTGCTCGGGAACGAGGCCATCGAGCAGGCCGCCGTCATCGGAGTGCCGGACGAGCGACTCGGTGAGGTCGGCTGCGCCTTCCTCGTCAGGAGACCGGGCCACCGGCTCACCGAGGCCGACGTCGTCGCGTGGGCACGCGAGAACATGGCCAACTTCAAGGTTCCCCGGCATGTCCGGTTCGTCGACGCGCTGCCCCGTAACGCCAGTCAGAAGGTGCTCAAGGACGGGCTGCGGCGCGATTGGAGGAAGCCGAGTGACAACTGATCGCGCGGACACATCAGGACGCGGCTCGGCCGGTCCCCTCGCGGGCATCACCGTGGTGACCCTGGAGCAGGCGGTGTCGGCTCCCCTGTGCACCCGCACGCTGGGTGACTTCGGGGCGCGGGTGATCAAGGTGGAGAACCCCCGGGGCGGCGACTTCGCCCGGCACTACGACGACGTGGTGGGCGGCCTCGCGGCCCACTTCGTCTGGCTCAACCGGGGCAAGGAGTCGGTGGCCCTGGACCTGAAGTCCCCGGCCGGGATGGCGGTGCTGCGCCGGCTGCTCGACCGCGCCGACGTCCTGGTCTCCAACCTCGCGCCCGGGGCGATCGCGAAACTCGGCATCGCCCCCGCCGACCTGGCCGTGAGCCATCCCGGGCTCCTCGCGGTGGAGATCGACGGGTACGGGCCCGGCGGGCCGCTCTCCCACAAGCGTGCCTACGACCTGCTGGTCCAGGCCGAGTCGGGGGCATGCGCGACCACGGGCCGACCGGGCGCGCCAGCCAAGGCGGGGCCGCCGATGGCCGATGTGAGCACCGGTCTGTACGCCGCCCTGTCGATCATGGCGCTGCTCTGCGGAAAGGAGCGCGGCCGGGTGCAGGGGCCCGCCTCCGCCGCGGTCAGCCTGTTCGACACCATGACGGAGTTGATGGGCTATTCGCTGACCTACACCCGGCACACGGGCGTGGACCAGGAGCCGAAGGGCATGGGCTCGCCCGCGGTGGCGCCGTACGGGGCCTATCCCACGGCCGACGGTCACACCGTCGTCCTCGGCACCACCAACAACGGGGAGTGGCAGCGGCTCGCGCGTGAGCTGCTCGGCCGCCCGGATCTGGCGGACGACGAGCGCTTCGGGAGCAACTCCGGCCGGGTCGCGCACAGTGAGGTCCTCGACGCGGAGATCGGCGCCTGGTGCGCGCGTCATGACCTGGCCCACGTCCAGGACCGTGCGGATGCCGCGGGGATAGGGAACTCCCGCTACAACACCCCGAGCGACGTCGTCGCGCACCCGCATCTGACGGCCCGCGACCGCTGGCGCGAGATCGACACGCCGGGCGGTCCGGTTCCGGCGCTGCTGCCGCCCCCGGTCATCTCCGGCTACGAACAGCCGATGGGGCCGATCCCGGCCCTCGGCGAACACACCGAGGCCGTCCTCGCCGAACTGGGGATCGACGCCGAGGGGGAGTTGCTGTGAACGAGGAGCCGGTGCTGCTCTGCGACGACTCGGGCGGCGTACGGACGCTGACGCTGAACCGTCCGCACCGCAGGAACGCCATCGACGAGGAGTTGTGGCGCGCCCTGCGGGACGCGCTCACGGACGCGGGGAACGATCGGTCCGTACGGGCACTCGTGCTGGCCGGGGCCGGTGGCGCGTTCTGCTCGGGCGCTGACATCTCGGGGGGACTCAGTGCCGCGCACCCCATGTACCGGATGCGCACCTTGAGTGAAGTGACCCTGCTGCTACACGAGTTGCCCGTCCCGACCGTCGCCAGGGTCAGCGGGGTGGCGGTCGGCGCGGGCTGGAATCTGGCGCTCGGGTGCGATCTGGTGGTCGCCACTCCCCAGGCGCGGTTCTCGCAGATCTTCGCGCGGCGCGGGCTGTCCCTCGACTGCGGGGGATCCTGGCTGTTGCCGAGGCTCGTGGGTCTGCAGCAGGCCAAACGGCTCGCGCTGCTCGCCGAGACGATCGACGCCGAGGAGGCGCGGTCGCTGAACCTGGTGACGTGGGTGGTGCCCGCGGAGGAGATCGACGACTTCGTGGCACGCCTCGGCGCGCGTCTGGTCGCGGGCGCCCCGGTGGCCCTCGCCCAGAACAAGGCGCTGCTGAACGAGGGGGCCGACCGCACACTGCGGGACGCGCTCGCGAACGAGGCGCGGGCCCAGGCGGTCAACTTCGCGACGGCGGACGCCCCGGAGGCGTACTCCGCGTTCAAGGAGAAGCGTGCGCCGGTCTTCACTGGCCGCTGGACGGTAGCGAGTTCGAGGCCATCCCACCGACCGGAGGGGTCGACATGCGGGAAGCAGTGATCGTGGAGGCGGTCCGTACCGCCGTCGGCAAGCGCGACGGCGGGCTGTCGGGCATGCACGCCGCCGACCTCTCCGCGGTCGTCCTGGGCGCGCTCGTCGAGCGGACGGGGATCGGCCCGGAGGTCGTCGACGACGTGATCTGGGGCTGTGTCTCCCAGGTCGGGGACCAGTCGAGCAATATCGGGCGCTATGCGGTGCTGGCCGCGGGCTGGCCCGAGAGCATCCCGGGCACCACGGTCAACCGGGCCTGCGGATCGAGCCAGCAGGCACTGGACTTCGCCGCGCAGGCGGTCATGTCCGGCCAGCAGGACGTCGTCGTGGCGGGCGGCGTCGAGGTGATGAGCCGGGTGCCGCTCGGCTCCGCGCGCTCCACCGGCATGCCGTACGGGCCCCAGGTCCTCACCCGTTACCAGGAATTCTCCTTCAACCAGGGCATCTCCGCCGAGAAGATCGCGCAGAAGTGGGGCTTCGCGCGGGAGCGGCTCGACGCGTTCTCGGCGCTGTCGCACGAGCGGGCAGCGGCGGCGCAGGACGCCGGTGCCTTCGAGGCCCAGATCACCGCCGTGCCGACCGAGGGGGCGACGACCGTGACCCTCGACGAGGGCGTCCGGCGTGGTACGAGCGTCGAGACCCTCGCCAAGCTCAGGCCTGCGTTCACCGAGGACGGTGTGATCCACGCGGGCAACGCCTCCCAGATCTCCGACGGGGCGGCAGCACTGCTCGTGACGACGCCGGAGAAGGCGCGCGAGCTGGGGCTGACGCCGCTCGTGCGCTACCGCGCGGGCGTGGTCACCGGCTCCGACCCCGTGCTCATGCTCACCGGCCCGATCCCCGCGACCGAGAAGGTGCTGCGGAAGGCGGGCGTGGGCCTGCCGGAGGTCGGTGTCTTCGAGGTGAACGAGGCCTTCGCGCCCGTACCCCTGGCCTGGCTCGCCGAGACCGGCGCGGACCCCGCGCTGCTCAATCCGCTGGGCGGCGCGATCGCGCTCGGCCATCCGCTCGGCGCGTCGGGGGCGGTGCTGATGACCCGCATGGTCCACCACATGCGGGACCACGGGATCCGCTACGGCCTGCAGACCATGTGCGAGGGTGGCGGCACCGCCAACGCGACCCTCGTAGAGCTCGTATCCCCCGCATCCTGAGCACCCTCACGGAGGACGTCGTGCGCCGAGAACTCTTCACCGCCGACCACGAAGCGTTCCGGCAGCTCGTCCGGGAGTTCGTGGCCAAGGAGGTGGTCCCCCACCACACGGAGTGGGAGCACGCGGGCCGGCTGCCGCGCGAGCTCTTCGAGAAGCTCGGCTCGCTCGGAGTGCTGGGCATGTCCGTACCCGAGGCGTACGGCGGAGCGGGCCTGCACGACTACCGCTACAACGTCGTGCTCCAGGAGGAGGCGGCCCGCGCCCTGGTCACGCTCGGCACGGTACGCACCCAACTCGACGTCGTCCTGCCGTACTTCCTCGCGTACGCCGACGAGGACCAGCGTGAGCGCTGGTTTCCCGGCCTCGTGGCGGGCCGGCTCCTGACCGCCGTCGCCATGACCGAACCGGGCACGGGCTCCGATCTCGCGGGCATCCGCACCACCGCCGTACGCGACGGGGACGCGTACGTCATCAACGGGGCCAAGACCTTCATCACGGGTGGTCTCCTCGCCGACCTGGTGATCGTGGTGGCGCGCACGTCGACCGATCCCGACGACCGGCGGGCGGGCCTGACGCTGCTGGTCGTGGAGGACGGCATGCCCGGGTTCGCGCGCGGCCGGGTGCTCGACAAGATGGGCATCAAGGCGCAGGACACGGTGGAGCTGTCCTTCGACGAGGTGCGGGTCCCGGTCGCCAACCGGCTCGGCGCGGAGGGCGCGGCCTTCGGCTATCTCGGCCACAACCTTCCCCAGGAGCGGATGACGGTGGCGGTCGGCTCGGTCGCACAGGCGAGGGCGGCACTCGAGACGACCCTCGCCTACGTCAAGGAGCGGCAGGTGTTCGGGACTCCGGTCGCCTCCTTCCAGAACACGAAGTTCGAACTCGCCGCGGTGGCGGCCGAGATCGAGGCCGCGCAGACGATGCTCGACCGCGCGGTGCGCGAGCTCGTCGACGGCGAACTCTCCGGCGCGGACGCGGCCAAGGTCAAACTGTTCTGCACGGAGATGCAGGCACGCGCGGTCGACCGCTGTCTGCAACTCTTCGGGGAGTACGGGTACATCCTGGAGTACCCCATCGCCCGGCTGTACGCGGATGCGCGCATCACCCGCATCTACGCCGGCACGAGCGAGGTCATGAAGGTCATCATCGCCAAATCCCTGGGACTGTGAGCAGCATGGCGGACTTCTCCGGCAGGACCGGCGTCGCGTTCGTCGCGGGCGGCACCGGCGGCATCGGCGCGGCCGTCGTGCGCATGCTGGCCGAGCGCGGCAGCGACGTGGCGTTCACGTACCGCACCAGCCAGGCCGGGGCGGACGCCCTGGCCGCCGAGGTGAAGGCGTACGGGCGCCAAGTCCTCGCGCTGCGCCTCGACCTGGGCGACGAGCGGGCCACGGCGGAGGCGGTCGCCGAGGCGTCCGACGCCTTCGGGGGCCTGCACACGCTGGTGTACGCGGCGGGCCCGCATGTGCCGATGGTGCACCTCAGCAAGGTGACGCCGAGTCAGTACCGGGCTCAGCTCGACGCGGACGCGGTGGCGTTCTTCAACCTCGTCCATCCCGCGCTGCCCCGGCTGCGGGAGGCGCGGGGCTCCCTCGTCGCCGTCACCACCGTGGCCACCCGCCGGTTCCCCGTGCGCGACGGGCTGTCGTCGGGTACGAAGGGGGCGGTCGAGGCGGTGGCGCGGGCGCTGGCCGCCGAGGAGGGCCGCTACGGGGTCCGCGTGAACTGCGTCGGCCCCGGCATGCTGACCGACGGCATCGCCGCCCGTCTGATCAGCTCCGGCGAACTCGACACCGCGGCCCTGGACATCACCCGGCGCAACATCCCGCTGCGCCGTTTCGGCGAGGCGAAGGACATCGCGGAGGCGGTGGCGTTCCTTGCCTCGGACCGCGCGGGCTTCATCACCGGGCAGGCGCTGGGTGTGGACGGCGGGTACAGCGTGTAGTGCCCCGGGTGTTCACTCCGGCGGCGTGATCCGCCGTCCGCCGACGAACGTCGCGCGTACGACGTCGGCGGACATGAGGTCGAGGGCTTCTTTCAGCGGCACGTGGAGGAGGCACAGGTCGGCGACCGCGCCGACCGTCAACCGCCGTACCCGGGAAGGGTGCCGGGGCTCTCCGGCGAACAGGTCCAGCGCCGCGCGCCGGTCCACCGCCTCCCCGCCGGAGCGCTCGACGGCCGCCCGCATCACCGCCCAGGGGTCGGCACTTCCGTACGGCGCGTCGGTCCCGGCGGCGAGCGCAATCCCCGCCTCGGCCAGGGACCGGCACCGGTACAGGTGGGCCTGGTCGTCCGGGTCCACATCGGTCGCGTACTCCCGTCCCCGCTCCACGGGAAAGTGCGGCTGCGTCACGACCGTCACGCCGAGCCGCGCGAGCCAGGGCATCGTCTCGGCCGGGATCACCGACCCGTGCTCGATCCGGTCGCCCCCGACCGGCCCGGCCTCCTCCAGGGCGAGCAGGGTCACGAGCAACCGCACCCGGGTCACGCAGTGCACGGCCACCGGGCGGGGCCGCACCGCCGCCACGGATGCCGCCAGCTCACCCGGCGTCGGCAGGGTCGCGTCGTCGAGCAGGAACTTCACCGGCGCGTCGCCGATCCCCATCACGACGAGCCGCTGCGGCAGTACCGACAGCAACTCCGGCAGGTCCTGGCCCGGACGCGGATCCGCGTTGGTGAACCCGGTGATCCCGTACGCCGCGGCGCGGGCCCCCACGCCGCGCAGATCCAGCCGTACGGGCGGGGTGAACCCGCGCAGCCGCTCGTCCTCCCGCCAGAACCGCCCGTCACCCCCGTCACCCCCGTCGCCCCCGTCGCCCGTGCCGTCCAGCCCGGCGGTCCGCAACGCCGCGCTGTTCCACATCCACAGCGCCCCGCTGCGATGCTGGACCCGCACCGGCCGATCGGGCGCGAAGTCGTCCAGCACCCACCGGTCGAGCTCCCCCGCGACACTCTCGTGGTAGCCGACGGCCCGCACCCACTCCCCTGGCGGCCCGCTCAGCAGGGCCCCCACCAGTCCGTCCCGGTCGCCCGCCTCCGCCGGACCGACCCGCACCGACACGGCCTCGGCCGCCAGTGCCGGCAGGTGTACGTGGTGGTCGTGCAGGCCGACCAGCAACGCGCCGCCCCGGCCGTCGACATCGCCGCGCTCCGCCCGCCGCCGGCCGATCCCGACGACCCGTCCTCCCCCGAGGCGCACGTCCACCCTGCCGTACCCCTCGACCTCCACGTCCGTGATCAGCACGTCAACGGCTGTCGGTGAGGGCGGCGGCACAGGCTGCCATGGAAAGGCTGAGCAGCTCGCCTCCGCCGTCGGCCAGCGAGCGGGCGACGGCATGGGCGGCGAAGACGCCGGTGACGGGGTCGGCGAGCGCGTCACCCAGAAAGACGGGGTCGCCGGCGCGGTCGAGGCCGGTGAGGCCGCCCGCGACCGCCGCGTCGTCACCGAAGGCGATACGGTCCTCGTCGCGGCCGTAGCCGGTGATGCTCAGCCAGACACGGCCGGGGCGGGCCGCGAGGAACTCCTCGGCGTGGATGCCCAGTCGGCGCAGTGCCCTCGGGCGTGACGCCTCGATGACGACGTCCGCCTCGACGACGACCTCGGCGGGCGCGCCGGAGGCGAAGTCGAGCACCAGGCTCTCGTGTCCGTCGTGCAGCCAGCGGTAGAAGGCGGGCGATCCCCTGCGCGCTCCGTCCGGTCTGGTGATGCTCTCCACCTTCACCACCCGGGCCCCGGCCTCGCCCAACAGCCGTGCGCACAGGGGGCCCGCCCACAGGGCCGAGAAATCGATGATCCGCAGCCCTGCCAGGTCCCGTGGGTCCGCCGCCCCTCCTCGCTCGGCGCGTACCCGAGCGCGGGTGCCGCGGGCCGAACCGTGGGCGGCGGCCGCGATCCCGAGCAGTTGCGCGTGTGCCGCGACGTCGGCCGCCGCGGCGCGGCGCGCGGTCTCGTACGGTTCCTCCGTCGCGGTGCCGCCGAGCAGCGCGACGAGAGCGGGCACGGCGGCCAGGTCGTCGGGGCGGGCCAGGTTCACGGCGGCCCAGCCGTCGGCGGTCTCGAGGAGGTGGCAGGAGCCGCCGGCCGAGACCCTGCCAGGGTGGGGGAGGCCGGTGAGGCGGGCGCGGAGGAAGAGGGCGGTCGGCAGGTCCACGGGCACGCCGGTGAGGCCGGTGAAGGCCTTCGCCACGTCGTGGAGGGGGCCGAGGAACGGCTCAACGGGTTCCATCCAACTCCGGAGAGTATCGTTCTCCAATTCATGAACCCCCTTCTCGGCCGTGGCGATCTCCCATTACACTCCAGTCGCCGCCGGTTGGGGAGGGGAACGACATGACCTTGGACTCGCCCTTCCACCTGGTCGACCTCGACCGGCAGGCGCCGGTGCGGGCCGAGGCGAAGGACCGGGTCCGCGTCGGTGTGGCGGCGGAACCGGTCGACGCGGGCCCGGAGTTCGACATCCTGCTCACCGGTGTCGCCGATCCCCCGCGACCGTGGGTGGGGTGCACGGATCTGGACGCCGTCACCCAGCGCCTCGCGGCGGTCGTCGCGGCGCAGCCTGCCGCCTCTGTCACGCTGACCCAGGTGCTGCGCATGGGCGGGCACGTCACCGCGCCCGAGCGGCTGGTGCTCGAGTCCCTCGCCTACTCGGTGCTCCAGAGCGGCGCGGGCTTCCGTGCCTGGCTGGCCTCGGCGCGCCCGCGCACTCCACGTCCGGCCGCCGAGCCCGTACGGCTGTGCCGTGACGGCGACCGGCTCACCATCACCTTCGACCGGCCGTGGGTGCGCAACGCGTTCGACGCCGCGACCCGGGACGCCCTGTGCGAGGCGCTGCACGTCGCCGTGGCGGATCCGTCGATCGCGCACGTCGACCTGTACGGGAAGGGTGCCGCGTTCTGCAGCGGAGGTGACCTGGCGGAGTTCGGGACCTCCCGCGATCCGGCCCAGGCCCACCTGCTGAGGGTGCTGCGCAGTCCGGCCGCACTGCTCCAGGAGTGCGCTCCCCGGGTGACCGCGCATCTGCACGGCGCCTGTGTCGGCGCCGGGATCGAACTGGCGGCGTTCGCGGGACGGGTGCTGGCCGCGCCGGACACGGTGATCCGGTTGCCGGAGGTCGGGATGGGGCTGATCCCGGGCGCGGGCGGCACGGCGAGTCTCCCGGTCCGGATCGGCCGGGAGCGCACCGCGTATCTCGCCCTGTCGGACACCACGTTGAGCGCGGCGCAGGCGCTCGGCTGGGGCCTGGTCGACGAGATCGGCGAGGTCACCGTGGCGGGCGTCCCCTCGCCACCCGCCACGGCCACCGGCGCCCCGTCCGCCACGGCGTCGGACACCCCCTCCTCGTCCGACGCGACGGCGGCCGCGCGCTGAACCCACCGTGCGGCGCGGCGGTCAGCGGGTCACGTGGACACCGTACGACGGCCGTCGCGGGACGCCGCGCGTCACCTGCCGTTCCACACCGGCGTCCTGCGCTCCGCGAAGGCGCGGGCGCCCTCCGCCGCGTCCTTGCTGCGGAACACCGACACGACCTCGTCCGGTTCTGCCCAACGGCGTGCCCTCATCAGCTTCTTGGTCATGGCGACGCCCAGCGGACCGTTGGCGGCGATCCGCCCGGCCAGGGCGATCGCCTCCTCCCGTACCCGGTCGGCGGGGACCGCACGGTTCACCAGGCCGGCCCGCTCGGCCCGCGCGGCCGTGACCGGATCGCCGGTCAGGCCCATCTCCAAGGCGACGGCCAGCGGCACCCGGTCGGCGAGCGTCGTACCGCCCCCGGCCGCGAACAGACCCCGCTTGACCTCCGCGATCCCGAGCCTGGCGTCCTCGGCCGCGACGACCAGGTCGCAGGCCAGCACCATCTCGAAGCCGCCGCCGAGCGCGGAGCCGTTCAGCGCCGCGATCACGGGGGTGCCGATGCCGTCCCGGAAGAACCACACCAGGCCGTCGAACGTGCCGCCGCCCTTCGCGAACGCCTTGAGGTCCATGCCGGCGCAGAACACGGTTCCGGCGCCCGTCAGGACGATCGCCCGGACCCCCGGATCGGCGTCCGCCTCCCGCAGTACGTCCGACAGGTCGTCGATCAGCTCCGGACTCAGGGCGTTGCGGGCCTCGGGCCGGTTCAGGGTGGCGACGAGGACGTTGTCGACCCGTTCGGTCAGGACCAGGTCGCTCATCGGGCGGCACTCGTCGCCGCGCGCGCCCGGGAGCGGTACGCCTCCAGCTTCTCGGCGGGTTCGATCAGACGGTGGCTGCGCGACTGGATGGACACGTCGTGGCCCTCGGCCCGCTTGCGCAGCGCTCCCACCGTGGCCTGCTCGCGCGGGACATGGGTGAAGGGATCGAAGGAGTACCAGCGCATGGCGTTCTCGTGGGTCATCTTGTTGATGTCCGAGTCGGACACGTCGAAGCGGCCCATCACGCCCATGAGTTCCTCGGGCGCCTCCGGCCACATCGAGTCGCTGTGCGGGTAGTCGCACTCCCAGGCGATGTTGTCGATGCCGATCTCATGACGGAGTTTCACCCCCATCGGGTCACTGATGAAGCAGGTGAGGAAGTGCTCCCGGAAGACCTCCGAGGGCAGCTTCCCGCCGAAGTCCTGAAGGGTCCAGGCCGCGTGCATCTCGAAGGTGCGGTCCACCCGCTCCAGGAAGTAGGGGATCCAGCCCGTGCCGCCTTCCGACAGGGCGATCTTCAGATCGGGGAAGTCCTTGACCGGCTGGGACCACAGCAGATCGGCGGCGGCCGAGACGATGTTCATCGGCTGCAGGGTGATCATGACGTCGGGCGGCGAGTCGACCGCCGGGATCGCCAGCTTGCCCGAGGAGCCGATGTGCACCGACAGGACGGTGCCGGTGTCGGACAGCGCCCGCCAGAGCGGGTTCCAGTACGGGTCGTGGAAGCTCGGGTACCCGAGCACCGCGGGGTTCTCGGTGAACGTCAGTGAGTGGCAGCCCTTGGCGGCCACCCGGCGGACCTCCGCCGCGCACAGTTCGGCGTCCCAGATGACCGGGATCGCCATCGGGATGAACCGCCCGGGATGCGCCCCGCACCATTCGTCGATGTGCCAGTCGTTGTAGGCCCGTACCAGCGCGAGCGAGAAGTCCGCGTCCTCCGTGGCGAACAGCCTGGCCGCGAACCCCGGGAACGACGGGAAGTTCATCTGGGCGAGGATGCCGCCCGCGTTCATGTCGGCGACGCGCTCGTTCACGTCGTAGCAACCGGGACGGATCTCGTCCAGGGCTTGCGGTTCGAGGCCGTACTCCTCCTTGGGCCTGCCGGCCACCGCGTTCAGCGCGGCGGTGCGGATCACCGTCTCCCGGAACGTCCAGGTGTCGGTGCCGTCGTCCTGGTGGACCAGCTGGGGCGCGTCGTCCTTGTACCGCTCGGGGAGGTGGTTCACGAACATGTCGGGGGGTTCGATGATGTGGTCGTCGACGCTGATGAGGATGAGATCGTCTCGATCCATGACGGGTTCCCTTCCGGAAGGGGGAGGCAGGCGGCTCGGGTGGGGGCTTGAGTGCGTACGGCTAGTCGGAGGCGGGGAGCGGCTTGGCCGCCTTGATGGTCATCGGGACGCCGTCGCAGCTCAGTTCGCCGATGCCGGAGGAGGTGCAGAGCACTTCGAGGGCCCCGTCGGCGTCCACGTACCGCTTGCCGATGAGGGTGATGGCATCGGCCGCCCCGCCTGGCGCCGGCTTCGCGGCGGTCGCGGGCACCATCGGACTGCCTCCGCAGGAGAGCTGGACCGAGCCGCCGGCGGGGGCGCGGACGACGACCACCCGCGTGCTGCAGACCGCGCTGGCGAGCTGGTCACCGGGGCGTGGCGTCGTTACCGGTGGGGTCATGGTGGATGTCCCTTTCGAGCAGGCGATCGGCGAGCAGGTTGATGTCGTAGGACTGGCGGGCCATCCAGAACCGCAGGAAGCCGGTGAGCGAGTACCGCAGGAAGAGCGCGGAGCCCACCACGGTCGCGCAGACGCCCCCCAGCCCGAGTGCGAGTCCGTCGCCCTGGACGAGCGGGTCGACGGTGTTGTGGGACACCAGGTAGCCCGACACGCCGAGCACCAGGCCGCCGGCCATCAGCAGGACGCCGAGGCGCAGCCAGAGGGTGGCCCGGGCGGCGGCCGGGTCGGGGATCTTCAGTACCGCCAGTTCTCGGACGAAGCGGTCCGCGCGCGGCTCGGTGGTGGTCATGCGGAACTCCCCAGGTAGAGGGCGGACAGTTCGGCGCGCAGCCCGCCGTCGGGGTGGCCCTGCCGCTGGACCCGGCCACGTACGAGGACGGCCGCGTGGTCGGCGATGTCGAGGACGGCGGCCGCGAACTGCTCGACCACCAGGACGGCCACCCCCTGCCGGGCGATCTCGGCGACCTGTTCGTAGAGCCGGCCGACGATCAACGGGGCGAGTCCCATGGAGAGTTCGTCGAGCAGCAGGACGGCGGGGTCGGTGGCGAGGCCGCGGGCGAGGGCGAGCATCTGCTGCTCGCCGCCGGAGAGGGTGCCGGCCGCCTGCGAGGCGCGGCGGTGGAGGATCGGGAAGCGATGAAAGGCGATCTCCTCGATCTCCGCGCGGCTGCGGCCGGTGAAGGTCATCATCAGGAGGTTGTCGCGGACGGACAGGTTGGGGAACACGCCGCGGCCCTCGGGGATCAGACAGACGCCGGCGCGGGCCAGGTCGCGGGGGTCGGCTCCGGTCATGTCCCGGCCGCCCAGCCGGAGACGGCCGGATGCGAGGGGGTGGACTCCGGAGGCGACGCGCAGGGTGGTGGTCTTGCCCGCCCCGTTCGGGCCCAGCAGGGCCACCACCTGCCCGGCGGCGACCTGGAGGTCGACGCCGTGCAGGACCGTGATCCGGTCGTAGGCGGCACGGACGCCGCTCAGTTCGAGAATGGCGCTCACGCGTCCCCCAGGTAGGCCGCCAGGACGGTCTCGTCGTTCCGGATCACCTCGGGCGGGCCGGACGCGATGACCTTGCCGAGATCGAGTACGTACACCTCGTCGCACACGCCCATGACGAGGTTCATGTCGTGTTCGACGAGGACCACGGCCGTGCCGTCGTCGGTCAGCGAGCGCAGCAGCGCGGCGAACCGTTCGGTCTCCTCGCTGTCCTGTCCTGCGGCGGGTTCGTCGAGGAGGAGCACTTTGGGCCGGATGACCATCGCGCGGCCGACCTCGACCAGGCGGCCGACTCCGGTGGGCAGCGCGTCGGGCGGGCTGTCGGCGAGATGGGTCAGGCCGAGCCTGGTGAGGGTCTCGGTGACGACGTGATGTGCCCGGCGCCGGTCGGGACCGAGTTCGGCCGCGACGAGGAGGTTGTCGCGGACGGTGAGGCGGCCGAAGAGCTCCAGCCGCTGGAAGGTGCGGGCGAGTCCGCGCCGGGCGCGGCCCGCGGGGCTGGTCCGGGTGACGTCCTGGCCGTCGAGGAAGACCTGTCCGCAGGAGGGCCTGCGCAGCCCGGAGGCGACGTCGAACAGGGTGCTCTTGCCGGCCCCGTTGGGGCCGATGAGTCCTGTCACCCGGCCCGGTTCGGCGCTCAGGGCGACGCCGTCCAGAGCCCGGTTTCCGCCGAAGGCGACGGTCACTCCGCTAATCCGCAGCGAGGCCACGGGCGAGCACCTCCCTGTCCTCGGGGCGCCAGGCGCGCCGCAGTCCCCACCACTCGACGGGGACCTCCGGTTCGGTAGGTGCGGCGGTCCGTCGGGCGCTCGCCCAGATCCGCAGCGCCACCCCCGCGGCCACCGAACAGCCCAGGAACGTCCAGCCGTTGATCAGGTCGCCGAGCCGCAGGAACCACAGCAGGGCGAGTACGCAGAGCAGGCCGGGCAGGGCGATCCGGTCCCGGCCGAGCGGCTTCCACTCGCGGCGGAAGCGGACCACGATGCCGTCGGGGTTGTGGCCGAGTCCGATGCCGGCGAGGCCGGGCAGCAGGGCGACGAGGTTCTGCGCCCAGGGCGCCACGGCGACCAGCGCGTTCGTCGGGCCGATGTAGGCGGTCCCGGCGAACAGTCCGTTGCCCACCGCGCCGAGGCCGCCGACCACCGCGACGAGGAAGATCGGCAGTCCCGCCACCAGGTTGAACTGGTCGGCGGTGATCGACCGTTGCTGCATTCCGTACAGCGCGCCGCCGAGCCCGGCGATGCCCGAGGAGAGCGCGAACACCAGGACCTTGGCGCGCAGCAGGCTGCCGCCGAGGGTCGCGTAGGCGGCCTCGCTGTCGCGCAGCGCGATCAGCCGCCGTCCGAAGGGGCCCCGGCGCACCGCCGCCACGACCAGTGAGGCCAGCGCGAGGCAGACGGCCGCGAGCACCAGCTGCTTCGCCGCGGTGTCCAGTTCGAGGCCGAGGAGCCGGGGTCCGGCCACGTCCACCGAGCCCTGGTCGAACAGGGCGATCCGCATCCCGAACAGATGGAAGGACGGCAGGGTGAAGATCCACCGGTCCAGGACGACCGCGAAGGCGGCGGTCCCGAGCGCCAGGTACACCCCGGACAGCCGCAGCGCGGGCAGCGCGACGAGGGCGCCGGCCACCGCGGACACCAGGATCGCGGCTCCGAGGGCCCAGAACTCCCCGTGCGCGCCCAGGTGGGCCCATACGACGGCCCCGATCCCGGCCATGCTCAGCTGGCAGAGCGATATCTGCCCGGCGTACCCGGCCAGCGGTACGTACGACAGGGCCACCACGCCGAGCGAGAAGATGGCGCCGTAGGTGATGAGGTCGGCCTCGCCGAGGACCGAGGCCAGTACCGCGCCGAACGCGACGACGCAGACGGCGAACACGGCCGTGCCGCGGGCCGTCGGAACCGGCACCGGGCGCAGCTTGCGGTCCCGGCCGCGCAGTCGCCGGTGCGGGAACGCCAGCAGGGCCACGAACAGCAGCAGCGCGGGGGCGGCCAGCCTGAGGCCGGGCAGGTAGGCGTTCTGCGGGAGATAGCCGGTCAGATAGCTCTCCATGCAGCCGACCACGATCGCGCCGACGAAGGTCAGGGGCACACTGCGGAGCCGGCCGAAGATGGCCGCGGTGTAGGCGCTGACGATCAGCAGCGAGAGCTGGGCTGCGTCCAGGGTGACGGTCGGCGCGATCAGGATGCCGCCGATCGCGGCGAGTTGGGTGCCGAGGATCCAGGCGGTCTTGTTGGCCCGTACGGGATGGGCTCCCGTCAGCCCGACCAGGGCGCGGTCGTCGACGGTCGCCCGCATCTCGGCGCCCGGGCGGGTGCGGTAGAGCAGGATCCGCAGGCCGACCGCGACCAGCACCGCGACGGTCATGGTGAGGGCCTGGTGCCAGGTGACCACGGCCGAGCCGAGGTGGAAGGGCTTGCGGTCGGCGAAGAACGTGGGCAGCGTGCGCGGCACGTTGGGATCCCAGATCCAGCGGGCGACGGCGATGAGGCCGCTCAGCAACGCCACCGTCATGACCAGCCGTTCGGCCTCACCCAGCGCCTGGACGGGCCGGAGGACGACCTTCTCGACGAACAGGCCGAAGGCCGGGGCGAGGACGAGGAGGACCACGGCCAGCGCCACCGGCACCGGCCAGCCCCAGCCTCCGGTGAGCTGCCAGTAGGTGAAGGCCGACAGCATGCCCGCCGCGCCGTGCGCGAAGTTGAAGACGCCGGTCGTCGTGTAGGTGAGCACCAGTCCGCTGCCGATGACCGCGTAGATCGCGGCGGTGCTCAGGCCGACGATCCCGAAGGTGAGGAACTGCTCCATGACGGGCCGTCACTCACACACTCGCCGGGACCGGCGAGGACGAATGGTCTCGGCGGCCGGTCGGCCGGGAGACGGTGACGGCGGCGCCATCTGCTGCAAGGCGTACTTGGCGACCGCCCCCAGGGCGGCGAAGGGTGTGGGCTGGTTCAAGGGGTCTCCTCCTCGGTGCTGTCCCCGAGCGGCAGGCGGGAACAGGTGATCGCCCCGGCCACCTTGAGCGCGAGGTGGTTCTCCTCCTCTCTATGGATGGAAACTAGCTTCTCATTAAGAGAGAATCAACCATTCACACCAAGGCAGGAGAGACGATGAGCGGACAGCGCAGGGGAACCGCGATCGCCATGACCGACCCCGAGCGGGACACCTTCCTGCGAACCCAGCCGCTGTGCCGGGTCGCGACCGTAGGACGGGACGGAGATCCCCACGTCAGCGCCCTGTGGTTCGTGTGGGACGGGTCCGCGCTGTGGCTCAACTCGCTGGTACGCAGCCAGCGCTGGACCGATCTGGAGCGGGATCCCCGGCTCGGCGTGATCGTCGACGACGGGGGCACGGACTTCATGGCCCTGCGCGGCGTCGAACTACGAGGCAGCGTCGAGGTCGTCGGCGAGGCGCCCCGCAAGGGAGACTCCCTGGATGAGCTCGTGCGCCCCGAACAGCTCTTCGCGGACAAGTACATGGGCGGCGGCGCGTTCCGGTACGACGGGAAGCACGGCTGGCTCCGGCTCACCGCGGAGAAGGTCGTGAGCTGGGACTTCGCGAAGCTCCGCCGCGACCGTTGACGCCATGACCGTTGACGCCATGACCCGCACATGGAAACCTGCCACTCGTGAAGGAGAATGTCATTTTCGTCGCCTTCTCACCGAAGGGCGGAAAGGTCCTTGTCCACTGACGACCTGATGGAGATTCAGCAGCTGCTGGGCCGCTACGCGCTCCACATGACCCGGGGCGACATCGACGGGGTGCTCGCGGTCTTCACCCCCGACGGCACCTACAGCGCTTTCGGAGACACCTATGGCCTCGACGAGTTCCCGGCCCTGGTCGCCGCCGCGCCCAAGGGTCTGTTCCTGGTGGGTACGGCCGTGATCGAGCTGCCCGAGCCCGGCGAGAGGGACGGGAACACCGCGACCGGCAGCCAACCGCTGTGCTTCATCGACCACGCCACCCACGCCATGCGGATCGGCTACTACCACGACACCTATCTGCGGACCGCCGACGGCTGGCGACTGCGGACGCGGGCGATGACGTTCATCCGCCGCAGCGGAGCGCACGACTCGGGCCGCCCGCACGCCTTCGAACGCCCGGGCGCGTGAACGTCACGGAGTTCCGGTCGGGTCTGCGCCACTGGCTCGACCGGAACGACCTCTCCCCCGGGCCCGATCACTCCCTCGACGGCCAGGTCGCGCAGCTGGCCCGGGTGCGGCGCGCGCTCTACGAGGCGGACTGGATGCGGTACGGCTGGCCCGCCGAGGTGGGAGGTCTCGGCGGGCCGGCCGCACTGCGGGCCGTGCTCGGCGAGGAGGTCGCCTCCCGGGGGCTGGCCGAGCCCGGCATCTACTCGATGATCGAGGTGCTCGCCCCGACGATGATCTCGTACGCCCGCCCGGAGCTGGCGGCAGCGATGGTCCCCCTGCTGCTCGGCGGCCGGGAGCAGTGGTGCCAGGGCTTCTCCGAACCCGGCTCGGGCAGCGACCTCGCCTCTCTCACCACCCGGGCCGTCCCCCGGGGCGGGGACTGGGTGGTGACGGGCCAGAAGGTGTGGACGAGCCTCGCGCAGTACGCGGCGCGCTGTGTCCTGCTCACCCGCACCGCGCCGGGCCACGACGGGATCACCGCGTTCTTCGTCGACATGGACACCCCCGGCATCACCGTGCGGCCGCTGCGCACGATGCACGGCGTGGACGAGTTCGCCGAGGTGTTCTTCGACGACGTGGTCGTCCCCGCCGACCGGATGCTCGGCCGCCCCGGCGACGGCTGGCGACTCGCGATGGACCTGCTCCCGCACGAGCGCTCCACCTGCTTCTGGCACCGCGTCGCCCACCTCTACGCCCGGCTCGACCGGCTGCTCACGGAGCTGGCCGAACCGGATGACGCCGGGGAGGACCTGGCCCTGGGCGCCGCCTATCTGGCGCTGCACACCGTGCGCTGCCGCTCCCACGCCACCCAGCGGCGACTCGCGGCCGGCGCCCGGCTCGGCCCGGAGACCTCCGTCGACAAGGTGCTGCTGGCCACCGCCGAGCAGCAACTCCTCGACACCGCCCGGGACCTGCTCCCCGGCGTGCTGGAACTGACGGACACGCCATGGCGGGAGGAGTACCTGTACTCGCGGGCGGCGACCATCTACGGCGGCACCGCCGAGATCCAGCGCAACATCATCGCCCGTCGGCTGCTGGACCTGGGAAGGGACTGACCCACGATGGATGCCGCCGAGCGGGACCTGATCGCGCAGACGCTCCGCAAGACGATGACGGCGGCGTCGGGCCGCGCCCTCGACACGGCCCTGGCCGACCTCGGCTGGTCCGACCTGCTGACGGAAGTGCCGGACGTGGCGGTCCCGCTCACCTTCGGGCTGCTCGGCGAGACCGGCGCGCACGCGCCGCTGCTCAACGACGTCCTGCTGCACGCGGCGGGACATGCCGTCGGGGGCACGCTGCCCCTGCCGTACACGGGCGGCGCGTGGGTCGCGTGGGAGCGCACGGACGAGACGGGCGGGGCGATGGACGGCGAGCTGCCGCTACGGCCAATGCCGGCCGGGGATCCCGTCCCGCTCGCCGCGGGACGCCGGGCGCTCGGTTGGTGGCTGCTGGGCACCGGCCGGGCGATGCTCGCGCTCGCCCGCTCACACGTGCTCGACCGGACCCAGTTCGGCCGTCCCCTGGCCTCCTTCCAGGCCGTACGGCACCGGCTCGCCGAGACCCTTGTCGCACTCGACGGCGCCGAGGCGACCCTCGTGGCCGCCGAGGACGACCTCGGCTGCCTGCTCGCCAAGGCCGCGGCCGGACAGGCGGCGCTGACGGCCGCCCGACACTGTCAGCAGGTCCTCGGCGGGATCGGCTTCACCGCCGAGCACGACCTGCACCGGCACGTCCGGCGCGCCCTCGTGCTGGACGGACTGCTGGGCAGCGCACGGGAGTTGACGCGGGAGGCCGGGGCACTGATACGCGAGGGCCGCTCGGCTCCGCGACTCGCTCAGTTGTGACGCGGACCCATGAGCGGCCCGGTCCGCCTCGGATGTCGCAGGCGCCAGGGGCCCACGGGCGGGGCCGCGTACACGTGCCTGCGCGCCCCTCGACGACTTCGAGGCGCTGGGCCTTCTACGCCTCCACACCGGCGTACCCGGGCGTCTTCACACCGCACGGATGGGACGGCGCGAGCGAGGAACCGACCGCGCTGTCGAAGGCGGGGCGCAGGCAGGACATGGCGCGGCTGAACCACGCCGCACCACCGCCCACCGTATCCCTCGCATCCCTCGCATCCCACCGAATCGCACCGGGAGTGCCTGTGACCGACCTCTGGAACGACCTGCTCACCTGCCTGGAGCTGCGCCCCGACCCTTCGGCCCCCGAGCCCGTCACGGGCTTCGAGGGATCCAACCAACACCTCAGCTATCACCGGCTGTTCGGCGGGCAGCTGCTGGCCCAGTTCGTCCGGGCCGCCGCTCTCACCTGCCCGGACAAGGCCGTCAAGTCCCTGCACGCCCAGTTCCCGCGCGAGGGCCTGACCGACGAACCCGTCCGCTACGAAGTGATGCGCCATCGCGAGGGCGGCACCTTCGCGACCCTGACGATCGTCGCCCGACAGACGCCGGGTGTCATCGCCACCGCCTCGGCGTCCCTGCACGCCGAGGAGGACGGACTCGACCAGCAGAGCGACTTCAAGGTCCCCTCCGTGCCCGGCGCGGAACACGACGTGGACCTCGGCCTCATCCCCTGGACGACCCGGTCGGTCACCGACCTGGAGTCCCCGAAGGCGGCGCCGCCCGAGTACGACCTGTGGACGCGCATGCCGGAGGTCGCCACCGAACTCGTCCCGGCACTCGTCGCGTACTCCACCGACCTGACACTCATCGGCACCGCCGTGCGCCGCCTCGACGGGATCTCCCAGCGGGACTCGCGCACGGCGTTCACCTCCGCCGTCACCTCGCACAGCCTCTGGTTCCACCGGCCGCTGCGCATCAAGGGCTGGCTGCTGCTGCACCAGCACAGCCCGATCCTCGCCCACGGCCGCTGCTTCGGCCGGGGGGACGTCCTGACCGAGGACGGCGCCCTGGTCGCCTCGTACGCCCAGGAGGCGCTGCTCCGCTTCCGGAGCTGATCCACCGGCGGCGGGGGCGTCCGGGGTGCCGATCGGCGGGGCTCCCCGGCCCGGCCTGGCGCGGGCACGCGCCATGCGCCGGGCCTGCGCGCCGGAGCGCGCTGTCAGGTCAGGGAGCCGGGACCTCGATGACCGTCGCCGACCCCATACCGCCGCCCGCGCACAGGGCGGCCACCCCGATGCCACCGCCGCGCCTGCGCAGTTCGTGGACGAGCGTGACCAGCATGCGGGCCCCGGTGGCGGCGACCGGGTGGCCGAGGGAGCAGCCGCTGCCGCTGAAGTTCACGGTGTCCGGGTCGAGTTCGAGCAGCCGGACGGCGGCGACGGGCACCGAGGCGAACGCCTCGTTGATCTCGAACAGGTCGACGTCGGCGACCGACAGGCCCGCGCGAGCCAGGGCCTTGGGGATCGCTTTCACCGGGGCCAGGCCCATCTCGGCGGGGTCGACGCCGACGGACGCCCAGGACCGTACGGTGGCGAGGACCGTCAGCCCCTCGCGGGCCGCCGTCGCCTCGCTCGCGACGACCAGGGCGACCGCGGCGTCGTTCGCACCGCCCGCGTTGCCCGCCGTGATGCTGAAGCCGTCGATCTCCGGGTGCAGGGGCTTCAGCTTGGCCAGTTTCTCGGCGCTGGTGTCCCGGCGCGGGTGCTCGTCGACGCAGAACAGCCCGTGGGGGGTCTCGATCGGGACGATCTCCTCCTTGAAGCGGCCCTCGTCGATGGCCGCCACGGCGTTGCGGTGCGAGCGCAGCGCCCAGGCGTCCAGTTCGGCGCGGGTGAGGCCCGCCGCGACGGCGGTGTTCCAGCCCACCGTGATCGACATGTCCTTGTTGGGGGCGTCGGGGCGGTCGGGGTGGGTGGGCGACATCCAGGGTTCCCACGCGCCGTTGACCCGGAAGAGCGCCTTCGGGGAGGTGGAGGCCGAGTTGACGCCGCCGGCGATGACGAGTTCGTCCATGCCCGCCATCACGCTCGCGGCGGCGCTCTGGACGGCGGCCATGCCCGCGGCGCAGTGCCGGTTGTTGGCCAGCCCCGCGACCGAGGTGAGCCCCGCGGTGACCGCGGCGTGCCGGGCCAGGACGCCACCGCCGTAGAGGCCCTCACCGAGGATCACGTCGTCGATGAGGGCCGGGTCCAGGCCTTCGGCCGCCGCGGTGACGATGTGGTGGGCCAGGTCGAACGCGGTCGTGTCGCGCAGGGTGCCCTTGACGGCGGTGCCGATGGGGGTGCGCAGGGCGGACGCGATGACTGCTTCAGGCATGGGTGGTCTCCAACTCGGCCAGGAGGGTGCGGCGCAGCAGTTTTCCGGTCTCGGTCTTGGGGAGTTCGGCTCGGAACACGATGGCGTCCGGCGTCTTGGACGAGCGGAGCCGGTCCTTGACCCACTGCCGGATCTCGGCCGGGTCGCCCGCGCCGACGACGATGGCGACGATCCGCTGCCCCCACTCGGGGTCGGGCAGCCCGACGACGGCCGCCTCGACGATGCCGGGGTGGGCGACGAGTACGTCCTCGATCTCGGCCGGGGCGATGTTCTCGCCGCCCCGGATGATGGTGTCGTCGGCGCGCCCCTCGATGAAGAGGTAGCCCTCGGTGTCGAGCCGCCCTCGGTCCCGGGTGGCGAACCAGCCCTTGGCGTCCAGGGCGCTGCGGCCGCCGTACTCGCCGGAGATCTGCTCGCCGCGGACGAAGACCAGTCCGGTCTCCCCCGCCGAGGCCGGTCTGTCATCGTCCGTGCGGATCTGGATCTCGATTCCGGGCAGCGCCCGGCCCACCGAGCCGAGGCGGTCGCGTACCGCGGGGTCGTCCGACACGGACGCCTGCCAGTGGTCGTCGGGGCCGAGGACGGCGATGGAGGACGCGGTCTCGGTCAGGCCGTAGGCGTTGACGAAGCCGGTCTGCGGGAAGATGCGCAACGCCCGTTCCACGATGGGCCCCGGGGTGCGCGCACCCCCGTAGGCGAGGCTGCGCAGCAGGGGCGTCCCGGCGTCGTCACCGGGCACCTCGGCGACGATCCGGGCGAGCATGGTGGGGACCACGAGGGCGTGGGTGATCCGCTCCCCGCGTACGGTCTCCAGCCACTGCCGTGGTGCGAACGTCTGCAGGTAAACGATCCGGCGGCCGGAGTAGAGGTTCGTCAGCAGGTTCATGAGTCCCGCGACGTGGTACGGCGGTACCGCCACCAGCGACGCGTCGTCCTCCTCGGCCGACGCGAACTCCTGGGTGTTCAGCACGTAGGCGAGCAGATGGCGGTGCCGGAGCACGGCCGCCTTGGGCTCGGCGGTGGTGCCACTGGTGTAGAGCAGCACGGCGACGGACTCCTGGTCCTGCGGCGGGTCCAGGAACTCCACGTCCGGCCGCTCGTCGAGGAGGGCGTCGAGATCGGCAGGGCGCAGGACCACGGCGCCGGGATGACGGGCCAGCAGGGCGTTCAACTGCTGCTCGCCCAGCCGGTAGTTGACCGGCACGAAGGGAACGCCCGCCAGGGCGGCTCCGAACAGGGCGACGGGATAGGCGAGTTGGTTGGCGCCGAGATGGACGACGGCCTGACGGCCCCGGAAACGGTGGGCGGCAGCATGGGCGCGGCGCAGCAGCTCGGCGGCGGTCAGCGAACGGCCGCCCGCCGTTATCACCGCCCGATCGCCGGCCGAAGCCGCCATCTCAAGGATCATGGTGATATTCATGAGAATGCTATTCTCGTATACACAGAGCCCTGCTTGCAAGAGAGGATAACCTTGATGCAGATCAGTGGGAGTTCCGCGGTCGTGGTCGGTGGGGCGGGGGGCCTGGGCGAGGCCACCGTCCGTCGCCTCCACGCGGCAGGAGCGAAGGTGGTCGTGGCCGACCTCGCCGACGAGAAGGGCAAGGCGCTCGAGGCGGAGTTGGGCGTCCGTTACGTACGCACGGACGCCACCGACGAGAACGACGTCAAGGCGGCGATGGCCGAGGCCGAGGCGGCGGGACCGCTCAGGATCTCGGTGGACGCGCACGGCGGCCCGGCCAGTGGCGGCCGGCTCGTCGGCAAGGACGGCGAGCCCCTGGACCTCGCGGGCTTCCGGAAGACCATCGACTTCTACCTCACGGCCGTCTTCAACGTCATGCGCCTGGCCGCCGCGGCCATCGCGCGCCAGGAGGCGGTCGACGGCGACCGGGGCGTCATCGTCAACACCGCGTCGATCGCGGCGTACGAGGGGCAGATCGGGCAGATCCCGTACGCCGCCGCAAAGGGCGGGGTGGTCGGCATGACCCTCGTCGCCGCGCGCGACCTCTCGCCGCTGGGCATCCGGGTCGTCACGATCGCCCCGGGCACCTTCCTCACCCCGGCCTACGGCGCGGCGGGCGACCAGCTGGAGGCCTACTGGGGGCCCAAGGTCCCGCATCCCCAGCGCATGGGCCGCTCCCCCGAGTACGCGGCTCTCGTGGAACACATCTGCGAGAACGGCTATCTCAACGGCGAGGTCATCCGCCTCGACGGCGCCCTCCGGTTCCCGCCGAAGTGAACGGCCGACCGAACGTGAGCGGCGAGCTGAAGGGGAAGGTGGCGTTCGTCGCCGGGGCGAGCCGGGGCATCGGCCGCACCATCGCGCGGGGACTCGCGGAGGCCGGGGCCGCGGTCGCGGTCGCCGCGCGCTCCGAGATGGAGGGCCGGATACCCGGCACGATCCACGCCGTCGCCGAGCGGATCACGTCGGCGGGTGGCCGCGCCCTCGCGGTCGCGTGCGACGTGACCTCCGAGGCGTCGGTCGAGGCCGCCGTGGCCGCGACCGTCGCGGAGTTCGGCGGGATCGACGTCCTGATCGCCAACGCCGGGGTCATGTGGCTCGGCCCGGTCGAGTCCACGCCGCTCAAGCGCTGGCAGCTGTGCCTGGACGTCAACCTCACCGGGGTCTTCCTCGTCACCAGGGCCGTCATCCCGCACATCAGAGCGCGCGGCGGAGGCTCGCTCGTGGCGGTGACGACCAACGGGGTCGGCATGACCGACAGGGGCGCCAACGCGTACTGGGTCTCCAAGGCGGGCGTCGAGCGCCTCTATCTCGGGCTCGCCGCCACCCTCAGGACCGACAACATCGCGGTCAACTGCCTGGCCCCGTCGCGTGTCGTCGTCACCGAGGGCTGGCAGGCCGGGGGCGGCGGACGCGAGATCCCACCGGAGATGATCGAACCCCCGGAGGCGATGGCCCACGCCGCGGTACGCCTGGCCGGCCAGGACGCGAGCGGTATCACCGGCACGGTGCAGAAGTCGGAGTCGATGCCGGGGTGAACGCAAGGGGTCCCGGGAGTCGAACTCCCGGGACCCCGTCGCGTGTCCGCCGCGAACGGCCCACGCTCTACGAGCCGTGCTCGCCCAGGCGGGGCGGCGGTCCGTAGGCGGGCTCGTACCCGGCCACTCGCACGGGACCGCGTACGAGCCGGAAGTCCCCGGCCGTCACGATCGCCTCCGGTGTCGCCGCCAGCGCCTGCGGCAACGTCCGTACGGCCGCCGCGGGCACACCCAGGGGACGCAGGCGTGTCTCCCAGGCGGTCGCGGTGTCGCTCGCCAGGGCCTTCGTGACCACGTCGAGCACCTCCTCGCGGCGCGCCGCGCGCTCGGCCATCGCCGGGAAGCCCTCGATGCCCGCCTCTGCGGCGAAGGACTTCCAGAAGCTGTCGTGGGTGATGAACAGGGCCAAGTGGCCGTCCGCCGTGGGGAAGAGCTGCGCGGGTACGTAGTAGGAGTGTGCGCCCAGCGGCAGACGGCGCGGCTCGACTCCCTCGTTGAGGTAGGCGGACGCCCGGTAGTTGAGCTGGGAGAGCATCACGTCCCGCAGTGACACCTCGACCTGCCCGCCGCGGCCCGAGACGATCTGCGCGAGCAGGCCGAGTGCCGCGGTGAGGCCGGAGGAGTTGTCGGCCGAGGAGTAGCCGGGCAGGGTCGGCGGGCCTGCCGGGTCGCCGGTGAGCGCGGCGACGCCGGTGGCCGCCTGGACGACGTAGTCGAAGGCCGGGTCGTCGCCCGCGTCCAGGCCGAAGCCCGTGAGCGCGACACAGACGATCCGTTCGTTCCGCTTCTTCAGAGCCTCGTAGGTGAGCCCGAGCCGGTGGATCGCCGACGGTTTGAGGTTGACCAGCAACGCGTGGGCGTCCGCGACCAGTTCGCCGAGTCGTTCCTGACCGCTCGGCGTGGTCAGGTCGAAGCGGACACTGCGCTTGCCCCGGTTGAGGCTGGCGAAGTACGCGTCGCTCACCCGCCGGGAAATGTCCCCGCCCGGCGGCTCGATCTTGATGACCTCGGCACCGAGGTCGGCGAGCATCATCGTGGCGTAGGGGCCCGCCAGCATGTGGCCGACCTCCAGGACGCGGATGCCGGCCAGCGGCCCGGGGGTCGCGGGGCCGGGGGTCGCGGGGCCGGGGATCGCGGGGCCGGGGATCGCGGGGCCGGGGGTCATCGGAAGTCCGCCGCGATCCCGGCGAGCACCTCGCGGGTCCGGCGCTTGGAGGCGATCAGTTCCTCGCGGCCCTCACCGATCGGCAGCAGGCGTACCGACAGATCAGTGACCCCGGCGTCGGCGAAGCGACGGACGCGGGCCACGATGGCCGTCTCGTCACCGGCCGCGCACAGGTCACCGATGTCCCGGGCGTCGCCGTAGTCCAGCAGCCGCTGGTAGTTGGGCGAGATCTCGGCTTCCCCGAGGATCCGGTTGGCTCGCTCGCGCGCCGCGTCGACCTCGGCGGGCCTGCACAGACACACCGGGATGCCCGCGACGATCCGCGGCGCCGGACGCCCCGCGCCGTCCGCCGCCTTGGTGATACGGGGTACGACGTGGTCGGCGACCGCGCGTTCGTCGGCCATCCACAGGACGGTCCCGTCCGCCCGCTCGCCCGCGAGTGCCAGCATGACCGGGCCGAGCGCGGCGAGCAGCACCGGGAGCGGGGCCACGGGGGCGAGGTCGAGCGGGTTGTGCACGGTGAACGTGCCGTTCTCGACGTCGACCGGGCCCGGTCCGCGCAGCGCCGCGTCCAGGACGTCCAGATAGTCACGGGTGAAGGCGGCGGGCCGCTCGTAGGGCAGTCCGAGCATGTCCCGGATGATCCAGTGGTGGGAGGGTCCGAGGCCCAGGGCGAGCCGCCCGCCCGCGGCGCCCTGCGCGGACAGCGCCTGGCGCGCCAGCGCGATCGGGTGCTGTGTCTGGAGCGGTACGACCGCGGTCCCGATCTCGATCCGCTCGGTCCGCGCACCCATCAGGGCCACGGCCGTCAACGCGTCGAAGTCCGTGGGGATCTGGGGCACCCAGGCGGTGTCGAGGCCCGCCCGCTCCGCCCAGGTCACGTCGTCGATCATTCGCGCGACCTTGCGCGCGGAGTCCCCACGCTCCGGCCCGATCATCACACCGACGCGCACAGTGCCTCCAGTTTTCAGGGTTTCAGGGTTTCGGGGTTTCGGGGTTTCGGGGTCCCGTTGTTTCGAGGTGCCGATGTTTCGAGTGGCGATCTCCCGCGTCATCCGGCAGCGACAGGTCAGGGAGTCGCGGGCGAGGCGGGGACGACCTCCGTCAGGGCGCGCATCTGCGCCACGACGGCGTCGAGGGGTGTTCCGGTGGGGAAGACCGCCGCGGCACCCGCCGCCCTCATGCGGGGCACGTCGGCCGGCGGGATGGTGCCGCCCACGACGACGGCGATGTCCTCGGCCCCGGCGGCCCGCAGCCCCTCCACGACCCGCGTCGTCAGCGCCAGGTGCGCGCCGGAGAGGATGCTGAGGCCGACCACGGCCACGTCCTCCTGGAGCGCGGTCGCCACGATGGTGTCGACGCGCTGGCGGATGCCGGTGAAGACCACCTCGAACCCGGCGTCGCGCAGTGTCCGCGCGACGATCTTGGCTCCGCGGTCGTGGCCGTCCAGACCGGGTTTGGCGATGAGCACACGGGACGACATCAGAACACCACCGGTTGCCGGAACTCGCCCCAGACCGCCTTGAGGGCGGCGACCATCTCGCCGACCGTGCAGTAGGCCTTGGCGCAGTCGATGAGCAGGGGCATGAGGTTGTCGGTGCCCTCGGCGCCGCGGGCGAGGGCGGCGAGGCGGTCCCGTACGGCCGCGGCGTCGCGGGTGGCCTTCACGTCGGCGAGCCGCTTCAACTGCCGGTCGCGGCCTTCCCCGTCGAGCTCGTACGTCTCCAGCTGGGGCGGCGGCTCGGGCGTGGCGAAGCGGTTGACGCCGACGACCGGCCGGGTGCCCGCCTCGACATCTTGGTGGAGGCGGTAGGCCTCATCGGCGATGAGGCCCTGGAGGTAGCCGTCCTCGATCGCCCGGACCATTCCCCCGTGGTGTTCCAGGTCCGCCATGATCTCGGCGATGCGTTCCTCGGTGGCATCCGTGAGGGCTTCCACGAAGTACGAGCCGCCGAGCGGGTCCGCGACCCGGGCGACGCCGGTCTCGTGGGCGAGGATCTGCTGGGTGCGCAGGGCGAGCGTCGCCGACTCCTCGCTGGGCAGCGCGAACGGCTCGTCCCAGGCCGCCGTGAACATCGACTGCACGCCGCCCAGCACCGAGGCCATCGCCTCGTAGGCCACCCGGACCATGTTGTTCTGCGCCTGCGGCGCGTACAGGGAGGCCCCGCCCGCCACACAGCCGAAGCGGAACATCGACGCCTTGTCGGTGCTCGCGCCGTACCGCTCGCGGACGATCGTCGCCCAACGTCTGCGGCCCGCACGGTACTTGGCGATCTCCTCGAAGAAGTCGCCGTGGGTGTAGAAGAAGAAGGAGATCTGCGGGGCGAACCGGTCGATCGTCATCCGGCCGCGCGCCAGCACCGTGTCGCAGTAGGTGACGCCGTCGGCGAGGGTGAACGCCATCTCCTGCACGGCGTTGGCACCGGCGTCGCGGAAGTGCGCGCCCGCCACCGAGATCGCGTTGAACCGCGGCACCTCGGCGGCGCAGAACTCGATGGTGTCGGCGATCAGCCGCAGCGACGGTTCCGGCGGCCAGATCCAGGTGCCCCGGGAGGCGTACTCCTTGAGGATGTCGTTCTGGATCGTCCCGGTGAGCTTCGCCCGGGGTACTCCGCCGCGCTCGGCGGCGGCCACGTAGAACGCCAGCAGGATCGCCGCCGTGCCGTTGATGGTGAAGCTGGTGCTGATCCGGTCGAGGGGGATGTCCTCGAAGAGCACCTCGGCGTCGGCGAGCGTGTCGAGGGCGACGCCGACCCGGCCGACCTCCTCGCTCACCTCCGGATCGTCGGAGTCGTAGCCGCACTGGGTGGGCAGGTCGAGCGCCACGGACAGTCCGGTGCCGCCCTGTTCGAGGAGGTAGCGGTAGCGCCGGTTGGACTCCTCGGCGGTGCCGAAGCCGGAGTACTGGCGCAGCGTCCACAGCCGCCCCCGGTAGCCGGAGGAGTAGTTGCCGCGGGTGAAGGGGAAGCGTCCCGGCGCGGGCGGCTCCACGGGCCGGTCCGCGGGCCCGTAG
Organism: Streptomyces sp. NPDC096311; assembly: GCF_044763085.1. NCBI lineage: Bacteria > Bacillati > Actinomycetota > Actinomycetes > Kitasatosporales > Streptomycetaceae > Streptomyces > Streptomyces sp. NPDC096311. The sequence continues at coordinate 411,722 of NZ_JBIWFN010000007.1, forward strand.
ACCGCCTTGAGGGGAATCCCGGAGGCCGTGTGGGAGAAGTCGTCCTTCTCCGGCGGCTTCGCTTCAGACGTCATCGCAATCGGTCCTTCATCACCTTGCCGGTGGCGTTCAGCGGCAGCTCTTCGAGAAACTCCACATACCTGGGCACCTTGAACCCGGCCATCCGCTCCCGGCTCCAGGCGATCAGCTCGCCTGCCGCGAGGACCCCGCGAAGGACCACGAAGGCCTTGCCGACCTGGCCGAGCCGCTCGTCCTGTACGCCGATCACGGCGGCCTGGGCGACGGCCGGATGCTCCATCAGGAAGCCCTCGATCTCGGCCGGGTAGGCGTTGAAGCCGCCCACGATGAACATGTCCTTCTTGCGGCCGACGATCCGCAGCCGACCCCGGTCGTCGAGCGTCCCGAGGTCGCCGGTGTGCAGCCAGCCGTCCGGGTCGATCGCCTCGGCGGTCGCGGCCGGGTCGTCGAGGTAGCCGCGCATGACGCTGTACCCGCGCACCAGGACCTCTCCGTCGTCCGCGATCCGGATCTCGACGCCGTCGCAGGGGGTGCCGACGGTCGTCGCGATGTCCTCGAAGGAGTCGCCGGGGCGCGAGGCCGTGGCCGTGCCCGCCTCGGTCAGGCCGTAGCCCGTCATGACGGTGCGGAAGGGCAGGTCGGTGACGATCCTGCGGACGAGGTCGACCGGGATGTCGGCGGCTCCGGTGACGGCGACCCGCAGCGAGGACAGGTCGTGGCCGCCCTGTGCCGCCAGCAGTGAGTGGTAGAGGGTGGGCGGGCCCGGCAGGACCGTCACCTTCTCGCGCTCGACCAGTTCGAGGACCCGGTCCACGTCGAAGACCGGCACCGGGAGGATGGTCGCGCCCCGGATCAGGGACGTGATGCAGCCCGCCTTGTAGCCGAAGATGTGGAAGAACGGGTTGACGATCAGATAGCGGTCGCCCTCCCTGAGGTCCGCCAGGTCGCACCACTCCGCGTACAGCCGGAGTGTCTGGGCGTGTGTCATCAGCACACCCTTGGGCCGCCCGGTGGTCCCCGAGGTGAACACGATGTCGCACACATCGTCGCCACTCACCTCGGCCTCGTAGGGCGAACCGCTCGCGAGGAAGTCCGACTTGATGTCGAACACGGGCACGCCCGACGGCACCTCGAAGTCCAGACCGAGGAAGCCCTTCTCGACGAGAACGACCTTGGCTCCGCTGCGGCGGATGATGTCGCCCGCCTCGTCCGCCTTGAACCGGGTGTTGACCGGGACCAGGACGCCGCCGGCGGTCAGCAGCCCGAAGGCCGCGATGATCCACTCGGCGGAGTTGGGCGCCCAGACGGCCGCCCGGTCGCCCCTGCCGACGCCGGCCGCCGCGAACGCCCCCGCGGCGGTGCGCACACGATCCGCCAACTCGTTGTAGGTGAGCCGGAGTTGACCGTCCACGACCGCCTCGGCGTCACCGAAGCGGTCGGCCGCGCTCAGCACCATCCGCGGGATGGTCTCCCCATTCATACGCCGATCAACCGGGCCAGGTTGCCGCCCATGATCTTGGCCTGGTCGGCCTCCTTCATCCCCTGGATCGCGTCGATGTAGGTGACCGGGTCGGCCAGGCCCTCGGGGTGGGGGTAGTCGGAGCCGAACAGCACCCGCTCGACGCCGATGATCCCGGCCAGCTCGGCCATGTCCTCCTCCCAGAACGGGCTGATGTGGATCCGGTTCTTGACCTCTTCGACCGGGTCACCCCGGAAGCCCTGCGGCTGCTTCTTGTAGACGTCGGCCAGCTGGTCGAGGAGCGGAATCAGCCAGGAGGATCCGTTCTCGATGACCGAGACCTTGAGCTCGGGGAACCGGAACAGCGCGCCGTGGCAGACCCAGGAGGCCACCGAATCGGTGACCGGACGCCATTCGCCGAGCATCCGGAAGGTCTGCGCCTGGAACGGCGTCATCTCCTGGCTCCTGCCCTCCCAGTCGCTGGAGTAGCGGGAGTAGCCGCTGTCGGAGGAGTGCATCGACACCAGCACCCCCGCCTCCTCGACCCGCTTCCAGAAGGGGTCGAACTCCGGCAGCGCGAAGGACCGCGAGCCGCCGAACCCGGGGACCGGGGCGGGCCGGACGAGGATCGAGCGCGCTCCGCGCTCCAGGCACCACTCCAGCTCGGCTATCGCCTTGTCCAGGATCGGCAGGCTGATCACCGGCGTGGTGAAGATCCGGTCCTTGTAGTTGAACTTCCACGTGTCGTACAGCCATTCGTTGAGCGAGTGGACGACCGCGTGGATGAGCTCCGGGTCGTCCCGCATCCGCTCCTCGATCAGGCTGGCCAGAGTCGGGAAGTTCAGCGCCTGCTGGATCCCCATCTCGTCCATGAGCTCAAGCCGCGGCCCGGGCTCACGGAACGCGGGAATCGACTTCATCGGCTCACCGAACAGTTCGCGGTGCGACTTGCCCTCCGGATTGCCCTCCCGGAAGTACTGCTCCCACGCCCCCGGCCGGGCGACCACCGAGAACGTGGGGTTGGGGATGTAGTCGCTGATCTGACCACGAATCGCGATCTTCGTACGGCCTTTCACCTGCACGTACTGAATGGCGCCCTCGTACTGCTTCGGCAGGTACCGGGTGAGCGCATCCTCCGTCTCGTACAGGTGGTTGTCGGCGTCGAACAACGGATACGGCAACACGCGCGACGGCATGAGATCCTCCTTCGCTGATTTCGAGAATCCTATTCTCAACTTGCTCGTGCGGCAATGTCCCGACGGAGAACGAACTTCTGCACCTTGCCGCTCGCCGTCCGCGGGAACTCCGGCACGACATGCAGCTCCTCCGGCCACTTCTGCCGGGCCAGGCCCGCCCGTTCGAGGTGGGCGCGCATCTCGTCGAGCGTGGGCGCGGGGTGACCGGGCCTCAGCCGCAGGACCGCGGCCGCGTGTTCGCCGAGGCGGGCGTCGGGGGCGGCCACCACGGCGGCCTCGGCCACGGCCGCCAGGGTGAGCAGCGCCTCCTCGACCTCCAGGGCACCGATGTTCTCGCCGCCGCGAATGATGATGTCGGCCTTGCGGTCGGTGATGGTGAGGTAGCCGTCCTCGTCGATCACCCCGATGTCACCGGTGCGGTACCAGCCCTCGCCGTCGAAGGCGCGCTCGGTCAGGGCCGGATCGGTGTACCCGAGGCACAGGTCGGGTCCGCGGCTGAGGATCTCGCCGTCCTCGGCCAGCCGGATCTCCGTGCCGGGCAGGGCGTCGCCGTCCGTGTAGAGCCGCTTGTCCTCGGGAGCGGTGTACCGGGAGCCGGTGATCGAGGGGTGTTCCGTGCTGCCGTACGAGCGGAAGACCGTCATGCCGAGTTCCGTGAGGCGGGTGGTGACCGCGACCGGGACCGCCGCCCCGCCGAGACCCGCGTACTTCATGGCGGCCAGGTGCCGGGGGGTGAAGTCGGGGTGGTCGAGCAGGCTCGTCATGAAGTACGCCGCCCCGCCGCCCACGGTGAGTCCGTCGCTCTCCATCAACTCCAGCACCCGCGCGGGGTCCCAGACGTCGGCGAGGTTCACCGCCGAGCTGTCGAGGACGGGGATCAGGAAGGAGTTCACCATCCCGATGAAGTGCCCGACCGGGGCCGCCGTGAGCTGACGGCCCCGGTCGGGCGGGTAGAGCCCGGCGAGCTGGCGCGTCTCGAAGCCCAGTGTCCGATGGGAGTGGACGACACCTTTCGGGTCACGGGTGGTCCCGGAGGTGAACGCGATCAGCGCGGGCGCCGTCGGGTCCGTCGCGAGGACACCGGGCAGCGGCTCGTCGGCGAGCAGGTCGTCGAAGTCCCGCCCCACGAGGCCGACGACGGGCACCGCGGCCGACAGGTCCGGCTGGTGTTCCATCCGGCCGAAGCGCTCGGCCGTGACGAAGACGCGGGGCGCGACGGCGTCGAGGATGTAGCCGACCTCCTTGCGCCCGTAGAAGTGGACGATGGGCACCACGACCGCCCCGAGGAAGGCCGAGGCCCAGAACACCGCGGCGGCTTCCATCCAGTTGGGGAGCTGGAAGGCGATGACGTCACCGGGGCCGACTCCCCGGGCGCGCAGCCCCGCGGCGAGCCTGCGGGCCGTCCGTTCGACGTCGGCGAAGGTCCCTTCCCAGGGCCGGACGGCCGAGTGCACGCGGAACTCGACATCGGGGGCGGCGTCTAGGCCGTATGCCAGCAGGTCCCCGATCGTCTCCCGAGTCCACCAGCCCTCCGCTTCATACCGTTCGATCAGCTCGGCGGGCATCGTCCGCATGGCGGTCCGCATGGCGAGAGCTCCCTCCTCGGCGCGAGAATTGCACTCTCGCAGAGAGAGAAGCTAAATTCCACACATGGTACGAGACCACGGCTTCCACCCGGTCCGGATCAAGCGGATCATCCAGGAGACAGCCGACACGCGCACATACGTGCTCGACGCCCCGTTCCCCTACCAGGCCGGGCAGTTCCTGACGGTCAGGGCGTGCGGCGCCCTGCGCAGTTACTCGATGTCGAGTTCCCCGGAGACCGACGACGAGTTGATGACGACGGTGAAGCGCGTGCCGGGCGGCCTGGTGTCGAACTGGATGCACGAACATCTCGCGCCCGGCGACGTCATAGAGACCACGGCACCCGCCGGGGTGTTCTGTCTGCGGGAGTCCGACGAGCCCCTGGTGGCCTACTGCGGGGGCAGCGGCATCACACCGGTCCTGTCGCTCGTCAAGACCGCGCTGGCGACGACGGACCGGCGCGTCCGCGTCCTGTCGGCCAACCGGGACGCCGGCTCGATCATCTTCGGGTCCGCGCTGACCGAACTGGCCGAGCGGCACCCGGACCGGTTCGAGATCCGCCACCACCTGGACGACCAGGGGGGTTTCATCACGGATCTCCAGGTACGCGAGTTCGCCGGCGTCGACCTGGACGCGGACTTCTACCTCTGCGGCCCCGCACCGTTCATGGACCTGACGGAGCGCGCCCTGCTCGTGCACGGCGTCGCGGCCGAGCAGATCTTCGCCGAGCGCTTCACCCCGGCGGCCGAGGAGACTCCCGGCAGCCCGGGGAGCGGAAGCGCGGCCCCGGCGGAGCAGGAGGGCACGGTCAGCATCGTCCTCACCGGCAAGCGGCGCTCGGTACCGCGGCACTCCGGCGAGACCCTGCTGGAGAGCGCGCGCCGGGCCGGTCTCATGCCGCCCTTCTCCTGCGAGTCGGGCAACTGCGGCACCTGCATCGCCCAGGTCACCGAGGGTGAGGCCAAGATGCGGGTCAACAACGCGCTCGACGACGACGAGGTCACCGAGGGCTGGGTGCTGACCTGTCAGGGCGAGCCGGTGACCCCGGACATCACCGTCGTCTACGAGGACTGACGAGCGCCGCGCGGCCAGAAGGGGGCGGCGTCGGCCTGGACCGCCACCCTTCGCAAGAATATGATGCTCACTCAGCGAGAATGCCACTCTCCCACATGGAGAAGCCTGCATGGTTGATCTTGAATTGGACCAGGGGCTCGCGGTCATCACCATCGACCGTCCGCACGCCCGCAACGCCATCGCGCCGGCCACCATGGACCAGTTGGACAAGGCCCTCGACGCGGCCGCGGACGCCCTGGCCCTGGTGGTCAGGGGCGCGGGCGACCGGGCGTTCGTCTCGGGCGGCGACCTGAAGGAACTGGCCGCGATCCGCACCGAGGACGAGGCGACGGCCATGGCCCTGCGGATGCGCGGGATCTGCGACCGTCTCGCGCACTTCCCGGGCCCGGTGATCGCCGCCCTGAACGGCCATGCCCTGGGCGGTGGCGCCGAGTTCGCCATGGCCGCCGACATCCGGGTGGCCGCGGACGACATCAGGATCGGCTTCACCCAGGTGAACCTCGCGATCATGCCGGCGTGGGGCGGCGCCGAGCGGCTCGCGGAACTGATCGGCAGGGGGCGGGCGTTGATGCTCGCCGGCTCCGGAGCCGTGCTCGGCGCCGAGGAGGCCCAGCGGCTCGGGGTGATCGACCGGGTGCTGCCGCGGGCGGACTTCGACGAGGGCTGGCGCGCCCTGGCCCGCTCCCTCGCCTCCGTCCCGGCGCGGGAGATCAAGCACGTCATGAGCGGCGCCGTACCGGCGACCGAGGCGGCACGCGCCTTCGCCCGCCTGTGGGTGGCCGACGAACACTGGCACGCAGCGGAGAAGGTGATGTCCCGTGGCAAGTGAGGTCCAGGTGGAGACGAGCCCCGTAGGTCCGGTCGTACGGCCGCCCGGCGGCACCGAACTGGTCGTGCTCTATCTGCACGGCGACCGGCACCTCTCGTGCACCCCGGAGTCCGCGCTCGACCTGGCGGGCCGCCTCGCCCTGTGGACGGACGCCCTCGTGGTCTGCGCCCGCTACGGGGGCACCTTCCCGGACGCGCTGGACGACGTGCACGCCGCGTACGACTACTGCGAGTCCAGGGGACCGGTGGCGGTGGCGGGCGAGCGGCTGGGGGCCGGGCTCGCGGCGGCCCTGCTGGTACGGCTGCGGGACCTCGGAGCCTTGCCGCCCCTGTGCGGGGTGCTCAACTCGGCGCTGCTCGACCTGACCCTGGACTCCCCGAGCCTGTTGCTCAACGCGGCGGCCGATCCGACCTTCGACGTCCCCGGACTGCGGCGCCGCTGCGCGCACTACGCCGCGGGCACCTCGCCGACCGATCCGCTGCTGAGCCCGCTGCACGCCAACCTCCACGGGCTGCCCCCCGTCCAGCTGCTCGCGGCGGGCACCGATCCCCTGCTGGACGACTCCCTGGGGTTCGCCACCCGCGCGGCGCACTCCGGGGTCACGGTGGACCTGCGGATCCGGCCCGACGCGACGAGCCTGCACCCGGAGACCGTCACCGCCATGGGCGACTTCATACGGGCGTGGACCCCAGCAGCACGGACAGCACATCCCGCATGATCTCGGGATAGTCGTCCTGTTCGCCGTCCAGCAGCCACTGCTGCTGCATGCCGTCGAGCATCGCCAGCATGGCCCGGGCCGCGGCCCGCGGGGCCAGACCGCTGGGCAGGCGCTCGCCGTACCGCTCGGTGAGCCGGGCGATCATCAGCGCCTGCATGGTCTCGTAGTGGTCGTGCAGGTACTGCTGCGCCGGGTCGGCTCCCGTGACGCCCTCGGCCAGCATCACGCTGTGGACCTGGGCCAGGCAGGGGTAGGTGTGGTCGTAGGCGACCACTTCGGCGAGCAGCCCCGGCCAGTCGTCCTTGTCGTCCTGGCCGGCGAGGTGCTCGCGGTTGAGGTCCTCCCTGAAGCGCAGGAGCGCCATGAAGAGCTTCTTCTTGCTCGGGAAGTAGTGCAGCACGCCCTGCCGGGTCAGTCCCGCCCGCTCGGCGACCGCGTCGATCGAGGTCCCCCGGTAGCCCCGTTCCGCGAACACCCGCAGGGCCGCCTCGAGGATCTCCTCGCGCCGGGTCTCTTTCATCCGGTACCCCTCCCGCGACGGACCGTGCCGACGTAACACTACGTTTGCCGTCGCCGTCGGGGGACCCCTCGCACACGCACCGTTTGGCGCCCGGCACCCGAAGGGCCGGGGGTCAGCGCTGGTGGTCGATCAGGGCGAGGGTGGTGTCAGCCGCCTCCAGCACGATGCCCGTCGAGGCCTTGGCCGCGCCGGCCAGATCGGCCACCAGCCGGACATCCTTGCGCAGCAGCGGTCCGGCCTGGGCCGCGATGCGGTCGAGCCTCCCGCCGGCCGCCGCGATCCGGCCCAGCGCGAAGCTCGATCCACTGCCGTGGGCCATCACCTCCGCGAGAGCGGCGGGATCGACGTCGAACTCCCGACCGAGCGCGAGGGTGCCCGCCGCGGTGGCGAGATTTGCCGTGAACAGCACGTTGTTGAGGAGTTTGGTGAGCTGCCCGGAGCCCAGCGGGCCCATGTGGACCACGGGATCGCCGTACGTCTCGAACACCTTGCGGCAGAACCGCACGGTGCCGGACTCGCCCCCGGCCATCACCAGCAGACGGCCCTCGGCCGCCGCCGGGCCGCCGCCGCTCACCGGCGCGTCGATCAGCGTGACCCCGTGGGCGCGGGCCCGGTCGGCGAGACGGTGACAGGTGTCGGGGTGGACGGTGCTGTGCACGGCGATCACCCCTCCCTGCCGAAGCCCCGCCAGCACCCCGCGATCCCCCGCGACGACCTCCTCGACGTCCGCGTCGTCGACGACACAGACGCACACGAGGTCGCTGGCGGCGGCGAGTTCGGCGGGGGACACGGCACGCTTCGCGGGTGTGTCGTCGAAGGGGGCGAGCGAGGCGGGACGGCGTGCCCACAGGGTCGTCTCGAAGCCCGCGTCGACGATCCGGCGTGCCATGGGGGCGCCCTGACCGCCCAGACCTATGAATCCGACGCGCATCAGTGGCTCTCCTGCTCGGCCGGTTTCGGTGCCGGGCGCCAGAACACGCCGAGCAGACCGGCCGTCGCCGCCATGGCCACCCCGAGGGCGATGCCGCCGCCGGCCCAGCCGGTCACCTCGATGTCCCCGGCATGGTCCACGGAGAGCCGGCCGGGTCCCAGTACCGCAAGGGCCAGCGAGACCACCGCGAGGACGAGGACGTACTCGTAGCCCTCTTTGAAGACGAAGAATCCGTTGGGCCGGTGCGCGAGGACGCCCGCGACCAGCATCACGGAGATGACCGCGGCGCAGGCCAGCGGGGTGAGCAGCCCGGCGACCAGCAGGACGCCCGCGCCGACTTCGGTGACCACGCTCGTCCACGCCTGAAGCGTGCCGTTGCGCAGGCCGAGGCCGGTGAACCAGCGGGCGGTGCCCTCGATCCGGCCGCCGCCCCGCCAGTGGTTGAGTCCGTGCGCGATCATCACGATCCCCAGGACCACCCGTACCAGCAGCAGCGCTGCCCCGTCCGCGTCGCTCAACTCGCCCTCCCGGGCCGCTCTTGTGCCGCGCTCGCGCGAGCCAGCACACACTCCTCGGCGAACGACAGGATCTTGAGGTGGTACGCCATCGCCGTCAGCCCGATGCTCAAGTTGTGGCCACCGTCCGCCTGTTCGCCGACGACGACGCGCGGCGAGGCGGTGAACAGGGACGCGATGTCGGCCAGTGCCGCGGGCCCGGACCGCCACACCCGCTCGTGCTCGCCGAGGCTGTAGTGCACGGGGACGCGCACCAGGGGGGCGAGTTCGGGAAGGACCAGCGGCCAGCTCCTGGCCACGACCCCCTCGTAGGAGGGCGAGGGCGAGGCGAACCGGGCGCCGCCGACGACATCGTCCTCGTAGAGGTGCGAGGGATTCCACAGCAGGTCCCGGACACGGCCGGCCGCCGGCCTCGGCCACGACTCGTTGTGCCGTACGCCCAGGATGTCCACCGCGTCGTCGTGGTGGTGGCGCCCGGTGCCGGCGATCTCCACGCCCAGCAGGTCGCTCCCCCGCTCGTCGGCCGCCATGCGCAGCGCCAGCTCGCAGCCGATCGAGTGCGCCATCACGAAGACGCCCGCCCCGCGCGGACGCGAGGCGAGCAGCCGGTCCACCGCCGCGTAGGCGAGATCGACCCGCCGCTCCACCGGGGCCAGCTCTCCACCGTGCGGGGCGGAGCTGCCGTATCCCGGCCGGTCGAGAGCGAGGACGGTGAACCCGAGCGCGGTACCGGTGCGCAGCAGCGACAGATGCGGCCTGCCCGGGTAGTCGAAGTACCCCGAGTGCGCCGCCCCGCCGTGCAGCGCCAGGACGACGGCCCGGGGCCGTTGCGCCTCCTGGAGCAGCGCCGATACGGGGATGCCGTCGACGTCGACGACACGGGAGACGCCGGTCATGTGTCCGCCCGCAGCAGGATGACGCCGCTCGGGGTGAGACCGCCGGTGCTCGTCACGGCGACCCGGGCACCGTCCACTTGGCGTGCTCCGGCCTCGCCGCGCACCTGTGTGACGGCTTCGTGGACCAGCCCCAGGCCGTGGGTGCGGCCGTGCGAGAGCTGGCCGCCGTGGGTGTTCAGCGGGAGCAGTCCGTCCCTGGCGATGTTCTTGCCTCCGTCGAGGAAGTCCTTGGCCTCACCGATGCCGCAGAAGCCGAGCCCCTCGATCCAGGAGAGGCAGTTGAAGGTGAAGCCGTCGTAGAGCTGGGCCACGTCGACGTCCGAGGGACGCAGTGACGTGCGCGTCCACAGGTGGGCGGACTGACCGAGCACCTGCGGTTCATGGGTGAGGGAGCTCTGGTCCCATGCGAGCCGCTCCATGATCTGGGTGCCGACGGCCTCCACCAGGACAGGCGGCCTGGCCAGGTCCCGTGCCGCGTCCACGGCCGACACGATGACGGCCACCGATCCGTCGCAGGGCACGTCGCAGTCGTACAGCCCGAAGGGGGTGGTGACCGTCCTGGCCGACAGGTAGTCGTCCATGGTCATCGGATCGCGGTAGATCGCCGTCGGGTTGAGCGCGGCGTTCGCGCGCTGGTTGAGCGCGATCCAGCCGAGCGTCTCGCGCGAGGTGCCGTAACGGTGGAAGTGCCGCTGGGCGTTCTGGGCCAGGGTATGGGCCGCCGAGATCGCCCCGAAGGGCTTCTGCCAGCCCGTGACCCTGCGACCGGCCTCCTGGGTGATCCGGCCGCGCCGGATCAGCTCGCCGTAGGAGGCCTCCCAGACCGTACGGAAGCACAGCACATGACGGGCGAGTCCCCCCGCGACGGCCAGCATCGCGGCGATGAGCGAGCCGCCGGGACCGAAGGTCTCGGCGCCGCCGTTGTACCAGGTCGGCCTGATGCCGAGGGCGTCCTCCAGCGCGGTGATGCCGCCCTCGGCGAAGCCGCCGTAGGCGCCCGCGCCCGGGTAGGTGGCCAACCCGTCGATGTCGTCGAGGGTCAGGCCCGCGTCCGCGACGGCGCGTTCGCACGCCCGCACGGTCAGCGACAGCGGCGGGACCATCAGCCGGCGCCCGATCTCCGACATCCCGATGCCGCTGATCGCGACCTTGTCCTCGAACTTCCCGGGCGTGGCCATGGGGCGTATGTGGCGCCGCATGTGCTCGGGTTCCACCTCGTCCGAGGGCAGCGGAGCCGGGGGCCCCTGCTCGGCCGCGGGGCGGAAGAGCGGCAGCCATACGTCCTCGACCTGTTCGAAGACGACCTCCAGCCGCATGCCCAGTTCGAGCGCGTCGGGGTCGCATTCGACGAGGTTGGTGGTGAGCCGGACCCGGGTGTCCTCCTCGACGGCGACCTGCGCCACCACATAGGGCGCGGGCATGCCGGGCGCGCTGAACCGGTGGTTGACGGTGAAGCCGATCAGCGTCGCGTACCCGGAGACGGCCCGCACCCCGGTCTCGTGCCCCCGGCAGTAGCGGCAGACGGGCTGGGGCGGATGCAGCAGGGCCGAGCAGGACTCACACTCCGTCAGGCGCAACCGGCCGTCCGCGCCGGAGGTCCAGAAGAACTCGTTCTCCTCTGTGATCACCGGCAGCGGACGTCCCGTGGGTCCGGCCACATCGTCTCCTCCCCGTGCCACCGCTCGGATGGCACACGTACTCCTGACGGGCCGCCGAAGATCAGCGGTCGATCCTCGCCTGCCCCTTGCGTACCGTGACCGGCTCGGCGAGCCGCTGTTCGTCGACGACCCTCTGGAGGGTCTCCAGGGTCTCGTCGAGCCCGGCACCGGTCCGGGGGCCCGGCGTGAAGGTCGCCGGGAGGTGCCGCATGCCCTGGATGATGCCGATGGTCTCGTAGTGCTCCGCGCCCTCGGGGTCGCAGCGGAAGTCGGGCATCCGGTCCAGGACCTGGGTGACCATCCGCTTGAACACCGTGCGTGCCACGTTGGAGCCGATGCAGCGGTGGATGCCGAGGCCGAAGCTGCTGTGCCGGTTGCCCTTGCGTTCCATGTCGATGGAGTCGGGCTCCGGGAACACCTGCGGGTCCCGGTTCGCCATCGCCCAGGACAGCCAGAGCCGTTCGCCCTCCTTGAACCGGGTGCCGGCGATCTCGCAGTCCGCGGAGAAGGTCCGTCCGTCCCCGGGCGCGGGGGCGTAGAAGCGCAGGAACTCCTCGGTCGCGGAGTCCAGCAGTGCCTTGCGGTCCCGGCTGAGACGGTCCCGTTCGGCCGGGTGCCCCGAGAGCCACTCCAGCGCGTGCGCGGTGAGCGCCGTGGTGGTGTCGAAACCGCCACCGATCAACAGGGCGAGCACACCGAGGAGTTCGTCGTCGGGCGGGGTCTGGCCGTTGATCTCCGCGCGGACCAGGGCGTCCACCAGACCCGGCCGCGGTGTCTGCCGGATCTCCGCGATGGTCATGGCCAGATCCATGCCCATCGCCCTCTGCAGCTCGACGACGCGGGCCTGGTCGGGCGAGTTCGGCGGTGTGTAGACCGAGGCGTGGGCCGCCTCGTTGTAGAGGGTCCACTTCCTGACCGGGATGCCCATCATGGCGAGCGTGAGCACGGCCGGCACGACGTTGGCGAGGTCGTCGACGAAGTCGATCCGCCCCGACTCGATCCTCTCGTCGATGCAGGCGCGCGCCACCTCGTCGATCAGCGGAATCCAGCGGCTGATGGCGGCGGGCGACAGATAGGGGTTGAGCGTCTGGCGGTAGTAGCGCTGTTCGGGCGGATCCATCTCCAGGAACCCGCCCCTGGCTGCCTTCGCCCGGGGCGGCGGCGGGATGGTGATGCCCTGGTACCCGCGCCGCTCGCCCTTGACGTCATGGTCGTTGGAGAGGAACTCGGCGGCCCGGGCCAGCTCGAAGACCTCGCGGTTGCCACTGGCCACCCAGTGACCGCCGTAGGTCTCCGACCAGGCGATGGGGCACTTGGACTGCAACTCCTGTGTGACCGCCTGGAATTCGTGGCGGTATTCGGGAGTGTGCCGGTCGAAGTGCACCGGATTCCCCTTGGGGTCGTCGTTGACGGTGTCGTCCGTGGTCATCGGAGTGTTCTCCCCTCAGGAGATGAAGATCGCTCGCTCGGGGCAGGACCTGACGGCCTCGACGGCCTCGTCCTGCTGGTCGTCCGAGACCTCTTCCTTGATCACCGAGGAGTGACCGTCGATCTCGCTGAGCTCGAAGATGTCCGGAGCACGCATGGCGCAGAGCGTGTGACCCTGGCAGCGCTCAGGGTCTACCCGTACCTTCACGTCGCTTCCTTCCTGCGGCGGGGGTGGCTACTTGAGGTCGGCCAACGACTTGCCGACATCGGCCAGGGTCATGGGCTTGGTGTAGGTGCCCTTGAACTTGTAGGGGGTCACGTTGCAGCGGTAGGCGCCGGTGTCGGGCTTGAAGTCGGCGGCCACCCAGCCCTTGGCGGTCGCCTTGACCGGGTCGAAGCACTTGGGAGGCACGGTGGAGGACGACAGGTCCATCGGGGCTTGCAGGCCACCGCCCGTCCACGCGGTCTGCTTGCGCGCGTTGTCGTACACGCACGTGCGGGTGAGTTCGGCGCAGTCGCCCGCGGCGGTGGCGAACAGCAGCCAGCTGGAGAAGGCCTTCAGCGCCGGCAGCGTGACCTGGGCGTCGGGGGCGTACTTCTTGTAGAGCTCCTCGACCATCTTGGTCGCCGGGTTGGCGGAGGCGTCCTCCAGCGGCGAGAAGCCGCCGAGGTCGGCGAAGTTGGCCTGCTTCGCCAGCGCGGTACCGGCCAGCTGGAGGAAGGCGGGGCCGTAGGCGTTGCTGTTGGCGTCGATCCAGTCGGGTGCGTAGCCGATGTTGGTGAGCACCTGCTCCAGCTTGGCCAGACTGGCGAAGTCACCGAGGAAGACCAGTCCCTTGACCTTCTTGTTCTTGATGGCCTGGGCGTACGGCGTCCAGTCGGACACGCCCTGAGCCGGATACAGGTCCGAGTAGGTGATCTTGCCGCCCGCCGCGATCAGCGTCTCCTTGTCCTGCGCGGTGATGGGCTTCACGACCGGGGAGTCACCGGCGATGATCCCGACGCTGCTCGCGGACGCCGGGTACGCCTCCTTGAGCAGCCAGGAGAAGTAGCCGCCGTAGGGTGAGTAACCGGTGGCGGCGCCCTGGACGGTCACCTGGAGGTCCGATCCGATGGCCTGGCTGGTCTGGCCGGGGAAGTCGGGGAGCAGGCAGTTCAGCCTGTCCTTGACGCCCATGCCGTCGAGCGCGGCGCCGCCGCCGACGAGCGCGAAGTCCGAGCGACAGGCCTCGATCATCCGCTGGCGGACCTCGACGAGTTTGGAGTCGTGGGTGACGGGAACGAGTTTGCGTCCGTTGATGCCGCCCGCGTCGTTGCACCAGGAGGTGAACACCTTGGCCGCGTCGACGAACTCCGGGTTCTTGGTGAAGCCGACGTCGCTGAAGACGCCGACCTTGATCTCGGAGTTGGTGACTCCCTGGGAGGTGGAGGCCTTGGCGGTGCCGGAGTGGCAGACGTTCTTGAGCGTGCCGAAGTCGGCCGCCGAGGCGGAGTCGGACGCCGACGCGGAGGGCTTGTCGCCGCTCGGCGACGTGGTGGAGCGGGCGGAACACCCGGCCAGGGCCAGGACGGCCACAGCGATGAGCAAGCGTCTCATCGGTTCTCCTCGATTTCGTTCCCCGAAAAAAGGGTGGTCAGGTGACCGCGCCCGCTTCTTTCAGCTCGATGATGCGGGGCCAGTCCAGTCCCAGTTCCCTGAGGATTTCCTCGGTCTGGGCAGCGAACTCGGGCGCCGGCCCGAGTGCGGGAGCGGTGGTGTCGAACTGCACGGGGCTGGCGGCCAGATCGATCTCGCCGACCCGGAGCAGGTACTCGTTCGCACGGATCTGCGCGTCGGCGCCCACCTGCAGGGTGTCCTGCACCGGGGCCCACGGCCCGGCGAGGGTGGCGAAGCGTTCGGTCCACTCGGCGAGGGTGCGGCCTGCCAGCACGGTCCGCAGGATCTTGACGGCTTCTTCGGTGTTCGCGGCCAGCAGCTCCGCCGTGCCGAAACGGGGGTCGTCGGCCAGCTCGGGGTGGTCGATGTGGCGGCACACGTCGGCCCAGAACTTTCCGGGCTGGAGCATGACGAAGGCCAGATAGCGGTCGTCGGCCGTGGCATAGATGCCGGACAGCGGGTTGACCGGCGAGCCGTGGGCACCGGGCACCGGTGCCACCCAGGACGTGTCGAGGTGCAGCGAGACCGCGGTGGCCTGGCCGTTGGCCCATACGCCGCTGCCGAGCAGGGAGACGTCCACGACCGACGGTTCGCCGGTGCGCTCGCGCCGCAGCAGTGCCGCCGCGATGCCTCCGGCGAGGTTCGTGCCGGAGATGGTGTCCCCGTAGGCGGGTGTGGGGCTGATCATGCCCTCGACGCCGGGTGGGGTGATGCTGGCGGCGGTGCCGCCCCGGGCCCAGAAGGCGGTCATGTCGTACCCGCCCTTCTCGGACTCCGGTCCGCGCGGCCCGAGCGCGCTGCCCCGGGCGTAGATGATGCGGGGGTTGACCGCCCGGATGTCGTCGACGTCGATGCCGAACCGCCGCCGGTGTCCGGGCAGGAAGCTGGTGAGGAACACGTCGGAGCGGCGGGCCAGGTCGTGGAGGACTTCCTTGCCCTCGGGCCGGGTCATGTCGAGGCCGAGGCTGCGCTTGCCCCGGTTGGCGTGCTCGATGTTGGGGTTCGGGTCGCCCTCGACGCGCAGTGTGCCGGTCTGCCGCAGGCCGCGCTGCGGATCGCCCGTGACGGCGTGTTCGACCTTGATGACGTCCGCGCCCCAGTCGGCGAGCACGGCTCCCGCCGAGGGGACGAAGCCGTACATGGCGACTTCGAGGACGCGGATGCCTTCGAGCGGACGCATTACGGGACCACCACCGCGAAGGACTTGGTCTCCAGGAACTCCTCCAGTCCGGCGACGCCGCTCTCCCGGCCGACGCCCGACTGCTTGTAGCCGCCGAAGGGGACTTCCTGGGAGAAGTAGTTGCCGCCGTTGATGCTGAAGGTGCCGGTACGGATCCGGCGCGCCACGGCGATCGCCCGCTGGTCGTCGGCGCTGTGCACCGCGCCGGACAGGCCGAAGATCGAGTCGTTGGCGATGCGTACGGCGTCGTCCTCGCCGTCGTAGGGAATGACGGCGAGCACCGGTCCGAAGACCTCGTCCTGCGCGATCTCGCCGGCCGGGTCGACGTGGGCGAGCAGGGTGGGCGTGTAGAAGAAGCCCGGGTCGACGCGCTTGCCGCCGGTGACCAGCGTGGCGCCGGCCGCGACGGCGCGCTGCACCATGCCGTCGACCTTGTCGCGCTGGCGTTCGCTGATGAGCGGTCCCATGAAGGTCTTGGGGTCGGCCGGATCGCCGTACGACACACGTTCGAGGCCGGCCGCGACCATGGCGACGATCTCGTCGTGGTGCTCCCTCGGCACGAGCAGCCGGGAGGTGAGCGCACAGCCCTGTCCCGAGTGGGAGCAGATGGTGAAGGCCGCGAACATGGAGGCGGCGCGGAAGTCGGCGTCGTCGAGCACGATCATGGCGGACTTGCCGCCGAGTTCCAGGAAGACCTTCTTCACGGTGGCACTCGCGGCCTCCATGATCCGTCGGCCGGTCGCGGTGGAGCCGGTAAAGGTGATCATGTCGACGTCGGGGTGCTGGGTGAGCACCTCGCCGGCTTCGACCCCGGAGGAGACGATGACGTTGACCACGCCGGGCGGGATGTCCGTGTGCTCGGCGATCAGTTCGCCCAGGTACAGCGTGGTCAGCGGGGTGTCCGGGGCGCCCTTGAGGACGACCGTGCAGCCGGCCGCGAGCGCGGGGACCAGCTTGGCGAGCGCGAGCTGGTTCGGGTAGTTGTACGGGATGATCGCGGCGACCACCCCGGCCGCCTCCTTCTCCACCCAGCGGCGGTGGCGCTGCCCGCGGATCTCGGTCTCGCCGAGCTCCTCGGTCAGGGGGTACTTCTCCAGCAGGTCGGTGTAGTACGAGACCAGCTTGACCGGCTCGTCCAGCTGGGGGCCGTGGGTGAGCATGCGGGGCGCGCCGACCTCGGCGATCGTCAGGTCGCGCAGCTCTTCCTGATGGTCGGTCAGCGCCTGGTGCAGCTGGCGGAGGCAGCGCAGGCGCTGGGCGGTGTCGGTCGCCCAGCTCGTGGTGTCGAAGGCGCGGCGGGCGGCCGCGACGGCGGCTTCGGCGTCGGCGGCCGTGGCGTCGGGGGCCTGGTCGAGTACCTCGCCGGTCGCGGGGTTGAGCGAGGGGAAGGTCTTCTCGGTCCCGACGAGCCGGCCGTCGATGAGCAGGCGCTTCACAGCCGGACCACCTGTCCGCCGTCGACGCTGACGACCTGACCGGTCAGCCAGCGCGCCTCGTCCGACAGCAGGAACAAGACGGCGGGCGCCAGGTCTTCGGGCGTGCCCATCCGCTTGATGGCCAGGCTGTTCGTCATCTGCTCCTGGAACTCCTTGGGCACGATGCTCCGGGTGGCGTCGGTGTCCGTGGGGCCCGGCGCGATCCCGTTGACCCGGATGTTCTTGCCGCCGAGTTCGGCGGCGAGCGAGGCGGTCAGGCTGTTGATCCCGGCCTTGGCCAGTCCGTAGTAACCCCCGCCGAGCCAGGCGGCGGTGGACGACTGGTTGACGATGGCGCCGCCCTCGGGCATGTGCGGGACGACGGCGCGGGTGCAGTGCAGCGCGCCCATCAGGTTCACCTGGAGGAAGCGGTTGAGGTAGTCGAGGGGGACCGTGGTGAGGCCGTCGCGCCGCATGCTGTGGAAGATGGCAGCGTTGTTGACCAGGTAGTCGATGCGTCCGAACTCCGCCATCACGGCGGCCGCCATCGCCTCCGCCGACGCCGGGTCGGCCACGTCCACCTTGACGAACAGCGCCGCGTCGCCGATCTCCTTGGCGACCCGCTCACCCTGTTCCTCGTTGAGTTCGGCGACCACCACGCGTGCGCCCTCGGCCGCCAGTGCCCGGGCATAGCCCTCGCCGATGCCCTGGCCCGCGCCGGTGACGATCGCAACCTTGTCCTGGAACCGCATCCTGCCTCCTTGCTCGGATGTCGTGGAAACTACATTCTCAGTCTGCGCAAATCAATATTCCGGAAACGAGAACGTCATGGCAGACAAGAGAAGGTGAGGACCGGCCAAACCTGACCATCATTCAGGATCGGAGGCTCACCTCGGCGGGCAGCGGGAGGCGAGAGGCCGGTCGTCCCGGGCCTTCCGGTGGACCAACCGGCGAGAATACTATTCTCGCATCCGGAAGGGAGATTTTCATGATCGCAACGAAGGCCCTCAGCCCGAGCCTGGGCGTAGAGGTCACCGGCGTCGGCAATCTGCTCGACGATCAACTGATCAGCCGGTGCGCGGAGGCGCTCCAGTGGCGCGGCATCCTTCTCATCCGCGGACTGCACCTCGACGACGAAGGCCAACTGGCCTTCAGCCGCAAGCTGGGCAAGGTCTTCGCGGTGCGGGGCAAGGAGATCTTCACCGTCTCGCTCGACCCGGCCAGGAACCCGACGGCCGAGTACCTCAAGGGGACGTTCCACTGGCACATCGACGGCACCACCGACCCCGTACCGACGAGGACGACCACGCTGACCGCCCGGCACGTGGCCATGACCGGCGGCGGGACCGAGTTCGCCAGTACCTACGCGGCGTACGAGAACCTTCCGGAGGCGGACCGCAAGCAGTACGACGACCTGCGCGTGGTGCACAGCTTCGAGGCCGCCCAGCGGCTGGTGACGCCCGACCCGGGTCCCGAGCTGCTCGCGGGCTGGCGCGAAGTCCCCACTCACGAGACGCCGTTGGTGTGGAAGCGCCGTGACGGTCGCCGCTCACTGGTGATCGGGGCGACGGCGGACCACATCGTCGGCATGGCGGCCGTCGAGAGCCGGGCCCTGCTGGACCGGTTGCTGGAGTGGACCACCCAGGAGAGGTTCCGCTACACCCACGACTGGCGGGTCGGCGACCTGGTGGTGTGGGACAACACCGGGATGCTGCACCGGGCGCTGCCGTACAGCGCCGACTCGGAGCGGACGCTCCAGCGCACCACCCTCGTCGGCGACGAGGAGCTGTCATGAGGACGGCGGTCGTCACCGGCGGCGCTTCCGGTATCGGTCTGGCCATCGCGGAGCGGCTGGCCAAGGACGGCTACCAGGTCGCCGCACTCGACCTCAATCCGTCGGACACGAGTGTCGTTCCGGCCACCGACGTCGCCGACCGGGCCCAGGTGGATGCGGCGCTGGCCGCGGTCAGGGAGCGGCTGGGACCGGTCACGATCCTGGTCAACGCGGCCGGCATGGACGGCTTCAAGCGCTTCTCCGACCTCACCTTCGCGGCCTGGCACCGGGTGATCAACGTCAATCTGAACGGCGTCTTCCACTGTGTCCAGGCCGCCCTGCCGGACATGATGGAGGCGGGCTGGGGCCGGATCGTCAACATCTCCTCCTCGAGCGCCCAGTCGGGCCAGCCGTTCATGACGCACTACGTGGCGTCCAAGTCGGCGGTCAACGGCCTGACGAAGGCGCTGGCCCTGGAGCTCGGCCCGTTCGGCGTGACCGTCAACGCGGTGCCGCCCGGCTTCATCGACACCCCGATGCTGCGCAAGGCGGAAGCGCGCGAACTGCTCGACGGGACGGTCGAGGAGCACATCCAGCGCACTCCGGTACGACGGGTCGGCCGCCCGGAGGACATCGCCGCGGCCTGCGCGTTCCTCGTGTCGGAGGAGGCCGGCTACATCACGGGCCAGATCCTGGGCGTGAACGGGGGCCGCAACACATGAACCGCATCCCGCCGCTCCCCTACGACGAGTGGGACACCCAGGCGCTGGCGTCCCTCGCGCCGGGGCGCAGGCTCCCGCCGTCCAACGTCCTGGGCCTCTTCGCGCAGCACCCGGAACTGGCCACGGCCTTCCTCGGCTACAACCGGTATCTGCTGGGCGGCGGTTCGACGCTGCCGCCGCGCACCCGCGAGCTGGCCATCCTGCGGGTGGCGTGGCGCAGGCGCTGCCAGTACGAGTGGGTCCAGCACGTGCTGATCGCACGCAAGGCCGGCGTCACCGACGAGGAGATCGACGCGATCCGTGCCGGCGAGCCGACGCCGATCACCCGGGCGGTGGACGAACTGGAGGCGGATTCGGGCCTGTCCGACGACACCTACCGCGCACTCGCCGCCGAGCTGGACGACCGGCAGCTGATGGATCTGGTCTTCACCGTCGGCACGTACGGCCTGCTGGCCATGGTCCTCAACACCTTCGAGGTGGAGCTCGATCCCGGCCTCCCTTCAGAGAACTTCACTATCACTGAATGAGAATGCTATTCTCACTCTGGAAAGGGGAGCAGCCATGCCACACTTCAGCAAGCCTGAGGCCGGGAGCTGGACCGAGCAGTACCCCGAACTGGGCACAAGTCCCGTGAACTACGAGGACTCGATCGATCCCGCCTACTACGAGGCCGAGCGGGAGGCCGTCTTCAAGCGGACCTGGCTCAACGTCGGCCGCATCGAGCAGGTCCCCAAGCCCGGCCACTACTTCACCAGGGAACTCGCCGCGGCCGGCACCTCGCTGATCATCGTCCGCGGCCGCGACCAGCAGATCCGCGCCTTCCACAACGTGTGCCGCCACCGCGGCAACAAGCTCGTCTGGAACGACTTCCCGGGCGAGGAGGTCAAGGGCACCTGCCGCCAGTTCACCTGCAAGTACCACGCCTGGCGCTACGACCTCACCGGCAAGCTCACCTTCGTCCAGCAGGAGGGCGAGTTCTTCGACCTCGACAAGGACGACTACGGCCTCAAGGAAGTCGCCTGCGACATCTGGGAAGGCTTCGTCTTCGTCAACCTCGACCCCCAGCAGAGCCTGCGGGAGTACCTCGGGGACATGGCCAAGGGCCTGGAGGGTTACCCCTTCCACGAGATGACCGACGTCTTCACCTACAAAGCCGAGATCGGCAGCAACTGGAAGCTGTTCATCGACGCCTTCGCGGAGTTCTACCACGCTCCCGTCCTGCACCAGAAGCAGGCCACCAAGGAGGAGGCGGAGAAGCTCCTCGGCTACGGTTTCGAGGCGCTCCACTACGAGCTGCACAGCCCCCACTCGATGATCTCGTCCTGGGGCGGCATGGCGCCGCCGAAGGACCCCTCGATGGTCAAACCGATCGAACGGGAGCTGCGCAGCGGTCTGTTCGGCCCCTGGGACCGGCCCGACATCGCGGGCCTCGATCCACTGCCGGCCGGTGTCAACCCGGCCCGTCACCACTCCTGGGGCACCGACTCCTTCGTGCTGTTCCCCAACTTCATGCTGCTCCTGTGGGCACCCGGCTGGTATCTGACGTACCACTACTGGCCGACGGCCGTGGACAAGCACCTGTTCGAGGCGAACCTCTACTTCGTCCCCGCGAAGACGGCCCGCGACCGCCTCGCCCAGGAACTCACCGCCGTCACCTTCAAGGAGTACGCCCTCCAGGACGGCAACACCCTCGAGGCCACCCAGACCATGCTCAAGGGCCGCTACGTCACCGACTTCCCCCTCAACGACCAGGAGATCCTCCTGCGCCACCTCCACAAGGTCGTGAGGGACTACGTGAAGGAGCACGCCGATGCTGCCGAGTGACTTCGCCGAACTCGAGCCCTACAGCGACTGGATCCTCGGCAGCGAGCGCGAACGCTACGCCAAGCGCCTCGCCAGCAGCATGGCGGACATGCAGGCGTTCTACGACGCGGCGTTCCCCCTGCTGGACCGCGCGACGACGCACCTCGACAAGTTCCCGCTCGACGACCTGCCCGAGCCCGAACGCAACCTGATGCTGCTCATGTTCTCCCTCGTCATGGTGTCGTTCCCCATCGAGGTCTGGAAGCAGCCCCGCGTGCCCGACTCGGGCGCCGCCCACCTCGACGTCATCGCCGAGCCGCAGGTCTGAGATGGTCACGCTCAAGGCCGCCCGCGTCCTGCACGTCGACACGGGGCGGATCGAGGCACCGGGTCTGGTCACCGTCGACGGCGACCGCATCGCGGGCGGCGGCCGCGGAGGAGGAGGCGACGGTGACGTCCTGGATCTGGGCGACGTCACCCTGCTCCCCGGCCTGATGGACATGGAGGTCAACCTCCTCATGGGGGGCCGGGGCGAGGTCCCGGGCCTCTCCCCCGTCCAGGACGACCCGCCGCTGCGCATGCTCCGCGGGGTCGCCAACGCACGCCGGACACTGCGCTCGGGGTTCACCACCGTCAGGAACCTCGGCCTGTTCGTGAAGACCGGCGGCTATCTGCTGGACGTCGCCCTGGCCAAGGCCATCGACGCCGGCTGGATCGACGGCCCCCGCATCGTCCCCGCGGGGCACGCGATCACCCCGACCGGGGGGCATCTGGACCCCACGATGTTCGCCGCGTACGCCCCCGGCATCATGCCCCTGTCCCTGGAGGAGGGCATCGCCAACGGCGTCGACGAGGTGCGCAAGGCCGTCCGCCACCAGATCAAGTACGGCGCCCAGCTCATCAAGGTCTGCGCGTCGGGCGGGGTCATGTCCCACACCGGCACCGCGGGCGCCCAGCACTACTCCGACGAGGAGTTGCGGGCCATCGTGGACGAGGCCCACCGGCGCGGACTCAAGGTGGCGGCGCACACCCACGGCGCCGCCGCCGTCCGGGCGGCCGTGGAGGCCGGCATCGACTGCATCGAGCACGGCTTCCTGCTGGACGACGAGACCATCGAACTGATGGCCGAGCGCGGCACCTTCCTCGTCGCCACGACCGCCCTGATCGACGGCATGGACATCTCCAAGGCCCCGCCCGAACTGAAGGCCAAGGCCGGCGAGATCTTCCCGCACGCCAGGACGGTCGTCGCCCGGGCCCTCAAGGCGGGCGTGAGGATCGCGGTCGGCACCGACGCGCCGGCGATCCCGCACGGCCGCGGCGCCCAGGAGCTCATCGCCCTCGTCGAGCGCGGGATGACCCCGCTGGAGGTGCTCCGGGCGGCCACGGTCAACGCGGCCGAACTGATCGACGCCGAGGACCGCGGACGGATCGCCGAGGGACTCCTCGCGGACCTGATCGCCGTACCCGGCCATCCGCTGGAGGACATCTCGGTGATGGCCGACGTCCGCTTCGTGATGAAGGGAGGGAAGGTCTTCCGTCACGAGCGCGACTGAACAAGGCCGGCCCGCGGGGTTGTTCTGAGGGGCGGGGCGCGTTGCGCGCCCCGCCCCTCAAGACGTCGTCTTCAACCCGGCCGCGCTCACTGCGCCTTGATGTGGTCCTTCATCTCTTCCAATCGAGTGAGGATCGGGTAGCCGCCCACGCTCAGCGCGTTCCCGTGCCCGGTCTCGTGGATGTCGAACACCGACTGGACGGCCGCGTAGAAGCCCTGTACGTCGAGGGTCTGGTTGACGGCCCGCTTGGCCTGGCGGAGCGCGAAGGGGTGCATCCGCGCGATCTGCCCGGCCAACTCCATGGTGGCCGCGTTCAGTTCGCCGAGCGGGACGACACGGTTGACCATGCCGACCTTCTCCGCCTCCTCGGCGGTGACGGCCCGGCCGGTGAACAGGATCTCCTTCGCCTTGCGCGGTCCGAGCTCCCAGGTGTGACCGTGGTACTCCACTCCCCCGATGCCCATGTGCACCACGGGATCGGAGAACTCGGCGTTCTCGGCGGCCACGATCAGATCGCAGGGCCAGCAGAGCATCAGGCCGCCCGCGATGCACTTGCCCTGGACCGCGGCGATCGAGGGCTTGGGCACATTGCGCCAGCGCAGGGTGTACTCCAGGTACCTGCGCGCCTCGGCGGTGTAGATCCACTCCAGGGTGATCTTGTCGGGGCTCGGCCAGCGGTCCTTCAGGTCGTGGCCGGCCGAGAAGTGCCGTCCGTTGCCCCGCAGCACGATCACCCGTACGTCCTCGTCGGCCGCGGCGCGGGTCCAGGCCGCGTCCAGGTCGTCGAGGAGTCCCATGGTCTGGGCGTTGGCGACCTCGGGCCGGTTGAGGCTGATGACCGCGACCCGGTCCTCGACCTCGTAGAGAATCTGGTCCATCCACGTCCTCCTGGGTTATCTCGGCAGGCCGAGGACGCGCTCGGCGATGATGTTGCGCTGGATCTCCGAGGTGCCGCCCGCGATCGTCCCGGCGAAGCTGCGCGCGTACCGCTCGAACCAGCTGGAGATGAAGTTGTCGATGCTCATATGGTTCGGCGGGCCGGTCACTTCGGGATGGACCAGGCCCTCCGGCCCGCGGTCCTCCAGTGCGTTGAGGCTCGCGACCTGGATCGCCTCGGAGCCGAGCAGCTTGAGGACCGACAGCTCCGCCGGGTCACGGTCGCCGCCCAGCTGGCGGTAGCCGAGCAGCCTGAGCGCCTGGGCGTCCATGAGGAGCGTCGCGTACCACTCCTCGTCGCTGGGCGCGTCCCGGATCAGGTCGTCGAGGCGCTCGGCGAAGCTCAGCCACAGCATGGTCCGCTCGTGCCCGAGTGAGCCGTGCGCCACCGACCAGCCCTTGTTCAGAGGACCGACGAGGTTCTCGCGCGGGACCCGGACGTCGGTGAAGAACACCTCGTTGAAGTCGAGGTCGTCCTGGGCGGCCATGGACGCGAACGGCCTGCGCACCACACCCTCGGTGTCGGTGGGGACGAGCAGCACGCTGATGCCCTTGTGCTTGGGCGCGGCCGGGTCGGTGCGGACGAACGTCAGCAGGACATCCGCGTCGTGCGCGCCCGACGTCCACACCTTCTGCCCGTTGACGACGAAGTGGTCGCCGTCCAGGACCGCGCGGGTGCGCAGCCCGGCGAGGTCGGATCCGGCGCCCGGCTCGCTCATGCCGAGCGCCGCCGTGATCTCGGTGCGCAGGAGGGGAATCGCCCACCGCCTCTTCTGTTCCTCGGTCCCGAAGGTGAGGATCGAGGCCGCGACGATGCCGATGCCCTGGGGGTTGAAGCTGTGGTAGATCCGCCGCCTCGACAGCTCCTCCAGGTGGGCGAGTTGCTGCGGCAGGGTGGCGTTCCGGCCGCCGTACTCGGGCGGTTTGCCGGGCAGCAGCCAGCCCGCGTCGAACAGCGTGCGCTGCCAGCGGCGCGCCCAGGCGGGGACGTCGGCGCTCGACCGCGACGCGGGGTGGGCCTCGTCCGGGGTGGGCAGACGGGCGTCGAGGAAGGCGGCGAACTCGGCGCGGAACTCCTCCACTTCGGAGCCGGAGTCCAGCTTCATCCCGCCACCACCCCTTCCTGCCCGCTCGTCTCCCGATACGGCCCGGACCTCTCCTGTTCCTGCCGCGTCTTCTCCAGCAACGCTCTGCGGTGTACGGCCGCCGTCCCCAGCAGCAGATCGCCGGCCTTGGCCCGCTTGAGGTGGATCTGCAGTTCGTTCTCCCAGGTGAAGCCCATCGCTCCGAAGAGCTGGAAGCCGTTACGGAAGACGATCCGCTGGCACTCCCCGGCGGCGGCCTTGGCCATCGAGGCCGCCCTGCCACGCCGTGAGTCGTCCTCGGCGATGGTCAGCGCGGAGAAGTAGGCGAGGGCCCGGGCCCGTTCGATGGCGACGTACATGTCCGCCGCCTTGTGCTTGACGGCCTGGAAGGAACCGATCGGCACGTCGAACTGGACACGTTCCTTCACATGGGCCACGGCCAGATCCAGGATGCGCCGGCAGCTGCCGACCGTGGAGATCGCCAGGCCCATCAGGGCGAGGTCCGGGATCCCGGGGACCAGGTCGGGGACCTCGACATGGGCCGCGTGGAGGGTGGGGTCGAAGATGTCGACACGTGCCGCGCCGAGCTCCGGGCCCGCCACGATCCGCACGCCGTCGCGGGTGAGCAGGGCGATCTCGTCCGCCCGGTCCGCGTCGAGGACGAACCGGCCAGTGCCGTCGAACACCCCGGTTCCCGAGCCGCTCGGCAGCCGCCCGGCGAGCGGAGCGAACCAGGTGGCCGTGGCCAGGAGGGGGGTCGGATCGGCGGCGTACCCCAACTCCTCCAGGACGATGGCGAGTTCCACCGGAGGGGCCTCCAGCCACCCCAGTTCCAGATAGGTCGCCCAGAGCTGGTCCGGGGGCTGCGAACGCGACTTGGCGACCGTCTCCCGTACCAGCCGTTGCAGCAGCCGTTGGTCCTCGTCGAACTCAAACTCCACGGCCCACCTCCAGAAGGGTCTTGCCGATGGCACGCCGGTCCAGGTCCAGGGCCGTCGCCACCGCGTCGAGCGGGTGGACGGCGTGGACCCGGGGGTGGATCAGGTCCTGGGCGAACATGCGGTTCAGCTCGCCGCGGGTGCCGGCCAGCTGCTCCCGGGCGTGCCGCGCCCAGCCGCCGAAGTCGAAGCCGTGGATCGTGACGCCCTTGAGCATCGCCAGATTGAGCGGGAGGCGGGGCACCTCGCCGCTGGCGAAGCCGACGTTCACGAACCGGCCGCCCCAGCGCATGGCCCGCAGCGCCTGTTCGGAGTGCGGTCCGCCGACCGGGTCGATCACGAGGTCGGCGCCGCCCGAGTCCCGCAGCCGCCGCTTGAGGTCGTCGTACGGGAGCGCTTCATGGGCGCCCTGTTCGAGGCAGGCCGCCCGCTTCTCCTCGGTGGAGGCCACGGCGACCACCTCCGCGCCGAGCAGCGCGGCCAGTTCGACGGCCGCGAGACCGACCCCGCCGGCCGCGCCGAGCACCGCCACCCGCTCCCCCTCCCGGAGACGGCCGATCAGCGTCAGCGCGTTGTAGGCGGTGGCGTGCGAGACCCCGAAGGCCGCCGCGCGCCGGGTCGGGATCGTGTCGGGGATCCGGTACAGGCTGGCCGCCCGGACGGCGACCCGCTCGGCGAAGGCGCCGACGAAGACGGAACCGAAGACCCGCTCGCCCTTCTCGAACCCGTGCCCCGACTCGGCGACCACCCCGGCGAACTCGCTGCCCGGAGTGAACGGCAGGTCCGCCTTCACCTGGTAGGTGCCTTCGACCACCAGGACATCGGCGAAGTTCACCGCCGCGTAGTGCACTTCGACGGGTACCTCACCGTCCGGGTCGGGGATCTCTTCGACGACCACCGGGCCGCCGACGGCATGGCATCGGGCCGCCCTCATAGCCGTGTCGTCGCGGCCAGTTCGGCCGCGCGGGCCGCCATCTGCAGGACCGCGTCCCCGTAGTAGGCCATCTTCGGGTTGCCGCCGTCACCCTTCACGTGGCGGGCGTAGCCGCCCTCCAGCACGATCGCCATCTTGAACCGGGCCAGGATCACGTAGTAGTCGATGTCGGCGACGTCCCGGCCGCTGACCTTGGCGTAGTGCTCGATGATGTCGGCCCGGTCCGGCATGCCCGTGTAGTCGGCGTACTTGCCCGCCGCGTCCCGGTCCTCGTCGGCGTTCGGCCAGCCCATGACGACCCAGCCGAGGTCGAGCAGCGGGTCGCCCACGGTGGCCATCTCGAAGTCGACCAGGGCGGCGAGCTCGGCGGGGGCCCCGTGCTTGAACATCACGTTGGCGAACTGGTAGTCGCCGTGGATGATGCCCGGCTCCCAGTGCCGGGGCCGGTGCGTGCGCAGCCAGGCGGCCGCCGCGTCCAGCCCCGGTATCTCGCGGAACCTGAACTTCGCCAGATGTGCCTGCCAGCGGTCCACCTGGCGGTCGTGGAAGCCGTCCGGCCGGCCGAAGCCTTCGAGTCCCCTGGCCCGCCAGTCGACGTTGCCGAGCTTGGCGATGCCCTCCACCAGCTCGTAGGCGAGGCCGGGACGCAGGAACAGATCGCTCTTGAAGGGCTCGGGCCAGCCGTCGGTGTTCATCGGCGACCAGCCGTTCACATGGCCCATGAGGTAGAAGCACGAGCCGATCACGTCGGTGTCGTCACAGACCGCGATGGCCTCCGGGTGCGGCACCTCCGTCCCGCCCAGCGCGTTCAGCACCCGGAACTCCCGCAGCATCGTCTCGTTGCGGCCCGGCGGGACCTTCTCCGGGGGCTTGCGCAGCACCATCCGCCGCTCACCGCGCCGGATGTCGAAGATGTCGTTGGAGGTGCCCCCGGATATGAGGGACACCTCGACCGGTTCACCCGGAGCGATGTCCTGACCGTCCAGCCAGCGGGCGAGCGACTCGATGTTCACATGTTCTCCAGCTGCTTGCGGGCCCACTCCCGGCGAGCGGGCAGATGCTGTGAGGGCCAGAGCCCCGACGCGGCCTCGTAGCCGCGCAGGAGGTCCTTGGCCACCGTGACCTTGTGGATCTCCGAGGGCCCGTCGACGACCGCCATGACGGCCGCTCCGGTCCACATGTCGGCGAAGGGCATCTCGTTGGACACGCCCAGGGCGCCGTGCAGGTGCATGGAGCGGTACACGATGTCGTGCAGCACCTTCGGCGTCAGGAACTTGATGGCGGAGATGTCCTTGCGGACCCGCTTGTAGTCCTGGTAGCGGTCGATCTGCCAGGCCGTGTGCAGCACGAACAGCCGGAACTGCTGCAACTGCGCGTAGGAGTCGGCCAGGTCGGCCTGGACGAGCTGCTTGTCGGCCAGCCTGCTGCCCTGGGTCTCCCGGGACAGGGCGCGCTCGGCCATCATGTCCAGCGCCTTCTGGCACTGGCCCACGACCCGCATCGCGTGGTGGACGCGCCCGCCGCCGAGCCGGGTCTGCGCGATGGCGAAGGCCTGGCCCTCGCCGCCGAGCAGCGCGTCACCGGCGACGCGGACGCCGTCGTACTCGATGAGCGCGTGCATGCCCTCGTCCGGAGCCTCGCTCATCAGACCGAGGTGGCGCTCCATCCGGATGCCGGGGGTGTCGCTGGGCACCAGGAACATCGACATGCCCCGGTACGCGCTCACGTCCGGGTCGGTCACCGCCATCACGATGACGAACGTGGAGGTGCGCGCGTTGGAGGAGAAGAACTTGCGGCCCGTGATGACCCAGTCGTCGCCGTCCCGTTCGGCGCGTGTGGTGAACATCTTCGGGTCGGCGCCGGCCTGCGGCTCGGTCATGGAGAAGCAGGAGAAGCACTCACCTTCGAGCAGCGGCTTGAGATACCGCTCCTTCTGCTCCTCGGTGCCGTAGCGGGCGATGATCTCCGCGTTGCCGGTGTCCGGCGCGGCCGTGCCGAAGATGACGGGGGCCCAGCTGGACTCGCCGACGATCTCGTTGATGAGGGCCAGCTTGAGCTGTCCGAAGCCGCGTCCACCGAGCTCCGGGCCGAGATGAGGAGCCCACAGGCCCTGGTCGCGCACCTGCTGTTTGAGGGCCCGGACGACCGGACCGGTCTCCTCGTCGAGGGGGTGGAAGGCCCGGTCGGGGTAGACCAGGTCCAGCGGGTCCACACGCTCGGCGCGGAACCACCTGATCCACTCCAGTTTCTTCTCGAACTCCGGCTCGGTGGAAAAGTCCCATGCCATGTCAGACGATCCTCGTTTCGTGGTTCCGCCAGTACGTCTTCCGGAGCAGGCCCCTTGCGCAACGTGCCGCTGGGGTCCCTGGGCAGACTGAGGACGAAGTCGACGGCGCGCGTGCACGTGTACGGGGCGAGACGCTCCCGGCGGTACGCGAGCAGCTCGCCGGCACTCACGTCGGCGGCGGCCGGCTGGACCACCGCGAGGACCCGTTCGCCCCTCTCGGGATCCGGGACCCCGATCACCGCGACGCCGGCCACCCCCGGGGTGCACGACCAGGACGTCCTCGGCCTCCTGCGGGGAGATGGTGACCCCACTGGGCAGGGCGCTGCGCCGAGCAGGACCACGCGTGGGCCGCTCAGGTCACGGGCGCGCCGCGCGGCGGGAAGCTTCAGCATGCGGACGAACAGGGTGGGGGCGAAGGGTGCGTGCGTGACCCGGTGACGCTCGATCAGCTCCAGGCACTCGGCGGCGGGGTCGCCCATCGGGCCCGCGGTGAGCCGCTTGCGCACCGCCATCTCCTCGGCCTCGACGGGGAGTAGCTGGGTGTGGACCGGCGTGTAGTGGAGGCCGGAGCCCCGGGCGGCCCAGGCGACTTCCAGGAAGGCAGCGCCGCTGGGCATACGGATCGCGACGGCGTCCCCCGGCTTCGCCTGCCCTCCCAGATGCATGCGGCGAGAATATCATTCTCAATGAATGCAAGTAAGAGTCTCGCAACCTGTGATGCGCGATTCGGTAGGGCGCCGCAACTTATTCCCACTGAAGTGGAGTATCGTTCTGCAAGTGACCGCAGTCCCCGAAGAACCAGCGTGGCGCCAGCGCGCCGTAGAGCGATCGACCCGCGCCGCGAAGCTTCGCGCCGAGCAACGCGTGCAGCGCTTCCTGGACTCGGCACAGGAGTTGATCGCCGAGAAGGGCACGACCGACTTCACCGTCCAAGAGGTCGTCGACCGCTCGAAGCAGTCGCTGCGCAGCTTCTACCAGCACTTCGACGGCAAACACGAGCTGCTCCTCGCCCTGTTCGAGGACGCCCTCTCGATGGGCGCCGCCAAGGTCCGCGAGGCGGCGGCCACCGAGAGCGACCCGCTGCAGCGCCTGCGGATCGCCGTCGAGACGCTCTACGAGCAGTCGCACCCCAGCCCCGGCGTCCAGCGCCCGCTGTTCAACGACTTCGCTCTGCAACTGCTGGTCAAACACCCCGAGCAGGTGGCGACCGCCCACATCCCGCTGCTCACGGTCTTCACCGAGATCATCGAGCAGGCCACCGAGGCGGGTCTCGTCGCCGGCGGGAAACCCCGCCGCCAGGCCGCCCTCGTCATGCAGACCGTCATGTTCGCCTCGCAGGCCCACGGCGTCCCCGCCGACAGTCACGCCCACCCGGTGACCTCCGAGGAGGTCTGGCAGTTCTGCCTGGGCGGCATCTCGGGCGTTCCGGCCACGGCGGGCAGGTCCGCCTCCGCGTAACACGGGCCCCGACCCCCCGGCCTCCCCACGGAGAGTTCCATTCTCCACTTCGGAGAGTATGGTTCTCACCACTGTGCCGGAGGATCGGGGGGTTCCCATGACCGTACGGACGGACGCCAGGCCTCACTACCGGGTCGTCCAATGGGCCAGCGGCAACATCGGCTCACGCGCGCTGCGGGCGGTCCTCGAACATCCGGACCTGACGCTGGCCGGGCTGTACGCGCACACGCCCAACAAGGCGGGACGTGACGCGGGCGAGCTGTGCGGCCTGGGCCCGACGGGTGTGATCGCCACCCACGACATCGACGAGATCGTGGCGCTCGGCGCCGACTGTGTCCTCTACACGCCGCGCGCCTGCGACATGGACGAGGTGTGCCGGCTGCTGGCCTCGGGCGCGAACGTCGTGACGACGCGCGGCGAGTTCCATCGCGCCGCCAGTCTCGACCCCGCGGTGCGCGAGCGGGTCGAGGCCGCGTGCGAGAGCGGCAAGTCCTCGATCCACAGCACCGGCAGCAGCCCGGGATTCATCACGGAGGCGCTGCCCCTCGCCCTGAGCTCGATCCAACGGCGGCTCGACGGCCTGACGATCGAGGAGTTCGCCGATCTCTCCCAGCGCGACTCGCCCGGACTCCTCTTCGACGTGATGGGGTTCGGCAAGCCCCCCGCCGAGTACGACGAGCGCCGGCTGTCCGTGGTCCGCGACAGCTTCGGTCCGTCGCTGCACATGGTCGCCGACACGCTCTCGATCCCGCTCGACTCGGTGGAGGCCGAGGGGGAGGTCGCGACCGCGCCCCGCCCGGTCCACATCGCGGCGGGCACCCTGCGGCCGGGCACCGTGGCCGCCCAGCGGATCACGGTCTCGGGACTGCGCGGCGGCCGACCGTTGCTGCGTTTCCGGGCCACCTGGTACTGCACCACCGACCTCGACCGCGCGTGGGACGTCCGTGCCACCGGCTGGCACGTCACGGTCGACGGCGACGCACCGCTCGACATCGACCTGCGCTTCCCGGTGCCCCTCGACCGGATGGCCGCCATATCGCCCTCGTACACGGCGAACCGCGCCGTCAACGCCGTACCGGTGCTGTGCGAGGCGCCCCCCGGGATCCGCTCGACGGCCGACCTTCCGCACATCGTGGCCCGGCTCGGGTGAGCCGCTGAGCGACAACGGCACACCGGCCATCGGCCGTTACGGGATCCTCGGCGCCGTGGCCTACGTCCGGCGGTCCGAGGCCCCGGAAGGCGGCGGCGCGTCGACGGCCTCGTGCCAGGACACGCCGGTCGCCACGGCCTGGCGCCAGCCGCGGATCGCCTTGGGCGGCATACCGATCGCCAGGGCCCCCACCAGACGGTCACCGGTACGGTAGGCGACCACGAACCGACGTGCGGCCAACTCGCCTTCCACCACGGCGACTTCGTCGTGCCCGCGCAGATGGCCGAACGCCTGCACCTTCATGTCGTACTGGTCCGACCAGAAGTACGGCACCGGCGCGAACGGTTTGCGCGCGTCCGGACGGAGCAGATTGCGGGCGGCGGCCATGCCCTGCTCGGCGGCGTTGGTCCGGTGCTCGATCCGCATCGACCTGCCGAACAGCGGATTGTGCCAGCGGGCCACGTCCCCGGCCCCGTACACACCCGGCGCGGCGGCACTGTACTCGTCGCACACGAGCCCGTCGGCCACCTTCAGGCCGCTGCCCTCCAGCCACTCGGTGTTCGGCAGCGAACCGATCGCCACCAACACCTCGTCGGCCGCCACCAGTTCCCCGTCCGTGAGCCGTACGCCGGTGTCGGACACCTCGGCCACACCGACCCCGGTGCGCAGGTCCACGCCGTGCTCCAGATGGGCCCCCGACAGGACCCGCCCCACCTGCTCACCGACCGCGTGGGCCAGCGGAACCGTCGCCGGCTCGAGGAGCGTGACCTCCGCGCCCAGCCCCCGCGCCACGGCGGCGGCCTCCGCGCCGAGGAACCCCGCGCCGACGACCACGAGTCGCCGCCCGGGCACCAGCCGGTCCCTGAGGGCCAGCGCGTCGTCCAGGGTGCGGAGCACATGCGCGTCCCCCTCGCCGGGCAGCCTGCGCGGCCGTACGCCGGTCGCCACGACCAGGCCGTCGTACGACACTCGCGCCCCGTCGGCCAGCAGTACCGCGCGCCCGGCGAGGTCCAGGCCGGTCGCAGCGTGCCCCAGACGCAGGTCGAGGTCGAGGGCGTCGAGATCGGCACGGGCGCGTAGCGGCAACCGCTCCGGGCTCCACTCGCCGGAGAGGATCTGCTTGGACAGCGGTGGACGGTCGTAGGGCAGGTGGGCCTCCGCACCGACGAGGGTGAGGATGCCGTCGTACCCCTCCCGGCGCAGCGTCTCGGCCGCCGCGAGCCCGGCGGCCGAGGCGCCGACGACCAGGATCCGCCTCACTTCTCGACCAGCCGGATCGCCGCGGCCGGGCAGATCGCGACGGCCTCACGCACGCCGTCGAGCAGCTCGGCGCCGGGCTCCTCCGCCAGCAGGATCGCGACGCCGTCGTCCTCCCGCTGGTCGAACACCTCGGGCGAAGCCATCACGCACTGCCCGGACGCGACGCACTTCGGTTCGTCCAGTTCCACACGCATGATCTTTTCCTTTCGGTCGGTACAGGCCAGTACAGGTCGACGCGCAGTCGCGGTCGCAAGGGAAGAACCCGCATCGGAGTGCTCTCGTCCCGGATGCGAACCTTTGCGACCGGCTTCGGGTCGCACGGCTCCACCGGCGCCGGCACCGAGGGCGCAGCCATGGCACTCCTCGGTGGGGGCTCCGCCGGGACGGAGAACGAAGAACGATGGAAAGGCCAGTACGCATAGGCAACCGGACCGGACTGACACGCTCCGGTCAGTTTCCTGACCACAAGCTGACGTGACGTAGATCACCATCGCGGGCGAGGTCAGTGGCCGAGCCAGTACCCGAAGCCCCTGCGGGTGTGGATCAGCACGGGACCTTCCCGGTCCACCTTGTGCCGCAGACGGGAGACGAGCTTCTCGATCGCGTTGTCGGCACGGCCCTCGCCCCACACATGACGGCAGATCTACTCCTTGGACAGCACCCGCTCGGCGTTGACCAGCAGATGCCGCAGCAGTCGGTACTCCGCGGGGGTGAGGTCGATCTCCCGTTGGCCGCGCCACGCCTGACAGGTGTCGTCGTCGAGGACCAGGTCTCCGTAGGACGGTCCTTCCCGTACGGGACCACGGTCGCGCAGCAGCACCTCGGCCCGCGCGAGGACCTCGGCGATCCGGAACGGCTTGGTGACGTAGTCCTCCCTGCCGGCACCGAGTTCGGGGACGAGTCGGCCCAGGGTCTGATAGGCGGTCAGGAAGAGCACCGGGGGGCGATCGGCGGGTGTGAAGCGGCTCCCTCGGGAGAGGCCCTGCAGATCGGGCAGGGTCACGTCGAGCACGACCAGGTCGAAGCGGTGCTCGACGAGGCGCACCATGGCCTCGGCGCCGGTGCTCACCGTACTGACCCGATAGCCCGCCAACTCCATGGTCGTCGCGAGCAGTTCGGTGGTCTCGGCGTCCTCGACGACGACCAGGACGTGTTGCCCGTCGCCGCGGGCCGGCGACCGCTTCTCGCTCATGTTTCCATCCCCGGAACGACCATTCGTGCAGAGCTGGAGCATCAGGACTTCACGGCTTCACACGGTCGGCCTCACGGTCAGTGCGTCACAACGTCCGCATGATCGGCCGCCGACATACCCGGCCGGGTCGCGCGGACGGACGACCAGGCGCTCACCCACGGGCTGGAGTTCACGGAGGCTCCCTCGACGGGCGGCCACACCCCACCCCTTCAAAGGCGATACCTCCGCAGCATCACTCCGACCACGTCACCCTCCGCCCCCGGCCACACCGCCCCAGGGCCCGGCCATCCCGGCCCGGCCCCCGCTCTCCTCGCCCTCGGTGGCATGCGTGAGGAAGGCGTCGACCATCCCGTGGAACAGCGTCGCAAGGCGCCGCAGCTCCCCCGGTGTCCACTCCGCCAACGCCCTCCGCATACCCCGCGAGCTCGTCGCACGGATCCGGTCGGTCGCGTCCCGTCCGGCCGGGGTCAGCTCGATGCGCTGAGCCCGCCGGTCGTCGGGGTCGGGCGCGCGGTTCGCATAGCCCGCCTTCTGCAGTTGCCGCACTTGCCGGGTGATGGGGGACGCCGCCACCTCCAGCCGGGCCGCCAGTTCACCGGGACGCATGGGATCGGAGTCGGCCATCTGCCGCAGCAGTGCCACCGCGGCACGGTCCAACCGCAGTCCGGCCATGGCCATCAGGTGATCGTGCTGACGGACCCGGCTGTTCAGGCAGGAGATGCGAGGGAGGGCTCGCTCGATCCCGATCACGTCGGCCGAGGCGGGCGCTCGTTGCACTGGTGCGGGCATGTCACCAAGGTAGCACTGCTTGCCTGACTCAAGTAAGTTCCAATACGCGTGCCCATGTCAAGCAATCCCCTCGGCCGAATGCCGTCCGCATAGCAAGCGCTCACACAGCGCTACGATGCGCTGGTGGATCAGGGGAAAGCACGTGGCCCGTACGCGAAGACACCGGCCCGGCGAGCGGAGATCGTGCGCGCGGCGCGCGACAGCTTCGCCGAGCGCGGATACGCCCGGGCCTCGCTCCGCGACATCGCCGAGCGGGCCGGCATCACCCACGCCGGTCTTCTGCACCACTTCCGCAGCAAGGACGAACTGCCCGCCGAGGTGCTCGCCCAGCGCGACACCGAGGAGTGGGAGGAGGGCGTGACCCAGGTCGACAGCCTCGAAGCGCTCGCGCCCTACCTCGGCACTCTGCTGGTGCGCCACCAGAAGACCCCCGAGCTGATGCGTCTGTGGCTGGAGCTGGCGGCGGCCGCCTCTCGGCCGGACCACCCCGCGCACGGTTACTTCGTCGACCGGTACGAGCGCAGCCGCACCCATGTCACGCGACGCCTGAGGGAGCTGGAGGCGCAGGGGAAGCTGCGGGAGGGCCTCGGTCCGGACAGTGCGGCGACCCTTTTCCAGGCGGTACTCAACGGCCTGCAGGCGCAGTGGCTGCTCAACCAGCGCCTCGACATCATCGAACCGCTGAACCGTTTCCTCGACCTCATCCTGGTGACCGACGACTAGGGCCTGTCCGGCGGATCAGGCCGGAGGGAAGTAACGGCGCCTCATAGGCGCAGGTGAGCGGGGTCTGGTGCGTGCGGCTGCAAGGCGGAGGAGGGAGTCATGGCGGAGCCATGGCGACCGACGACAACGCCGCAGATGTGCGTGCCAGACCCCGCGTCTGCGGCATGATCCGCCGGACAGGCCCTAGACCGACGCCCACGTTCGCCCCGGTGTCCCCCGGCGGGCGTGCGCGGCGGACCGCTCGTCCTGCTCAGGTAGGACATACCGGTCGTTCGGTACTGCGTTCTCAGTAGTCGGGAGAGTCGGCCGACACATGACGACGGGACGCCCCTGCTCAGGCAAGCTGAAAAGGTTCACCATGGTCACAGCACCCGACAGGAAACCCTCCCGATGAACACCAGCCGGCAGCGGTTCGCCAAGGACCACCCCCGCGTCCTACAGGTGGCGGTCGTTCTGCTGCTGTTCGCCGCCACCGCTCTCGGCAGCACCTGGACCAGCGGGGAACCCATCGGCCGCCACATCACCCCGTGGCCGGGTGTGCTCCTGGGCGGCATCGGCGCCCTGGCCCTGATGTGGCACCGCAGGTACCCGCTCACGGTGGTAGCGGTGACCGCGGCCGCCGCCAACGCCGCCAGCGCCCTGGGCTATCTGATTACTCCCCTGCTGCTGGCACCGCTCATGGCCGCGCTGTACTGGCTGGCCGTCCAGACCGACCGCAGGACCGCGCGCGTCGGCCTGGCCGGCACCGCCGCGCTGCTGGTCACCACCGCGCTGCTCGTCGACTCCTATCGCCATCCGCTGTCCCTCGTCCTCGCGACGGTCGGCCCCGTCTTCTGGGTGCTGGTGCCCATCACCTGGGGCACCGCGACCCGGCTGCGGGCCGACTACCTGGAGGCCGTGCACGCCCGCGCGGAGATCGCCGAGCGTACCCGTGAGGAGGAGGCGCGGCACCGGGTGGCCGAGGAGCGCATGCGCATAGCCCGTGAGCTGCACGACGTCGTCGCCCACCACCTTGCGCTGGCCAACGCGCAGGCCGGGACGGCCGCCCATCTCGCGCGCAGCCATCCCCAGCAGGTGCAGAAGATCCTCGACGACCTCGCCGGCACCACCGCATCGGCGCTGCGCGAACTCAAGGCCACCGTCGGGTTGTTGCGCCAGACCGACGACCCCGACGCGCCGCTGGAACCGTCCCCGGGCCTGGACCAGCTCTCGGAACTCACGGCCGCGTTCGCGACCGCCGGGCTCAAGGTCGACGTCACCACCGAGGGCGCGGCATGCCCGCTGTCACCGGGAGTGGACCTGACCGCCTTCCGCATCATTCAGGAGGCGCTGACCAACGTCACCAAGCACGCCGCCTCGGACACCGCACACGTGCGGCTCGTCTACTCCCACCACCGGCTGACCATCACGGTCACCGACGAGGGAGAGACCACGGTGACCGCCGCTCCGGCCCCGGGCCACGGTTTCGGCTCATCGGCATGCGTGAGCGCGCCCTGTCCGTGGGCGGCCGACTCAGGGCCGATCACCGGGCCGAGGGCGGCTTCGAGGTCACCACGGATCTGCCGCTGTACACGCCCGCCCCGGAAGAGGACCGCACCCCATGACCATCAGTGTGCTGCTCGCCGACGATCAGGCCCTGCTCCGGGCGACCTTCCGGATCCTGATCGACTCCTGCCCCGACCTCGAAGTCGTCGACGAAGCCACCAACGGCAAAGAAGCCGTCGACCTCGCCCGCATCCACCAACCCGACGTCGTCCTCATGGACATCCGCATGCCCCACACCGACGGCCTCACCGCCACCGCCACCATCTGCGCCGACCCCCACCTCGACTCCACCCGCGTCCTCATCCTCACCACCTTCGAAATCGACGAATACGTCGCCCAGGCCCTCCGCGCCGGAGCCAGCGGCTTCCTCGGCAAGGACGTCGGCGCCGACGCCCTCCTCGACGCCATCCGCACCGTCGCCGCCGGCGACACCCTCCTCTCCCCCCAAGCCACCCGCACCCTCATCACCCGCTTCCTCACCACCCCCACCCCCAACGCCCCCCTCGCACCCCCCGAAGCCCTCACCACCCTCACCGCCCGCGAACGCGAAGTCATGGCACTCGCCGCCGAAGGTCACTCCAACAGCGAGATCGCCGACCAACTCACCGTCAGCCCCCTCACCGTCCGCACCCACGTCCACCGCGCCATGACCAAACTCGGCGCCCGCGACCGCGCCCAACTCGTCGTCATCGCCTACCAGACCGGCCTCGTCACCGCCACACCCCCCACCCCCTGACACCGCACCACGCCGGGAGGCCGCCCCGCCCCGTCCTGTGCTAACCCAGGAGGAGCAGGATCTCTGCGAGAGATGAACCGGGGCATCGGGAGAGGACATGGATCTGCGACAGATGGAGGTCGTCGTCGCGGTGGCCGAGGAAGGCGGGTTCACCGCCGCGGCGCAGCGGCTGCACGTGGTGCAGTCCGCCGTGTCGAGCACCGTGCGCGCGCTGGAGCGGGAGCTCGGGACCCCGCTGTTCGACCGCACCACGCACCGGGTGTCGCTGACGTCGGCGGGCGAGGCCTTCGTACCGGCCGCGCGGGCGACGTTGCGGGCCGCCGAACAGGCGCGGTCGGCGGTCGACGCCGCGCGGGGACAGCTGCGCGGACGGGTGACGATCGGCACCATGCAGGGAGTGTGGGCCGACCTGCACCGCCCGCTGGCCGCGCTGCGCGCGGAGCATCCGGGCGTGGTGGTGCGACTGCGGCAGGGGGCCGTGACCGACATCCGCCAGGCGTTGCGCGAGGGCACGGTGGATCTGGCGGTGGTCGCCCTCGACCGTCAGCAGCAGCGAGGTCTAGCGACCCGGCTGCTCGCCCGGGAGGAGATGGTGCTGGTGTCCGCGCCGGGCCGGGTCCTGGGCGGGGCCGCGCCCGACGGGAGGGTCACGCTCGCCGAAGCGGCCCGGCTGCCACTGGTGGACTTCACGCCCGGCTGGGCGATCCGCCTCGCCGTCGACCGGGCGTTCCGCGCTGCCGTCGTCGAGCGCGAGTCGACCTTCGAGGTGAACGACATCGTCGCGGCGTCGGAACTCGTCCGCGCCGACCTCGGTGTGTGCGTCATGCCCATCTCGATCGCCGACCGCTTCCCCGACCTGCACAAGCACCGGTTCGACCGGTACGCGCCGAGCTG
This sequence comes from Streptomyces sp. NPDC096311, assembly GCF_044763085.1. Classification (NCBI taxonomy): domain Bacteria; kingdom Bacillati; phylum Actinomycetota; class Actinomycetes; order Kitasatosporales; family Streptomycetaceae; genus Streptomyces; species Streptomyces sp. NPDC096311. The sequence goes on from NZ_JBIWFN010000007.1 coordinate 450,579, forward strand.
GAAGGTCATGGTGGTCCAGCCGCGCGGGGAGGCGCCCCCGGCGGTCGCGGCCCTGCTGCGGCACATGGCCTGACGGGCGTGGGGTGGGAGGCGACGGAGGGACGAAGTGGCTCATCCCTCGGCTCGGTCTCTCGGCTCGATCGCTCAGCCCATCTCGTCCGGAGATGACTGACATTCGAAATCATCGCCACGGCAGGGGAAGCACAGAGGCTTCTCGGGCGCTGAGGCAACCGTGCGAGCGGCAACGAGGCCGCTCGACCACCACCCGGCGTTTCCCGAACCGCTCCACCGGTTCCCTTCCCGAGAAGGTGCCTGTGTCCGTGTCCAAGTCGTCCCCCGTCCTCAAGTCACCGGGCCAGACCGCCACCGCGCAGGCGGCGCATGGCGTGCCGGGCTGGCTGGTCGCCCTCTTCGCCGTCGCCTCCGGCATGACGGTCGCCAACCTTTACTACGCCCAGCCCCTGCTGTCCTCGCTGCGCGACGTGTTCCATGTCGGCACGGCGGCGGCCGGCGGACTCATCACCCTCACCCAGGTCGGCTACGTCCTGGGCATGCTCTTCCTCGTCCCGCTCGGCGACCGGCTGGAGAAGCGCGGACTGATCAGCGTGCTCCTGACGGTCACCACGCTCGCCCTGGTCGCCGCGGGTCTCGCCACCAACTTCCCCATGCTGATGATCGCCTCCCTGATCAGCGGAGGCACCTCGGTCGTCGCCCAGATACTGATCCCCTTCGCGGCGAGCCTCGCCCCCGACCACGCCCGTGGCCGGATCGTCGGACGGGTGATGAGCGGCCTGCTCACCGGCATCCTGCTCTCCCGTACCCTCAGCAGCCTGGTCTCCGACGTGGCGGGCTGGCGGGTGGTGTACCTCGGCTCCGCCGCCCTGATGGCCCTGCTGGCCCTGGCCCTGCGCGCGGCCCTGCCGCAGCACGCGCCGACCACGACCATGCCGTACGCCCATGTCCTGCGCTCCACGCTCCAACTGGTGCGCCGCCACCCCGTGTTGCTGCGCCGGGGCCTTTACCAGGCGGCGATGTTCGGTGCGTTCAGCGCATTCTGGACCACCGTGTCGTACGTCCTGACCGGCCCCCACTTCCACTACTCCCCCATCGGTGTCGGCCTCTTCGCGCTCGTCGGCGCGGCCGGTGCGGCCGTCGCCCCGTTCGCCGGTCACTGGGCCGACCGCGGGCTCGTCCGTCCCATGACCGGGATCGCCTTCGCCGTCGCGGCCCTGGCCTTCGCGCTCGCGGGCTTCGGTCAGTCCCACATCACCCTGATCGCCCTGGCCGCGATCCTGATCGACACGGCCGTGCAGTCCACCCTGATCCTCGGTCAGCACACCATCTACCAGCTCGACCCGAACGCCCGCGCCCGCCTCAACAGCGCGTTCATCGCGATCTTCTTCGTCGGCGGCGCGCTCGGCTCCCAGCTCGGCTCGATCGCCTACCACGCGGCCGGCTGGACCGCGGTCACCGTCCTGGGCGCCGCCCTGCCGGTGCTGGGCCTGCTCCACTGGACGACGGAACGCCGTACGGCCTGATCAGTGGCCCGGGGGGCGGGTCACGATCCCGCTTCCCCCCGCAGGAAGTTGCTCACCTGACAGGCGAGGCTGTCCCGCGCCGCGTCGGAGCGGGCGGCGGCGTCGACCGAACCCTCGTAGAGGTCGATGCCGCCGACCCACAGGTACCGGTCGGTCCACTCGTCGTCGACCTTCAGCTGGATCTGGATGTCCACCCGGGGCAGCGAGGCGTCCGGGCCCGCGGCGAAGAGGACCGCGGTGGCCCGGCGCAGGGGGTAGACGTCGTAGCCCTCGATGAACTGGGAGTTCCGCCAGTCCAGGAAGGCGCTCTCGCCGTCGGGGCCGACCCGGATGTCCATCTGGCCGTCCTCGAGATGGATGCCGAAGTGCTCGCCACCACGGTTCTCGACGGTCACCCGGCACCGGAAGTAGGTCAGCCCCTCGGCGGCGTCGTCGCGTCCGCGCGGCGGCTCCGCCCGCTCCACTCCATGGACGCGGACGCGCAGGCCGGCGTGCTCGTCGTACTCCTGCCAGTCCCCGACCACGTTCGGTTCGTGCACGGTCCACCTCTCCACCTCAGAGAGCTGTTTCCTATCTGTGCCCTCAACGGGGTGTCAAATGGGCGGAACGCACCGTGGCCAGCGTTTTTGCCCTCCTTGATCGGCGATCAAGCCGTGCCCAGCCAGAACCCGTGTCCCTGCCACCCGGGGGACATTTCCGTGCGTGCTGCACATCACGTTCTCAGGCGCCGCGGCGCAGGGTCCGCATCTGCTCGTCGAGGGGGCCGAGGCCGACGTCGCGGCGCCGCTCCTCGAGGGTCTCGGGCCGCCTGATCGGATAGGGGCGGAGGGTCGCGGGGTCGACCCGGGTGCCGTAGAACTGGGGCTGACCCAGTTCGACCGCGCAGTGATCGGCGATGTAGGCGTGGTGCGGGCCGGGGCAGCGGCCGTCCGCGGTGGCCTGGGCGATCAGGTCGCGGCAGCGGAGCTGGAAGTCGAGGTCCGGGGCGTGCAGCAGGATCATCAGGGCCGCGGTCGAGGCGGGCGCGCCGACCAGGTCCGCGGCCGGCCAGCCGTGTCGGCGGACGATCGTCCCGAGGGCGTCGGCATTGGTCCTGCGGCATGCGACGAGGCCGCGCCGGACCTGTGCGGTGGGGTTCGTCCGCGCCTGCCGCATCAGGTGCCGCTCCTCGTCGGCCCGGCGCGAGAGTTCCCGGGCGAGCGCGGCGGCGAGTGCCGGGAGGATCCCCGCGGACGCGGGCCCCGGCTCCACCGGTGCTCCGTCCGGCTCCGTGGGCGTGCCGACCGTCTGGTGCCCCGGTAATCGGTTCATGGCATGCCCCGGAGCGCCAGGGTGAACCACACCTTCTTGCCCGTGGTGCCGGGGTCGGCCGGTGCGATGCCCCAGTCGTCCGTCAGAGCGGCCACGATGGCCAGTCCGCGTCCCGACTCCTCGGCGCCGCCCGTGTCGCGCGGTCGCGGCAGGGCGGACGAACGGTCGGCGACCGTCACCCGCAGCTCGTGCCCGATGTGTTCCAGGGTGACGGTGATCGTGTCGCGGGGGCCGGGACTGCCGTGTCTGACCGCGTTGGCGAACAGCTCGTCCGTGGCGAGGACAGCGTTGTCGAGGCACTCGGAGGGCAGGCGCAGAGGGGTGAGGTGCTCGGCGACCATGTCCCGCACGCCGGCCGCGCGCGAGGGTTGGGCGGGGACCGTGGTCCGCACCAGGCCGGGGTGTGTCCTGGGCAGTACGGCGGCGTCACGCTGCGGTGAGGGCGACGGCCCGCGGCGCTGAGCCCTGGATGCCGTCATCGGTCCTCCTTCGTTGCAGCGCGGGTGGGGGATGTGCTCGGTGGCTGCCCGTGCAGCCAACAGGGCACGGCCCCGCGCCGACCAGGGGGTATCGGGGTTGTCCGGTTGCAGGGACGTAGTGACATGGGATGTATGTTCGATCAGGTGAGGAACGTGAGCGGGAGCCGGACACCGGTGCGCCCAGACGATCCCACCGGGTGGCCGGGGGTGCGCGGCAAGCGCGTGCTGGTCACCGGTGGAACGCGGGGTCTCGGTGAGCAGATCGTGCGGCTGCTCGCCGCCGAAGGGGCCCGGGTGGCGACCTGCGCGCGCGGCGCGGGCGATCTGGCGGCGCTGGCGGCATCGCTGGACTCCCCGCTGTTCACCCAGGCGCTGGACGTCACCGAGCCGGAGCGCCTGGCGGCGTTTGTCGAGGCCATGGCGAATCGTTTCGGCGGGCTCGACGGGGTGGTGGCCTGTGCGGGCGGTTCGCGCGGCGGCCGCTTCGAGGAGACGGACGCCGAGGACTGGGCGGCGACCTGGGAAGTGAACGTCGGCCATGCCGCGCGCCTGGTCCGGGCCGCGGTGCCGCATCTGCGGGCCGCCGGGGGCGGATCGGTCGTGGTGATCTCGTCGATCTCCGGCTGGAAGCCCGGGCCGCCCGTCCAGTACGGGGTGGCGAAGTCCGCCCAGATCCAGTTGGCCGCCTCGCTCGCCCGTGAACTGGGGCCGGACGGAATCCGGGTGAACGCCGTCTCCCCCGGGTCGATGCTCATCCCGGGCAGGCGCTGGGACCGGATGCGCCGGGAGGACCCCGAGGCGTACGCGGGATTCGTGGCGGCGGAGCTTCCGAGCGGAGCGCCGGTCGCTCCGCAGGAGGTCGCCCGGGTGGTGGCGTTTCTGCTGTCCGACTGGTCGAGCGGTATCTCCGGCGCGCACCTCCCCGTCGACCGCGCCCAGAACGCCCCCTCGCCGGACGGCTACTGAGCCGACCGTTCTCGTCTCAGGGACCCGGCCCGCCCGAGGGACCGCACCCGACTCGGGGACCCTTCCCGTCTCAGCGACCGCTCCCGCTGAGTCACCCACCGGACCGACCGCCGCGCTCCCCGTCATGCGACCGCCCCCAGCACCGCACGGGACCTGCGCTCGAACTCCTGCACCATCGGCTCGTGGCGGCGTGGCTCCAGACGCGTACGGAAGTCACGCAGGGCCTGGATCGACCGCTCACTGTGCACGGTACTGAGGGTGTCCAGCGCTTCGGTGGCCGCGGCGACGGCCTCGTCGAGCCGGTCCTGCTGGAGATGCGCGGTCGCGAGCACGGATCGGCTGATGGCCTGGCGTCTGCGCCGGTCGGCGTTCGCGCTCAGCGACTCAGTCGCCGTACGTTCGGCCTGGGCGGCGAGCCCCAGGTCACGGAAGCACAGGGCGGCCTCGGCCTGGAGATAGTGGTGGTCGAGGTAGCGCACCCAGACGGATTCCTGGTCGGGGCCCCGGCTCATGTCCAGTTGCCCTTCCGCCAGGCGCAGCGCCTCCGAGGCGTCGCACGAGTGTCCCTGTGCGGCATGTCCGCGTGCCGCCATGGCGTACAGGCGCATCAGTCCGAGTGGGCTGCCCGCCCCCTTCGCGGTGGCGACTCCGGCCCGGGCCAGCGCCACCCCCTCGTCAGGGCGGCCGAGGTTGGTGGCCAGATGGGAGAGCCCGGCCAGGATCTGGCCGCCCAGCACCCGGTCGCGCCCCTCGGCGCACAGGCGCAGCCCCTGGGTCATGTACCGCTGCGCGAGCCCGTACTCCCCCGCGTCGTACGAGCTCCAGCCCGCCATCGCGGCGAGGCGCGCGGCTGCGGCGTACAACTGCCGTTGCAGCTGCGGCGGGGTGCCGCGGCGCTGGAGCATGGGGACGACCTCGGTGGCGAGGTAGTGCACGATGCTGGTGCGCACCCCGCCACCGCCGTAGTGGTTGTCCATCTGGTCGAACATGGCGATCATCGCGTGCACCTGTTCGACGGGCCCGCCACTCGCCACCACCGTCGGACGGAAGGCCTCCTGCTGCTCCAACAGCCACAACAGCCACTCACGTTGGGGATTCGTCAGCGCGGCGGCGACGAAGGGCACCGAGCCGAGGAGACTGCGGCGGGAGATGTCGGTGGAGCCCAGCTCGGCCACGGTGTGCAGGGTTTCCACCACGTCTTCGCCATAGACCAGGGCCCGGCCCGCGACCGGGCGCTGCTGATCGGAGTGGAAGCCGAGGTCCGCGGGCGACACGGCGCGGCCGAGCCGTCCGGAGAGTACGGCGGCGATCAACTCCGGTGTGGTGCCCCGCGGTTGCTGGCCCTGGAGCCAGCGGGTGACCGACGCCTTGTCGTAGTGGGAGTCCACGCCTTGGCGGCGGCCCAGTTCGTTGACCCTGAGGGCGAGGGAGGCGTAGGAGGAACCGGCTTCCTTGAGGGCGACCGCCAGCGCCGAGTTGGCCCCGCCGGGGCCTTTGCCTGCGCTCCTTGATTGTCCGTCGGTCACGGTGGCCACCCAGGTCTCGCATCACGGTCCGTACCGCTGCGCCCGTATCTGCGGGTCCTTCAATGTCGTTACGGCACAGCACAGTTGAACGTATGTCGCCAGGGACTGTGCGACAGGTCACTCGATCACTATGGTCGCCGACAGGCTCAACACGCAACCGGCGTTCTGATAATTTCAGAACGATCCGCATCACCCTGTCTCTGTCAACGACCGCGTGGCACACTGCACGCTGTGATACAGCCGTACCGGGAGGTAGGACGTGAGTGACAACCGCTCGGGCGGCAGCGCACCCACGGTCCTGCGGATGGTTCTCGGCAAGCGGCTGAAGCAGCTGAGGGAACAGGCGGGAGTGTCGTTCGAGGAGGCGGCACGGGCGATCGAGGTCACTCCACTGACGGTCCGCCGGATCGAGAAGGCCGAGGTCGGCCTCCGGATCCCCTATGTGAAGGAGTTGCTGCGCACCTACGGGGTGCCGGCGACGGAGATCGACGACTTCCTCGCGCTGGCCCGGGAGGCCAATCAGCCGGGCTGGTGGTACAAGTACCGCGACGTGCTGCCCGAGTGGTTCAGCGCCTACGTGAGCCTGGAGAGCGAAGCCAGCGTCATCCGTCTCTACGAACCCCACTACGTTCCGGGCCTGTTGCAGACGAACGACTACGCCACCGCGCTCATGCGCGTGGGCTTCCCCAACGAGTCGAAGGAGGACGTCGCCCGTCGTGTCGCCCTGCGGACCAGGCGGCAGGACCTGCTCGCCAAGCCGGACGCGCCCGCCATCTGGGCCATCCTCGACGAGACGGTGCTGCGCCGCCCGGTGGGCGGGGCCGAGGTGATGCGGGCCCAGATCGACCGGCTGCACGAGGTCCTGGACATGCCGAAGGTCCGGATCCAGGTCATGCGCTTCGGAGTGGGGGCACACCCCGGCGCCTTCGGCCCGTTCCACCACTTCCGCTTCGGCTTCTCCGAACTGCCCGACGTCATCTACACGGAAAGCCTCGCCGGCGCGGTCTATGTCGACCGGCCCGGCGACGTCGTCACCTATCTCGAAGTACTGGACCGGATGTCCGTGCAGGCGGAACCGGTCGCTCGGACCAGGGCCATCCTGGCTGAATTGCGTAAGGAGTTGTGATCCATGGGATTCAAGGACCCCATTTACAGTGGCATGCCGGCCGTCGACCTGGGCACCGAGGGCTGGGAGAAGCCCTGGAGCGGTACGAACGGCGGGAGTTGTGTCGAGGCCAAGCGGCTGCCCGACGGCAGTGTGGCCTTCCGCCAGTCCACGGACCCGGACGGGCCCGCGCTGGTGTACACCCGGGACGAGATGATCTCGTTCCTCGAAGGCGCGAAGTCCGGCCAGGCCGACTTCCTCGTCGCCTGACGCGCTCACCGACCGCCTGAGGCCGGGAGAGCCGTCCGCTCCTCGGGCAACCACCGGAGCCGCACCATCACCACACCCGCACCACCACTACGCCCGCACAACCGGACAACCCGCACGCCCACTCCCGCCGTGCGGGTCGTCCGTTCACACTGAGGGAATCGGTCGTCCCGGAGGGAGCGGTATGCGCACCGGTCCTTGTCGCGAGGTGCGGGGGTGATCCTCGGCCAGGCCCTCGCCCAGTGCCGGACCCTGGTCGTCGACGGTCCGGACGGAATCGGCAGAAGCGCCCTGATCGCCGAGCTGGCCCGGCACGGATTTCTGGTCCGGCGCTGCCGCGGCCCCCTCCATCATGTGGACCCCACCCAGCCGTACCGCGAACTCCTCGCCGCGTCAGGCCGGTTGGCCGTCGACGGCAGTCTCGTCCACGAGCTGGTCTACGGACCGCTGCGCCGCGGACGCTCCCGGGTGACCTGGATCCAGGCCCTCGACTTCGCCGAAGCGGTGGCGGAACGCGACGGGGCCCTCGTCCACGTGACCGGCGAGACGGACGACACGGAGGCGGTCGACGCGTACGAGCGGGCGCTGCACACCCTCGCCCAGCATGTCCCCGTGGTGACCCTGGAGGCCAAGGACCTCGGCCACCCCATCCGCGGCCCCGCCTGCCCGCACCATCAACTCGAGTGGTGTGAAAGGCAGTTGACGGTAGGTTATTGACAGACCGCGTGACGGAGGCAGGAGACATCCATGGCAGACGGCCGGCCCAACCCCGACCAAGAGGCGTTGTCCAAGATCGACACCACGGTGCCGCACTCGGCCCGCATCTGGAACTACTGGATGGGCGGGAAGGACAACTACGAGGTCGACCGGATCGCGGGCGACGCCTACCGCGAGGTCGCGCCGAACATCGAGACGATGGCCCGGGCCTCCCGCGAGTACCTGATCAGGACCGTGACCTTCGTCGCCGGTGAGCTCGGCATCCGCCAGTTCCTGGACATCGGCACCGGCCTGCCCTCGTACGACAACACCCACCAGGTCGCCCAGCGGGTGGCGCCCGAGTCGCGCATCGTCTACGTGGACAACGACCCCCTGGTGCTGCGTCACGCCCAGGCACTGCTCACCAGCACCCCCGAGGGCGTCACCAACTACATCGACGCGGATCTGCACGAGCCCGAGAAGATCGTCGAGGCGGCGAGCCGGATCCTGGACTTCGACCAGCCCGTCGCCCTGATGCTCATGGGCATCCTCGGTCACATCCAGGACTACGAGGAGGCCAAGTCGATCGTCCGCACCCTCCAGGCCGCCCTGCCCTCCGGCAGCTACTTCGTGCACTACGACAGCACCGACACCGACGCCGCGCTCAAGCAGGCCCAGCAGGGTTACGACGACACGGGCGCCGTCCCCTACGTGCTGCGCAGCCCGGAGCAGATCACCGCGTACTACGAGGGCCTGGAGCTGATCGAACCCGGCATCGTCTCCTGCCCCCGGTGGCGCCCCGAGCCCGGCACCACACCGGAACCCACGGATGTGCACGGCGGGGTGGCCCGCAAACCGTGATCAGGTACGCGGCGCCGGTCGGACGTTCTGGTTGAGGCGGAACAGGTTGTCCGGGTCGCGGTCGGCCTTGATGCGGGCCAGACGGGCATAGTTGTCGCGGTAGCTGGCCCGTACGCGCTCCTGGCCCTCGTCCATCATCATGTTCACGTAGGCCCCGCCCGCGGAGTACGGGTGCAGGGCGTCGGAGTAGTCGACGCTCCACCGCTTGACGCGCTCGGCGCCGGCCGGATCGGAGTCCACGCCCGCGTACACGGTCGCCCAGCGCGCGTTCCGGTAGCTCCAGGCGGTGTCCGCCGGCGCGATGTCGTGGACGGCGCCGTCGATCGGGTACAGGTGCATCGTCGATTTCCAGGTCGGCGGTGTTGGGCCGTACCCGAGGTGCGACGCGACCGCCTCGTCGGGGATCTCGTCGACGAAGTCCGCACGCCAGTACCACTGGTCGCCGGGCGGGTAGATCCCGTCGAACGCCGACTGGAGCGCGGGATACGGCATCGGCGCCGCTCCGTGCAGCAGCGGCTCGGGTACGGCGTCGAGGAGGGGTGCCATCTCCGCGGCCGCCGCGTCGGTGTCGTCCCCGACGCGGCACCAGACGACCCCGCACACCTTGCGCAGATGGATCTCCTCGGGGAACGGCGGGCCGGGCGGCACGGAGCCGAACAGGAAGAAGCCGTTCAGTTCGCGGGGGGCGTCCGGGAGGAAGCCACGGTAGGCGGTGAGGACTTCGGCGCCGACTTCGGCGGGCCAGAAGGTGGGGCCCGCGACCACGGTGCTCACCTCGTGCAGCCGGAACAGGAACGAGGTGACGACTCCGAAGTTGCCGCCGCCCCCGCGGATCGCCCAGTACAGGTCGGTGTTCTCCGTGTCGCTCGCGCGCACGCGCTCGCCGCTCGCCAGGACGAGGTCGGCCGCCAGGAGATTGTCGACGGTCAGCCCGTACTTGCGGGTGAGATGCCCGATGCCGCCGCCCAGGGTGAGGCCCGCGACTCCCGTCGTGGAGATGATGCCGGCGGGTGTGGCCAGACCGTACTCGTGGGTGGCACGGTCGACCTCGCCCCACACACAGCCGCCCGAGACCCGTGCCGTGCGGGCCCCTGGATCGACCTCGATGTCCTTGAGCGGTGAGAGGTCGAGGACCACGCCGTCGTCGCAGACCCCCAGGCCCGCGCCGTGGTGGCCGCCGCCCCGCACGGCGAGCGGGAGGCCGTGGTCGCGGGCGAAGCCGATGACGTGGGAGACGTCCTCGGCGCCGGCGCACCTCGCCACCAGGGCGGGCCGCCGGTCGATCATCGCGTTGTAGACGGTACGTGCCTGGTCGTACCCGGAGTCGCCGGGTGCGACCAACTGCCCCTTGAATTCCGTCAGTTCCTGGCGCGCCGCCTCTGCCGTCGTGATGGACATACGCCTCCCCCACCTGGGGACCGGTTCAGGGCACCCGTGTCGGGGCCCTGGCTCCAGTCTCCCTCCGATGGATCCGACGCGCCTGTTCTGCACAACCGCCGGGGCGGGTGGTCCCCGCCCCTCGGTCGTCGTGATCACGTCACAGCGATCACGGCCTCCGCGTCATGTCGCGACGCCGCGAGCGCCGGTTCCGGCAGCGCCACCTGACGCGGCGTCCGGCGCGCCTCCCGCAGGCTGGGCATGGGCGTGGCCGGGACCAGCGGCGCATGCTCGGCAGCGCGGGCCCGCCAGGAGAACCAGATGATCTTGCCGCCGGCGCCGGTGGCGCAGCAGCCCCAGCCGTCGCTGAGAGCGGCGATCTGCGCCAGACAGCCCTGGGGCTCGTTGTGCGGGCGGAGATCCTGGTCGTTGTCGGAGACCGCGGTGATGAGGTGGGAACCGTTCCACCACATCTCGATGGTGGTGTTCTTGTCCGTCGCATGCCGGTCGATCGTGTGCAGCAGCGCTTCCGCACAGTGGCAGACGGAATCGACGAGCGTATCCAGGTTCCAGTACCGGAGATGGGCCCCCAATATGCGCTTGACCTGGCCAACCCGCTCCGGGCTGACCTCCACGTCGAGGTGGTAGTAGCAGGGCACTGCAGGTTTCATCTTCGTTGGCTCCTCACGGCGAAGCTCTCGCCTCTCCTCGCCCTTCTCGGACCGAGCCCCGATCACGAAGCGTGAGCACTGATCGCTTTTGAGTCAGTCCCAGAGTGCGAGTGCTACTCCGTTCGTGCAACACGACAGCCCGAGCCCATGTGGTTGAAGAGCCAACAAGACGCTGAGTGCCCGCACAGGCACCATGAGTGAGGGCACCGCCCTCCGTAGTGGGTCGGTGCCCTTCCGTGCACGGCCGTCCGGCATCAGCCGGGTGTCCCGTGCGCAGTCGCGAGAGTGGAAAGGTGACCGGCCCATGCTGCTTCCTGCCAAAGCCGAGGTCGCCAGGCATCTGGAGCAATACCGGGCCTGGGAACGCCTGTTGCTCATGGCCCCCGCCGACCACACGGTGCGGGGCAACTTCGAGAACACGGGGTACACCCTGTGCGTGCTGATGGGGAAGCGCTGCGCGCGGGAGGCGGTGGACGCCGCCGAGCACTATCTGCGGGACGAGGCACCGGCTGCCGCGCTGTCGTCGATGACGGTGACGCACAGCGCGCGGGGCGCTCAGCTCTCCCAGGGGCCTCAGGGGCGGGGAGCGGGTCGAGCGGTCGGCAGGCGTCCCTGAGACGGACCGTGGTGTCGGGAATTTTCGGTGCAGCTCTGAACCGAGGGGGCAGGGCGCGAGGACGGCGGAGGCGAAACATGGAGGCACATCCGGCCCATGGCCGTAACCCGATCGGGCGTATCCCGATCGTGGACGTCCAGCCGGTCGTCGAGCACGGCCGGCGCCCCGCCAAGGCGGTCGTCGGGGAGACCTTCGAGGTCACCGCCACCGTCTTCGGCGAGGGCCGGGATGTGCTCGGCGCGGAGGTCGTCCTGTACGACCAGAACGGCCGGCCCGGCCCGCGCGCCCCGATGCGTGAACTCGCCCCGGGCACCGACCGCTGGGGCGCCGAGGTCACACCGGAATCCGTGGGCCACTGGACCTGTCTGGTGGAGGCCTGGAGCGATCCGGTGGCAGCCTGGCGCCACACCGCCGCCATCAAGGTCCCGGCCGGGATCGACGCCGGTCTGGTCCTGGAGGAGGGCGCCGCGCTGTACGAGCGGGCCGCGGACGCGGTACCTGACCCGGCCGGCCAAGCGGTCGTACGCGCCGCGGCACACGCCCTGCGCGACGACTCCCGGCGGCCCACGGCTCGTCTCACCGCCGCCCTGACCCCGGAAGCGACCGCGGTGCTCACCGCACACCCCCTGCGCGAACGGGTCTCCCGCTCGGTGCCGATGCCCCTGCTCGTGGAACGGAAGCGGGCGTTGTACGGCGCCTGGTACGAGTTCTTCCCGCGTTCGGAGAGCGGACAGCTGGACCCGTCGGTGCACGGCACGTTCCGCAGCGCCGCCGAACGCCTGCCCGCCATCGCCGGGATGGGCTTCGACGTCGTGTACCTCCCGCCGGTCCACCCCATCGGGACCACCTTCCGCAAGGGCCCCAACAACAGCCTGTCGGCGAGCCGTCGGGACGTCGGCGTGCCCTGGGCAATCGGTTCTCCCGAGGGCGGCCACGACGCGATCCACCCGGATCTCGGCACGATCGAGGACTTCGACGCGTTCGTGCGCCGGGCCACGGAACTGCGGCTCGAGGTCGCGCTCGACTTCGCGCTCCAGTGCTCGCCGGACCATCCGTGGGTGCAGAAGCATCCCGAGTGGTTCCACCACCGGGCCGACGGGTCGATCGCGTACGCGGAGAATCCGCCGAAGAAGTACCAGGACATCTATCCGATCGCCTTCGACCAGGACATGCCGGGGCTGGTCCAGGAGACGCTGCGGGTGCTGCGCCACTGGATGGACCACGGCGTGCGGATCTTCCGCGTCGACAACCCGCACACCAAGCCGGTCCTCTTCTGGGAGCGGGTCATCGCGGACATCAACCGCACCGACCCTGACGTGATCTTCCTGGCCGAGGCGTTCACCCGGCCCGCGATCATGCACACGCTCGCGGCGGTCGGCTTCCAGCAGTCGTACACGTACTTCACCTGGCGCAACACCAAGCAGGAGCTCACCGACTACCTCACCGAACTGTCGAGCGCGTCGGCCGCCTTCATGCGTCCCAACCTCTTCGTGAACACTCCCGACATCCTGCCCGGCCATCTCCAGCGGGGCGGTCGGCCCGCCTTCGAAGTACGCGCCGTGCTCGCCGCCACCCTCTCGCCCTCGTGGGGGGTCTACGCCGGGTACGAGCTGTGCGAGAACGCTCCGGTCGGGCCCGCCAGCGAGGAGTACCGGAACTCCGAGAAGTACGAACTGCGTCCACGTGACTGGGAGTCGGCCGCACGCGAGGGCCGCACCATCGCACCGCTGATCACGGAGCTGAACCGGATCAGACGGCGGCACAAGGCTCTGCACGCGCTACGGAACCTGCACTTCCACCAGACCGACAACGAGGCCCTGATCGCCTACAGCAAGCGCTCGGACGACGACACGGTCGTGGTGGTGGCCAACCTCGACCCCCACCACACCCAGGAGGCGACGGTCTCGTTGGACATGCCGCAACTCGGCCTGGACTGGCACGAGTCCGTGCCGGTGCGCGACG